>CAJGDW010000009.1 GCA_904502115.1 Paludibacteraceae bacterium | reverse complement strand
CGCCGGGGTTCCACCTCTTCCCATTCCGAACAGAGAAGTTAAGCCCGGTAGCGCCGATGGTACTGCGTTTGTGGTAGAGTAGGTAGCCGCCATTTTTCAGAAGACCTTGAGGATTTTCCTCAGGGTCTTTTTTTGTTTGTAGGGGCGGTGAGACGATTGGCCAAAAATTATTATCTTTGCGGGTAAATTAGGTAGATTATGGAAACAACAAGACAAAGTAAAATAGCACGTCTAATTCAAAAAGAGATAAGCGAAATCTTTTTAGGATTTACCAGAAGCCTACAACAAGGAATCTTGGTGTCTCCTACCATTGTACGCATTAGTCCCGATTTAAGTGTTGCACGTGTGTATATTAGTGTATTCCCTTCTAACAAGGAGCAAGAGATTTTGCAATTAATGAATGAGAAATCGGTATCTATTCGACACGATTTGGCTCAACGTACTCGTCATCAACTACGTACTGTACCTACGTTGACCTTCTTCTTAGATGATTCATTGGATTATTTAGAGAACATTGACCAATTGCTAAAAGCTTAGCATGAATTTCTCGTTTTATATAGCAAAACGATACCTTTTCTCGAAAAAAAAGCAGAATGTAATTAATTTAATCTCTTTTGTTTCGGTATGTGGTGTTACTATTGGCACCATGGCGTTGGTGTGTGTATTGTCGGTGTTTAATGGATTTCAAGGGGTTATAGAGGGTTTATTTAGCAATTTTGATCCTCCTTATCGAATTACTTCGCTTCAGGGTAAATCGTTTGAGTTGGATAGTATTCGTCCTGTATTAGAGCATTCCAGTGTAGATATATATTGCGAGGTGATAGAGGATAATGCTTTGGTTCAGTATGCAGATAAACAATTGCCTATAACTATTAAAGGTGTTCCATCTCATTATACTAAGATCAATCATATTGATAGTATCCTAATTGATGGTAGTTTCTATTTAGATGATCCGAATGTTAGTACTGCTGTTATAGGGGTTGGGTTGGCTCGTTCGCTGGGTGCAAGCGTTCATTTTGTAGAACCAATGTGGTTGTATGTTCCCAAACGCCATGCTAAAGTGAATTTAATGCAACCTGATAAAGCTTTTCATCGAAGTTTTTTGTACTTATCAGGTATTTTTATGGTTCAACAAGAGCGATATGATAACAGTCTAATGTTGATTCCTATTGATTTAGCTAGGGATTTATATGACTATCCTACTCAGGTTACATCGGTTGAATTGAAATTTAAGGATGGCGTGAATGAAGGGGCGGTTCAGAAAGAATTGCAAACCTTATTGGGCGATAAATATCAGATTCAGAATAGGTACGAGCAACAAGCCGAATTTTATAATATGTTGCAGATTGAGAAATGGGTTACCTATCTAATCTTGTCTTTTATCTTGCTAATAGCTGTATTTAATATCATAGGATCGCTTTCAATGCTCATCATAGAAAAGAAACAAGATGTTCAGATTTTAAAGCATTTGGGAGTATCGGATAGTATCATAAAAAGAATATTCTTATTTGAAGGATGGATGATTTCTATAATTGGTGCTATTGTTGGTGTTGTTTTAGGGTTATTATTGTGTTATCTTCAACAAGAATATGGATTAATATCCTTAGGAAATAATGCAAGTTTTGTAACAGATAGTTATCCCGTAAAAGTAGAGGCGTTAGATGTAATTATTATTTATTTTACCGTTGTATTTATGGGATTATTAGCAGCGATATATCCGACTAATTATTTTTATAAAAAACAATGAAACGTTTTTATTTATTTTCCCTATTGTGTTTTGTCCTTGTGGGATTGCATGCGCAAGGTGATTATAATATGTATGTTCGTCTGTATGAAGGATGTATTGATGATGAGGAATCACCTATCTATGGAGGATCATATTCAAGTTACCCTTCAAATTTGATTGATGCACAATTCCCTGGTGGTGATGTCGAGTTATCGTTGTATATTTACCGTAATACAGAGCGTCAAGAAGTGTATAGCGGCGAAATAGACGAAAATGGGAACCAATTATTGGTAACAGGCGAGGTGTTGGTGCAGTTTGTTATTGATAGGTGTGGGAAACCAGGTCGTTTTTTGGTAGTACAATCGTTAACCGAAGAGCAAGATGCAGAAGCCTTGCGTGTTATGGAGTCACTACCTATTTTTAGAGCGGGGACAATTGATGGGATACGTGTAAAAACAGCTTATATAGCACCTGTAAAATTTAGGTGGAAAACCATGCCACCTAAGGAACCCGAAACGCCTGTTTATGAAAGCGAAGATTTTTTCCAAGAATGGACTCCCGATTCGGGTGATGATTGGTGGTAATGACTATGTTAGAGATTCAAAATACAGTAGTATCGCTCGATTTGTTAACCGAGTGTTTTGTGTGCGACTATGTTGCTTGTAAGGGCATTTGTTGCAAGGAAGGGGATAGTGGTGCACCTATCACAGAAGAAGAAAAAGATGCGCTAGAGAAGGTGTATCCTTTGGTGGAACACTTGCTTTCTGATGATGCAAAGGAACTTATTGAAAAGCAGGGTGTTGCGTACAGAGATGCGGATGGAGATTTGGTAACATCCATTATTCATGGAGATGAGTGTGTGTTTGCATATCAAGATGAAACTGGGTGGAAATGTGCGGTGGAAACGGCATTTTTGGAAGGTAAAACCGACTTTAAGAAACCCATTTCATGCCATTTATACCCTGTTAGATTGACAGAGTACAGAAAATTTACGGCGGTGAACTATCATCGCTGGGATGTGTGTAATTGTGCTTGTGCTTTGGGTAAGAAATTGCAGGTTCCTTTGTATAAATTCCTAAAAGAACCATTGATTCGAAAATTTGGCGAACAGTGGTATGCAGAGTTGGAAGTTGCAGCAGAAGCTTTCTTAGAATCTGACTATTATAAGCACCATTATAAACGCAAGTAATGTCTAATTTTTTGGTGTAGATATTTGTGATTGTATAAAAAAACAGTATCTTTGCACTGCATTTTTCGCTCGAGTGGTGGAATGGTAGACACGAAGGACTTAAAATCCTTTGGCCATTATCGGCTGTGCGGGTTCAAGTCCCGCCTCGAGTACCCAAGGAGACAAGTCATTATTTTTAGTGACTTGTCTCTTGCTTTTATTATCAGAACTACTTGAATTAGAGTTAAATAGAAAGATAAACTCGTTCTTAGAAAGAGGTTCAATATCGTCATTTTCTTTACTATATACCAAACCATCTAAAAAAATCAGATTCTGGATACGTTTTTTATCACCCAAATTTGCTAATTGCCAGAGTCCAAGGATATTATCTTTTAAATTTAATCCATAATTAATATAATTATCGAGGTTCAATATTGAATTGTCTTTTTCTGTTAACTGTCCTAAAACCTCTTCTTTTTCTTTCTCTTTTTTTTCTAATGCATTCATATATATTCTCTTCGTTTTTTCGTTGCTTGCTAGAGCATAATTCTCTTCTATCGTACTGATTTGATTTTCTATTCTTGATAGATTTGCCTTGATATTTTTTATCTCATTTATTCTGTCTGCATTTAGAATTGGGAAAGATTTCTGTAATTGTATTTTGAGCAACTCTTCAAATGCCTTAGACAGTGAAACTCCATTGATAATATCCTCAAACTTCTTATTAACCTTTCGGCTTGAAGCATTGTATTTGCATCCTTTGTGACTGCATACGTAATAACCAATATCTTTACCATATTTTTTTCGCATTTTAGTGCTCAGCGAAGCAGTTAGATTGTTACCACAAATAGGACACTTGATAGTACCTAAAAGTGGAGCATATTCTTTGTCTAGTTTAGTCTCGTAACCACTTGTATGTTTTTTGTTTAACATTCCATTTATTTTTAAAAAGTCATCTAATGAAACTAATGCTTCATGTGGCCCTTTGATAATATCACCTTTCAAAAAGTTGTGCGAAAAATATCCTGCGTAAAAGATATTAGAGAATATTTTGCTCCATTCTTGTTTATATAAATCTAACCCTTCTGCTTTCATCTTTACCCTAACTTCTTCGTTGGTAAGATTATTATTGGCTTTTAACTTAAAGGCTCTGCGTATTTGTTCACCTATTTCATTTACAGTAATCTCTTGTTTCGCTTTAGTGGTTTTCATATCATAACCACGAGGTACTTGTTGTATCCATCTGCCACTTCTTAATGCTTTTTCTCCATTATCTTTAATTGCTTGGGATTTCATTTTGTTATCTATCCTTGCATTAAGAAGCTCAAAACCCTGAATACATTCACCACTTATCGTACGTGCATCGTATGATGACGAAGCAGAAAAGACGACTATCCCGTGTTCTTTCAATGTATCAATTTCAGAAAAAGAACCTGTACGTGAGAATCGAGACATATTATAAACTATAACAGCGTCTATCTTATTTTTCTTCTCTTTAACATACCTCAGCATCTCATTAAATCGCTTTCTTTTTGTATCAGACTTTGCAGATTCATAGTTTCCTCCAAAACACTTTACAACCTCATAATCGTGATTTTTTGCCCATCCATAACAATGTTCTCTTTGAGTCTCCGGGGAAAAACCATCTTCTTGTTTTTTTGTACTTACTCTTATGTATATTACGGCTCTACCACCTTTTTTATATTCTACCTTCTTACCCTTGCCAAATTTCTTGGTTAATCTATTTAATGCTTCATCCATATATCTATTCTTTAACTAAATTATTGTATGTTATTATTGCAAATAATGCCAAGAAATCTGCGATTTCTTCCACTTGCTCATCTGTTATTTGAGTTCCAATTATTCTTCTTATGTCATCTTGGGTTAGTTTTAAGTTATTCAATTTTACTAAGTATTTTGTGCTCTCGCACTCCTCTTTGCTTTGTTATTTATGCGCTGAGGTTATTTGTTTTTCACCTGCACCATCACTCTCTCTGGGGCATTCTTGTACGGCAGGGATAAGCGTAAAACCCTTGCACTTGCTCGTGCGTTTTCTATCAAATAATCAACTTGTATTCATAATTTCTAATGTTATCAATCTTACTGAACATACAATACGGTTTTAGTTTTAAAAAGTCAAGGGAGGGTTACACAAATTTTTTAATTTTTTGCAAAGTTCCGATGCTAGTGCCTGTTAATTTCTGAATGTTACGAAGACTTATACCTTTTCTAAGCAAGGTTAATTCTTCTTTATAATCCTCTCGATATGACTTTTCGTCCTTTTCGTAACCTTGTCTTCCAAGTCGCAAATTTGGGTTATCTTTTCTTCTCTTTAAATAATCTTCATACCCTGCTTTCATTCTGTATTTAATTAAATTGCGTTCGTAACTTGAAATTTCCAAACATATTGTTAGAAGCAGTCTTGCAATTGGATTAACCTCAGCATTTGGTAGTAAAGTTTCTATTCCATAATTTGCAAAGTATAAATTTACTTTGTGCTCGTTAAGAATCTCAATAGTCTTTAAAGCTTCAAGAGTATTACGACCAATACGACTAACCTCTGTCGCAAGAACCATATCAACATTATTATGCTTGACATAATCAAGTAATTCAATTATTTCTTCTCTATCTTCGTTTTTCTTTGCGCCAGACACTTTATTCTCAACTGTATGAACTATTTGCCAACCATTTCGTTTACATAGTTCTGTGAGTGTGTTACGTTGGTATTCGTAATCTTGTGAGTTTGTTGATACTCTTAGTAATAAAACCACCTTCTTCATATTATATAAATTTAGTTATTCCTTATTATCGCAATGCAAAATTAGTGTTTTCTAAATCAACAAACAAGTTATTTCTAAATTATTTCATAATAAATTAGCATTTTCTTATTTTTTTTATCTATTTTTGCCAAAATTTATTAAATATGGCAAGAGTTATAATCAAAGAAATACTAAAAGAAAAAGGGATTTCAATAAAAGAATTAGCAGGGAGAATGAATATCACACCTTCTGCAGTTTCACAACTACTAGCGAATGAAAATCCTTCACTGTACCAACTAAATAGAATAGCAGAAACTATTGGTGTTAACCCAATGGATTTAATAGCAGAAGATTTTTCGTACATTAATGGGTTTGTTGAGACTGGCAATCAGATTTATTCTATCAAAAGTAGGGAACAGTTTATTAATATTATTGATAAAGTGGAAGGGATAGTACATATACCAATATGCAATAGAGGTAGAATGCTAAAAGATACTATTGAAGATTTCTATAACCGCTCTACTAGTAATATGAGGAAAGATGCTATTACATATCGTTACGGAATAAATGAGGTGTTCACATTAATGTTTGACGCTGAGGTACAAAGATTTTACTTAACTTTATGTAAATGTGATGGTATTACTGAGTTTAAAATATTTGATATAAGTCAACAGTCAAGCACTTTAAATAAAGACTTAAAAAAGAACTCAATAGTCGATAAGATGATGGATTTCATCGAAGCAATCTATGAATAAAAATATCACAAATATTGTTTTTAACAAACATATTACATACCTTTGTCAAAGGATAAAAAAATAACTGCCTATGAAACATTGATTCTAAAAGACATATAAATAAAGAAGCGTATTACTTTATTATTCTTGCTATCTGAAAATCGCCAATTTTATAGAAAGCACCAAGAGTAAAAGTAAAGACGCTCACGCCTCGGCGTGGGCTTTTACTCGTATATGGTGCTATGGTGTTTGGCGATACCTCAGAAGCGTAAACGAAGTATTTAGTCCACGTTTTTTTATTGTCTAAACTCAAGGAAATGGACTAAAAAATATCATTAACAGTTTAACAATAAAAATCACAGATTATGAAAAAGTTATTATACTTAGTATTATTAGGATTACTTATCACCTCTACATCTTGTAGTAATAAAGTTTACAACGTCAGAGAACTACAAGGAAACTATGATGTACGCATGAATAGCAAGGAAGAATTAGAAGCTAAAAGTAAAGTACGTATCTTCCTATCCGAAAATGATGTACAAGGAGATTATATGGTTATTTCTCACAATGCATATGAACCTTTCATCTTCCCTATTTTCATGAGCAAACAAAAAGAAATCCGCAAAAAGTTCTATGAAAATGCAGTTAAACAAGCATATAATTTGGGAGGTAATGGTATTATCATTACAGGTGATAATACATACCAAGTAATTGGCATATACAATTGGGATAGCGATAACGCTGAAGTAGTTGGATTTACTAACTTGATTTTGGATACTGAATTGCTCGACAAGTTTAATGATGGAATTGTCGTAAAAGCATCGCCTAGAGAAATCAAAAGATACATTAATGACATGAAAGTTGAAATTCAACTGAATGTAAAGGCTGTAACAACATCAGAAGAAGTTCTTGTTATCGAACAAAAATTAGATGCTTTGCAGGATTACAATAATTCGTTATCAAAAACAGACAAAAAACTTGATAAATTCTACAGTAAGAACAGAGAAGATTTAATCAAAGAAGCAAAAAAAATCTTTAAGAAAGAAGGTAAATTATTGACGACTACATTAAGCAATAATTTCAAATCAGGTAGAGTAAGCAACCTAAAACCTGAACAAAAAGAAGCATGCATCGAAGAGTATGTATCTGAAATTGAATCGAATATTAGTTCTGCTAAAACCTCTAACGATGTTTCTGTTGTTGTAGAAAAAATCAATGCTCTTAAAGAGTGGAATAACGCACAAGTAAAAAAAGACAATGATTTAACTAAAACAATAGAAAAACTAAATCAAAAACAAATCAAACTTGCTCAAAAGATTGCGAAAAAAGAATCTAAACAAGTTAAAAAATAACTCTTTGTATTCTTTATATCTAAAAGAGTAAGATTAATACACCATTATACTATTCTCTTAACATAAAAATAGTACAAAATAGGTATAGTACAAAATTAATTGAAAATGCTGGGGTATTATTGGTAACCTCAGCATTTCTCTTTTTTTCTTTTTTTTGCAAATCTCAAACGCCGAATTGCAATTGGCTTTTTTCCCCATTATACTTACGACTGCATATGCAGTCTCAGGGGGTGTTGTTATCATACCTTCTCATTGCAAGAAATCATCCCATTCAATCTTAGTTCTTCCCTTCGTAAACCTCAACAGAGACGATAAATGAGCACTAAACATAGAATCCAAAAATAGTTGATTAAATATGAGGGTTAAAACTTGTTTTATTCCTGAATTCTTGCAAAAGCGTTTTATTTCATCGTTATTCTGATGCACTTCTATGCGATGAAGGGATTTTGGATTTCCATAAAATTCCTTTATGTATTCTTTATGAGATTTTACAATCTCTTTGGATTTATTATAAACACTCAACGTTAATCCCTTATTTTTATTCTTTTTTGCTTTCGCTTGCTTAATATTTATAGTAGGATTTGATAGTCTCTTAAAATTTAAAGGGAAAACAAAATGCCCATTATCACAATCTTTATTCTTATCAATCTTTTTACCATTCACATTTATTTTAACATCACTACGCCTTGCAAATTTTCTTATACGTTTTACAACATCATATTTATAATCACGGGCTAAATCAATAGATGTAATGTGATTAAAAACCATTCTTAAATCATTTGGTAATTTCAATGCTGTTTTTAACATATCATTATTATACAATGCTTTATTTGCAATTTCATAGTAAACATAATTTGGAAATCTTTTAGTACCCTTTAGTCCAAAACATAGAACAGCTATTTTTGTATGAACATTTGAATCAAAACAATAACTTACTCTGAAACAATATTCATAATGTTTATGCTCAATTCTAAATAACAAGAAGTCATCATAATAATAGCTAGTGTATAAATCTAAATTTGATAATTCACTTAAAAGAGAAAACTCTGCTGAATAACAGAGTTTTAATTCATCAATAATAGTTCTACCTAAATCACTCTTTGCCATTGTTAAGAGTTTTTCCTTCGTTATTCTTCATCGAAGGAACACCCTCCCAATATGCCTTTAACCCATCAGAGATGGCTTGGCGATGTACAGCACTTTTTGTACGGTTGCGAAGACTATTACTTATCTTCTGTTTCGTGACTTCATCACGTTCGCGAAATTGTCGTTTGTAATTTTTAATCATAATGTTATTATTTTTTTATATTATTATTTTTAAATAAATATCTAGTAAAATTGAAAAAGTTAGTATTTTTGGTAAGTTTATTTTTGTTTTGTAAAATCTTTAGAAAAAATATTTGAACCAAACAGGTGTATGCCTATTTAACCTTCCTCTGGAAGGATAAATAAAAGGGCGCTTACCGATATAACTAATTGATAATAAGGGGCAAGTGAGGATATATACTAATTTTAATTATTTGTTGAGGTTCTTTTCTAAGGAGTTGTTTTTTTAGAGCCAACTATAAATAAAATTTTTTGTTGGTTATTTGTTCCATTATTGGATTTAACCAACTGAAGTTGTCGTTAATGAATTTTACAACTTTTTGAAAGTCATTCCAAAGGTTCAATATTTCGACTTCTTCGAGTACACAAGGTCGCTAGTAACGTTGTTGCTAGCGATTTTTGTTTTAGGTGTTTTTTATGTAGTTTTGCTGTATGGATAAGCAATGGTTAAATAGCATGATGGCATACTGCTCGCGTTCTGAGCATTGTGTGTTCGATGTGATGGAGAAACTCTCTGCAGCAGCTGTCTCTGAAGACGACGCAAACGAAATTGTGCAGGAATTGATTCGGTTGGGTTACATTGATGAACTGCGTTATGCGCGTGCCTTTGTAAACGATAAGTTTCGGTTTAATAAATGGGGAAAGATTAAAATAGCCCATGTTTTACGCCAGAAAAAAGTGGCATCGAATGTGATTCAGGAAGCCTTGGATACCATTGACGATGAAGCATATAACCAAGTTCTGATGCAATTAATTGAGTCTAAGAAAAAGACAACAAAAGCAACGGCCACCCAACAAAGGGCAGCCGTTATGCGGTTTGCGCTTTCGCGCGGATTTGAATACGAAACAATCATGCGCTTACTGCGTTAATAATGAAAACCACTACCGCCTAAGAATTCTCTTAACAAGGATGTTTGCGGAATTTCGCCGTAAGGGATAGCCACTACAAATTCCAATAACTGAAGTAGTCTGCAGGCTTCTGGATACGAATCACTATCTTCTGGCACTTCGTTTAATATGGGTTCCGCTTGGCGTTTAATAGAAGCCAATTCAAATAGCAACGATGAGTTAAACATAGCATCGGCATTTTCTTGATAAGGGAAAATCCACTTGTCTTCGCCACGTCGTACACTGGGCCAGCGTTCGATGGTTTTGTCGGCTGGATAGTTGCGGTACTTGTAATCGCGAATAATACGGCGTAGCAAGCGGGTATCGGAAGCCGAGATCCAGTTGTGATCGTTGAGCGATAGGGCTGTAAGGGCAGAAGCATATACTTTGAACTTCAAATCGTCGCTGATGGAGGCGGTAAGTTCTGGGTTGAGTCCATGAATGCCTTCTATAACCAAGATTTCGTTTTCTTTGAGTTGCATGGGTTTGCCCCATTCGCGTTGCTCTGTCTTAAAATTAAAGATAGGTGGCGTAATGGTTTCGCCTGCAATTAGTTGTTGCAATTGTTGGTTGAGTAAGGGTAAATCGAGGGCATACAACGATTCAAAATCCAATTCTCCAAACTCATCTAGGGGTGTTTTATCGTGGGTTAGGTAATAATTATCGAGCGATAGGGTTAGCGGCCTAACTCCCGATGCGGCTAATTGAACGCTGAGTCGTTTGCTGGTGGTTGTTTTGCCCGACGACGAAGGTCCTGCTAATAGCACAATTCTTGCAGTCTTCTTTTCTATAATTTGCTCGGCAATTTTAGCAATTTTCTTTTCGTGAAGCGCTTCAGATACTTTAATGTAGGTACTGCGCTTTTCTTTGGTAAGTGCATTCAAGTCGGTAATGTTCTTCATGCCGATGATGTTGCACCAGTTTACGTGCTCCTTGTAGATTTCGTAGGTTTTGCGTTGTTGTACAATATCTTCTAACTGAGTATGGTCGGTCTTCTTGGGGACACGCAACAGAAATCCGTCAAAATAAGGACAAATATCGAACGTTGTAAGGTATTTGGTAGAAGGGACCAATAAATCGGCATAATAATCGTCCAAATTACCTAATCTGTAATGGTAGGTATAGTACGATTTTTTGTACTGCAATAGATTACTAACGCCGTGTTTGTTTTGGTTGCTAAAGGAGTCGATGGTTTGTTTACGTGGTTGATAAAAAAGTTCGAATTCAAGATCTTCTGCTACCAGTTGAAGTGCTCTTTCCTTGATGGTTTTTAGTTGTTCCATAGAGATGCGTTGCTTGTCTATTTCGATGGTGCAATAATAACCATTGGAGATGGCGTATTCAACCCTGAATCGAGCACCTGGATAAGTGTCTTCTATGGCTTTGTGTAGTAGGAATACAAGCGATCTTACGTAAATTCGTTTGCCGATACTGGTGTTTTGTTCAATAAATTCGATGGTTTTGTTTTTGTATAATCCCATGTGAAGACACGTGGGTTTGTTGTTGACCAAAGCACCTACGATAGGGCTTTTTGTTTGAACTTGTAAAAGCAATAAAGCCTCGTTTAAAGTAGTTCCAATGGGTGCCGTGATGCTTTGCCCATTGTTCTTGCAGATGATTTTTATACGGTGATTTTGCATGTGTAATAGATTTTTAATAGGTGCGTTATAATTTTGAAACAAAAAGCAGATAATTTGTTTAAATGTGTTTCGTAAATATACAAAAAAATATATATTTGCTATCGTAATTCTAATTTTTATAGTTGTGGAATACACATTTTTAAATTTTATTGAGCTTATAGGTGCATTAGGGATGTTTCTATATGGCATGACCTTAATGAGCGAGGGTTTGCAGAAGGTGGCGGGTGATAAGTTAAGATCCATCTTAACCATCATGACTAAAAACCGCTTTATGGGCGTGTTGACTGGTTTGTTGATTACTACGATCATTCAGTCATCGTCTGCAACGACAGTAATGGTTGTAAGTTTTGTGAATGCTGGATTGTTGTCGTTGGTGCAAGCTATATCGGTTATTATGGGTGCCAATATTGGTACAACTGTAACGGCATGGATTATTTCGTTGTTTGGCTTTAAATTTAGTATTGCCGACCTTGCCTTACCTGTAATTGCTATTTCTATACCTTTTTGGTTCTCGTCGAACAGTAAGCGTAAATCCTTTGGTGAATTGCTAATAGGTTTTGCGCTTTTATTTTTGGGATTGGAATTACTTAAAAATTCGGTACCCGATTTGCAACAAAACCCTGAGATTCTAGCTTTCTTAACCCAATTTACTGACTTAGGATATGGTTCGGTATTGTTGTTCTTGTTGGTGGGTACTATTTTAACCGTGGTGGTACAATCTTCGTCGGCTACCATGGCCATTACCTTAATTATGTGTGGTAAGGGTTGGATTCCATTTGAGTTGGCTGCGGCGATGGTATTGGGCGAAAACATTGGTACTACCATTACTGCCAATATTGCTGCTATCCCAGCCAATGCATCGGCTAAACGTGCTGCACTAGCGCATACCATGTTTAATATATTTGGTGTAATTTGGGCATTGTGCTTGTTTTATCCTTTCTGCCAAGGTATTTCTTGGTTAATTGAGCAAATGGGACAAGGTTCTCCTCATGCCTTGATGGATATGACCAAACAATTAGATGCAGCAACCATGGCTGCTATAACCGATCCGAATGCTGTGCTTACACCAGAACAGACTATTTTAAAAGAGCAATATCTAGAAGCACAAGTCGCAACCTCGTTTGGCCTTTCTATGTTCCACACTACCTTTAACGTTATCAATACGGTTGTAATGGTTGGTTTTGTGGGTCTTATCAACAAAACGGTAACATTGCTTATTCCTCATAAAGCATCGGACGATGAGTTCCGCTTGACTTACATCTCGCGTGGTATGTTGTCTACATCAGAGTTATCGATTGTGCAAGCAGATAAAGAAATCTTAGAATTCGCTCAACGTAACATAAAGATGTACAATATCGCTAAATCGCTGTTCTATGCTAAGAATGGCGAAGAGGCGGCTAAAATATATGCCCGTGTAGAGAAATACGAAGGCATTAGCGACCGTATGGAGGTAGAAATTGCTAAATACCTAACCAAAGCGGCAGAAGGAAGGTTGAGTACGGCTAGTAAAAAGAACGTTCACGCTCTTTTGCGTGTAGTATCAGAAATTGAAAGTATTGGTGATAGTAGCTTCAACTTGGCTAAGACCATTATGCGTAAACGCAATGATGCCATTGAATACTCGGAAGAAATGACAAAACGTATTGAAAATATGTTTGTAAAAGTGGACGAGGCTTTGGCTGAAATGATGAATGTGCTTAATGAAAACATGGCCGATATGACCATGGGTAGCATCGAAAAATCAATCAGTATTGAGCGCGAAATCAATGCCTTGAGAAACGAATACCGCATGATGAATGCAACCAATGTAAAAGAACAAAAATATCCATACGAAGTGAGTGTTACTTACATGGATATGATTGGTGAATGCGAAAAGATTGGTGATTACATTCTAAATGTAGTAGAACAGTACCAAGAAACACGCAACAGAGTCGTTGAAGAGAAAGTGTAAATAAACTATTCTTTAAGGAACAGGATCATAGCCGCTGCCGCCCCATGGGTGACAGCGGCTTATTCTTTTGATACCTAACCAAAGTCCTTTAAAGGGTCCGTGCTTCTTTATGGCCTCTATCATGTATGCGGAGCATGTTGGGGTGTATCGACAAGATGCTGGCGTTAGGGGCGATATGCATGCCCTATAAAAGTAGACAGGCAATAACAGTAAGAATGATATGACTTTTTTTAGCATGTTCATGCTTTGCAGCATTTAGCCATAATAACCGATGCAAATATGTAACCAATCATGCTAATGGTTAGGCCTAAAAGACCGAATCCTAAGCAGAATAATGCAATGGTTAACACAACACTACTAATAGCAAAAATGAGTGGGAATTTTGATGGGGTTTTAAGAGAGAACATGGGTAGTTCGCATACCAACATATACGAAGAGAATACAATTAATGTTCCAAGGAAAATAAGTCCCCAAATTGGTGTTTTCCATGCAACGTCGATGATAGGAGAATTGGCAATGCCAACGATGAGCAATGCATTTGCAGGGGTAGGCATGCCAATAAAAGAATGATGTTGGCGTTCGTCAATATTGAATTTTGCTAAACGAATGGCAGAGAAAACAGCAATAATAAAAGCAGCGTATGGAATATAGGGTGCGATGTCTAGCATCGAGTCGCTATAAGGATAGTCTTTAAACATGGAGAAAACCAAGGTAGCAGGAGCAAATCCAAAACTAATAGCATCGGCTAGTGAATCTAGTTCTTTTCCTATGGCAGAGGTGGTATGCAATAATCGGGCAGCAAAACCATCGAAGAAGTCGAATATGGCCGAACAAAAGATGCAGATGGCACACATAACCGGATCGCCGTACATAGCAAATTGAACGGCAAGGCAACCCGAGAATAGGTTAAGCGAGGTAATAAAATTAGGGATGTGTTTTTTCATGGTTCAAAATTTTTAGGTTCGGGTGCTGGTGCTTGTAATAATGTGCTGTTTGCATCTATTAAGTAATAAGCAGGCACGTATGTTTGATTAAATTGTTTTTGTAAATGTGTGTTTTGCGAAGCAGAAAAGAACCAAAATTTGTTGCGGATGTTTTTACATGCTTTTTGAATAGCACTTTCTGATTCGTCTGTAAAGATAACCAAAAACAAACATCTATGCTGGAATTTTTTGTTCATTTTATCGGCGTATGCAATAATGGCATTGCATTCGTTTAAACGAGTGTTGGTAAAGGCAATGTAAGCCTTTGGAAAATTCAAATCGTTGGAATCAATGCTGTCTCCTTGTATGTTGATTAATGTACCTAAATGGATAGGATGTCCCTTCTGTAATGTCTCCTTATTTTTCTCGATGAAATGGGCGATTTCTTTGTTTATGGGTGTGTTTATAAACTGCAGTTTGCTAAGGGGAAGGTCGCCGATGGCTACTTTTTGCATTACGGCCAACTCAAATAATTCAGCGTTGTCATACAAACCAGCTAGGTGGTCAAAATGGGGGAAAATGGCTTCAAATGCCTCCCAATAAGCGGGTTGGTGGTATAATACAGGTTTATCCAAGAAATAGGTTCGGATGGATAAATCGGGGGCTGATGAAGCATGTAAATTTACCATTAAGGCATAGCGATATTGTCGATATTGCTCCATAAAAGGTTGTTCAGAAGGAGGGCAAATACTATCAATTATCATCATGGCTTGTTCAATGCGTTGGGGAGTAATGTTTGCTTTTAGCAGTTTCATCCATTGTTCGTCAAAGGCATCTTCAAATTGTGTGATGAGTTGATTGATATCGTCTTTGGGTAGATTATTAAAACTGAGCAGTAACTCTTGTGGTTGAAAATAAGGATTTAATAAATCTGCTTTAGATGGTTCTTCGTAATTGGGTAGGTTGACAGAATAGGTTTTCCCGGGTTCGACAAACATACAACCTTCGTATTTTCCTAGGGTTACTTGTGCTTTACGGGTTTCTTTCAATTCAAATTGGAATTGGAATTCTCCGTTGGGAGCAACGGTACAACTGTCAAAAATGGTTTTTGTGTATTCCCATCCGTCGTTCCAAGCATATAGATATAGTTGTTGGCCTGCGTACGTGCTGTCTTGGCCTTGTACAAGAGTAGTGGTGGCATGCAACAAGGTATTGCATACGACCATCAAGTAAATCAATATAGAAAAGATTCTTTTACTCATCTTATAAAAACGTAGCGGTAACGCCTAACTGATTTTTCTTTAATTCTTGTGGTGCTCCTGTTGCTACAACTTGTCCACCGTGGCGGCCACCTTCTGGCCCCATGTCGATTAAGAAATCGGCATTTCTGATAACATCCACGTTGTGCTCGATAACAATAACGGTATTGCCTTTATCGACCAATGTATTCAGCACCTTTAATAAGACGGCAATATCCTCAAAATGTAAACCCGTGGTAGGTTCATCTAGAATGTAAAGGGTTTTACCAGTGTCTCTTTTGGCTAGTTCTGTGGCTAGTTTTACCCGCTGATTTTCGCCACCCGATAAGGTGGTAGACGATTGTCCTAATTTGATGTAACCCAACCCCACTTCTTGCAAGGTTTTTAGTTTGGGTAGGATGGTGGGTACGTTCTCAAAGAATTCAACGGCTTGGTTGATGGTCATATCCAACACATCGGCAATGGATTTACCCTTGAATTTAATGGCCAGTGTTTCGCGGTTGTAACGTTTGCCTCGGCAGTCTTTGCATGGAACGTAAACGTCCGACATAAATCCCATTTCGAGTCGTTCAAATCCGTTGCCTTGGCAAGTTTCACAGCGACCGCCTTTTACGTTAAAAGAGAATCGGCCTGCTTTGTAGCCTCGAATCTTTGCTTCTGGCATAGAAGCAAATAGATTGCGTATTTCTGTAAATAACCCTGTGTAAGTGGCAGGATTAGAGCGAGGAGTCTTTCCAATGGGCGCTTGATCGACCGATATAACTTTGTCGATATTTTCGATGCCTTCTATGCTTTGGTATGGCAATGGTTTTTGCAAGGAACGGTAAAAATGTTGACTTAGGATAGGATACAAAGTTCCGTTTATTAAGCTCGATTTTCCGCTGCCCGATACGCCTGTTATGCAAATAAACTTGCCCAAGGGGAATTTGACCGAAACATTCTTTAGGTTATTTCCGCTTGCCCCGTGCAGGGATAGGTATAAATTATTGCCCTCGCGAGGCTCTATTGGCGGGGTTATTTGCTTGGTTTTGTTGATGTACGAGGCGGTTAAGGTGTTGGTTTTTAGCATTTCTTTGGGTGTGCCTTGAAATACTACTTCGCCACCCAAACGACCGGCCAAGGGTCCCATGTCCACGATGTAATCGGCAGAAAGCATCATCTCTTCGTCGTGTTCTACTACGATAATGGTGTTGCCAATGTCGCGCAGTTTCTTGAGCGATTCTATGAGTCGTACGTTGTCGCGTGGATGCAATCCAATGCTGGGCTCGTCAAGAATGTACAGTACATTTACCAATTGCGAACCTATTTGTGTTGCCAAGCGGATGCGTTGGTTTTCACCACCCGATAAACTGTCGGAAGATCTTGCAAGTGATAAATAGTGCAAGCCAACATCGAGTAAAAAAGAGAGCCGGGTTTTGATCTCTTTGATAATTTCGTCGGCAATGATGTGCTGTTGGGCGGATAGTTGTGTATCGATGGTGGAAAACCATTGGTACAACATGTCTAAATCCATGTTAGAGAGTTCGGCGATGTTTTTGTCGGCAATTTTGTAGTGAAGCGCTTCGGTGTTGAGGCGTGTTCCGTTGCAATGTGGGCATACGATGGTTTGCGAGAACTGTTCTGCCCAACGTTGCGCACTAGCAGATGCTTCTAATTCGGTTTGTTGTTGAATGTAATCGGCCAATCCGTTGTAACTGCTAACGTAATTGCTGACTCCTTCTATGGTGCTTTGAATGATAATGCGCTCGTTGGTTCCATGGATGATTTTATCGATGAGTTCTTCTGGCAAATCTTCTATAGGCATCTTTATGTCGCATTGATAGCTATCGCACAAAGAACTGATTTGTAAAAAGATAGGAAGTGATTTGTATTTGCCGAGTGGCGCAATACCTCCATCGTATATACTAATGGATGTATCGGGGATGATTTTTTTGATATCAATTTGGCTGATATAACCCATGCCATGGCAATGGGTGCAGCATCCCTTGGGTGAATTAAACGAGAAATTGTGTGGAGCTGGTTCGGCATACGCAATTCCACTGTCGGGACACATGAGCTGTTGGCTTAGGTAGCGTATGGCATTGCTGTCTTTTTCTACAATGGCAACCATACCGTTGCCGTGCATCATGGCCAGTTGTAGCGATTTTTTAAGACGCTTTTGCGCGGTTTCGTTTACCTGCAATTTGTCGATAACTACTTCAATGTCATGTAGTTTGTATCGCTCCAATCGCATGTCTTGCTTTATTTCGCGCAATACGCCATCAATTCGTACGTTTAAAAATCCTTTTTTACGAAGTTGTTCAAATAACTCGTGGTAATGTCCTTTGCGGGCGCGTACAACGGGGGCTAAAATAAAAATATTTTTTCCTTCGTACTCTTGGTTGATGAGTTGTATAATTTGTTCTTCGGTGTATTTTACCATCTTTTTGCCTGTTACGTACGAATAGGCTTCGCCAGCCCTTGCGAACAACAGACGTAAAAAGTCGTAAATCTCGGTGGTAGTTCCTACCGTTGAACGTGGGTTTTTATTGGTGGTTTTCTGCTCGATGGCAATAACGGGACTTAAACCGTTAATTTCATCTACATCGGGTCGGTCTATCGTGCCCAAGAAATTGCGAGCGTAGGCAGAAAAGGTTTCGATGTAGCGGCGTTGACCCTCTGCATAAAGGGTGTCAAAAGCCAATGACGATTTACCACTACCGCTCAAGCCTGTAATAACGGTGAGTTGGTTGTGTGGAATGCGTACATCTACATTTTTAAGGTTATGTACCCTGGCACCTAAAATTTCTATGTAAGATTGTTCTTTCAATTATTGGGTGAATGGGTGAGTGTAATCTTATCGATGGCCTTTTTGACCGCTTTTTCGATGGTTGCAGCATTGCCTATTTCTTTGTCCATGTAAACAAATGCGATGTCTATCGATAGGGTGGGTTTGTATTTTCGATAGGCCTCGCGAACACGTCTTTTCAGTAGATTTCTATCTACTGCATGTTTGAAGAGTTTTTTAGGAATCGATACCATAAAACGAGCATTTTTGTTATCGGGGCGCAATGCGTAGTGGACACGCAAAGGGTAGGCAGTAAATCGTTTTGATTGACTAAAGAGAAGATTTACCGCGATTTCACCGCATAATCGTTCGTATTTTGGTAAGGTAGGCATACAAAAAAAATATCCCAAAAATACGAATTTTTGGGATAGGTAAAAAGAGTTACTGTGTCTTTTTATTTTTTATTGACTTTATTTTCTTTAAAGAAGGCCTCGATGGCTCCTGTCATTGAAGGTGCTTGAGGTGTGCCTGCAGCAATATCTAGGCGTAAGCCTGCGTCTGTAACGGCTTGTGCTGTTTTGGTTCCTAATGCAGCAATAACAATTTCGCCTTGTTCAAAGTTAGGGAAATTTTTGAGTAAAGAGTTGATTCCTTCTGGACTGAAGAATACCAACATGTCGTAGTTGAACGATTCGTCTTTGCTAAAATCGTTGCTGACGGTTTTGTAAAATACAGCTTTGGTGCAAGTTACTTTGTTGTTTTGCAAGGTGCTGATAAAGTTGTCTTTGCATACATCCGATACAGCATATAGGTATTTTTCATCTAGGTGACGCTTAATTTGTGGAAGTAGTTCTTCTACCTTGTTGGTTTCTGTAGTAGGGAAGAATACTTTGCGTTTGCGATACTTGATGAATTTTTGCAAATACAACGCAATTTTTTCAGAAACGCAGAAATATTTCATGGTTTCTGGTATGGTAATGCGCATTTCTTCGCATAGTCTGAAGAAATGATCGATAGCCGTACGTGCAGTGAAAATAATAGCTGTGTAGTCTAAAACTTCGATACGTTGTGCTCGGAATTCTTGTAAACTAAGACCTTCTACCTTGATAAGTGGTCTGAAATCAATGTGAACATTGTATTTTTCTTCGATATCGAAGTAAGGAGATTTTTCGCTTGCTGGTCTGGGTTGAGATACAAGTATGTTCTTAATTTTCAATGTTTTAACCTTTTAAATTTGACATTTAAACATCCCTCATGCCAAGCTTTTTGCGATGGCTAAAATGGGTAGTATTTCGAGGGTGCAAAGGTACAAAATAAAATGGAAAAATAAGCATGCCTTATTGAAAAAAAGTTTAAATAATAAGTAAACAAAGATAAGGACGTAGCAGAGGCATATTAGACCCATTATAACGTGTATAATAATGGGGTTGATTAGAGGGGAAAAGTGCAAAAAAACAAAAGAAACGTAGGATGCAATTCCTAGAAGGATGGATAAATTTATGTAATGGAGTGTGTATAGTTGTGAACTTCTTCCAAAAAATAGGTTAAGATACAAACGGGTAAGTATAATTTTAATGAAAAAAAAACTGCAAATTCCTAGGTAAATAAAACCTATCTTTTCCCATGTAAAGTATTGTGGCATAAATACTTTACTAGCGTATAGACTCGTGCCAATAATACTTATGAGGAATAAAAAATAGTGTTTGAAAGAGTCTCCTGCTGTTGCATTTTTTGCCCAATAATCGGAATGACTAAAAAGACTCGTAATGGAGTTTTTTAGTAAGGAACGGGGTTGTGTAAGCAATAGTAGAATGGTTATGCCTACGAGCACAACGATTCCAATAAGCAGGTTGTTGTCAACCAGTAGTTCGGGAATTGGAACGCCGTTGTGTCTCATTGTCGTGTGAAATTAGGCTAATACAACTTTGGTGCCGCTGTTTAATCCTAAATCGGCTGCCTGTGTAATGATGACTTCTTTTACTCCTGCGTGCAATGCGTCAAAGGCATTTTCTAGTTTTGGAATCATGCCACCTTGGATAATACCTTCTGCTTTGTATTGCTCAAACAGATCTGGTGTGATGGTTGGGATAACGCTATTATCGTCGTTTTCATCGAATAAAACTCCCTTTTTCTCAAAACAATATACAAGGGTTGTTTCGTAATGTTTAGAGAGTGCTTTTGCGGTCTCGGCAGCAATGGTATCGGCATTGGTATTGAGTAACCCGTACTCTTTAGAATAACTAAGTGGAGCCATTACAGGAAGAATGCCGAGTTGGATTAAATTGGCTAGCATTTTGTCGTCCACTTCTTTTACGTCGCCTACAAATCCGTAGTCGATCTCTTTAACGGGGCGTTTGTCGCTTTTAATAACGGATAGGTCGGCACCGGTAAGACCAAGTGCATTCATGCCTCTGGCTTGTAATCCGGCTACAATGCCTTTGTTTACCAAACCACCGTATACCATGGTTACTACTTGCAGCATGGCTTTGTCGGTGATGCGTCTGCCGTTTACCATGGTGCTTTCAATGCCCAATTGGCTGGCAATCTTGGTGGCAGAGCGACCGCCTCCGTGTACCAATGCTTTGGCACCGTTAATGGTAGAAAACTTGTTTAATAAATCGTTAAGGCTGTCTGATTCTTCTACAATCTTACCGCCTACTTTAATCACAGTTAATGGTTCCATAGAGTTGTTTAAATGCGTCCCACATGACCAATCCGGCAGCGATGCTGACATTAAGCGAGTGTTTGGTGCCAAACTGAGGAATTTCAATGCATCCTTGACAGGCATCTACGACTGCTTGTCCCACGCCTTTTACTTCGTTGCCCACCACCATGGCGTATTGTTTTGTGGGGTCTAATGTTAGGTTTGTAAGTTCAATGCTATTTTCTGCTTGCTCTACCGCATATACGATAAAATCTTGGGCTTGCAAGTGCTTTACAGCGTCTATCGTATCTTCAAAAAAGGTCCATTCCACCGAGTTTTCTGCGCCCAATGCTGTTTTGTGAATTTCGGCGTGTGGAGGGGTAGCTGTGATGCCGCAAAGGTAGATGTGTTCAACGCGAAAGGCATCGGCTGTTCTAAAAATGGAGCCAATGTTGTGTAGGCTTCGTACGTTGTCCAAAACCATTACCAATGGGATTTTTTGACTTTGTTTGAACGTGTCAATATCGATGCGTTGTAGTTCTGTTACGGCAAGTTTTCGCATAGCATATAGTTAGTTGTGCAAAAGTAGTGTTTTTTTTCTGAAAATGATTACCTTTGTCTTGATAAAATTGCCTATCTAAAACAGAGCGAAATGACAGTAAATGATACCCTTCAGTTGCTAATGCAAATGCTTGCAATTCCGTCTATTAGTCGCGACGAAGCGGCTAAAGCAGATTTCTTGGAGACGTACCTGCAAAAGAATCTTGCGTGGGATGTGGAGCGTGTGGGTAATAATCTGTACAGTTATGCTTCTGCTTATGATGCAAGCAAACCTACTGTGTTGCTCAATTCGCATATCGATACCGTAAACCCCCGCGATAGTTGGACCAAAGAACCTTTTGCCGCAACGCAAGAAGGTGGTCTGATTTTTGGGTTGGGTTCAAATGATGCGCATGCCTCGGTGGTATCGCTCATTGCTGCATTTGATTATTTGCGCACCACTCAACAAGCATACAACCTGATTATAGGCATATCGTGCGAAGAAGAAGTTTCTGGAAAAAATGGCGTAGAATTGTTGTTGCAGCATTTGCCTAAAATTGATTTAGCCATTGTGGGCGAGCCTACGGGTTTGGAAATGGCCATTGCAGAAAAGGGGCTGATGGTAGTGGATTGTGTGGCGCATGGCAAAGCAGGTCATGCTGCTCGTAACGAAGGAGAGAATGCTTTGTATAAGGCACTAGACGATATCGATTGGTGTAGAAATTACGAGTTTGAGAAGAAATCGCCTACGTTGGGCGAGGTAAAGTTGACGGTGACCATGATAGAAGGTGGAAGTCAGCACAACGTGATACCAGATACTTGTAGGTTTACGGCAGATATTCGTTTGACAGAATGTTATTCGCATCAAGAAGTGTTGGAAATTATGCAAGCCAATATGCAGGCTGAAGTAACCCCAAGATCCATGCGATTGAGAGCGTCTGGGATAGATAGCAATCACCCTATTGTAGGTAAACATTTGTCGATGAAACGGGACGTTTTTGGTTCTTCTACGATGTCTGACCAAGCGCTAATGTCGTTCTCGTCTGTAAAAGTGGGGCCTGGAGATTCCGCTCGCTCGCATAGTGCTGACGAATATATAAAGATAGTTGAAATAGAAGAGGCTATTCAATATTACATAACCCTATTGGATGGATTAAAGATAAACTGATTGTATTATAAAAACTCAGGAACGTGAAATTATCAGACTCAAATTCAAAGTGGAATTGGATAAAGAAAATGAAGTTTAATCCGATTATGTTTCTTAAAAGACATCTAGTGCTAACTAACTGCCTAATCATTTTGGTGGTTGCTGTTCTGCTGGTCTTTGGTGTTTTTTGGTGGTTGGATGTATATACACGTCACGGTGAATCGAACGTAGTGCCCGATGTACGTGGTTTGGATGTTAAAACAGCTACATCAATACTACAAGGTAATGATATGCAATGCGTTGTTATTGATTCTGTGTATTTGCCCGAGAAACATCCTGGAGTTATTATTGAGCAAAGTCCATTGGCCGATGCTATGGTGAAAAGTGGTAGACGTATTTACGTGACGGTAAATGCGATGTCGGCACAAATGGTGGTCTTCCCTGATGTGGTTGATATGTCGTTACGACAAGCAACGGTTCAAATAGAAGGAGCAAACTTTAAGGTCAAAGAAATAAAGTACGAACCATCTTCATACCGCGATTTGGTGTTGTCGGTTGAGTACAAGGGAAGAGAAGTGAAAATTGCTCAAAAATTACCTTATCGCTCCGAAGTAATATTGCATGTCGGTAAGGGAGATGACCATGAAGAAGTTGTAGATTCTGTATCGGTAGTGGATAGAGTTATAGAGGAGGCCATTTTTGAAGAATTCTGATTCTTTTATGTTAGAAGATCAAATATCGGAAGATAGACTGGACGAAGAAAACTCGGAATTAGAACGTTTTGAGCATTTTCGATTTGTGGCTGACCCTGGGCAGTCGTTGATGCGTATTGATAAATTTTTATCGGATCGTATTCAACACGCATCGCGCACCAAAATTCAGGCGGCACTAGAGGCGGGTAATGTGTTGGTAAACGATAAAACTACTAAATCGAACTACAAAATAAAACCGAACGATGTGGTGACCATCGTGTTGGATTATCCACCCCGTGATACCGAAATTATCCCTCAAAACATTCCCCTGGATATTGTGTACGAGGACGATGATTTGTTGGTGGTAAACAAGTCGCCTGGCATGGTGGTGCATCCAGGTCATGGTAACTTCGAAGGAACGTTGTTGAACGCTTTGGCGTATCATTTTGCAGGGAACGAGAAATTTAACGCATCCGACCCTCGTTTGGGATTGGTGCATCGCATCGATAAGGATACATCGGGATTGTTGGTGGTGGCTAAGAACGATTACGCCAAGATGTTTTTGGCTAAACAATTCTTTTATAAAACCACCGATAGGTTATACCAGGCCGTAGTATGGGGTGTCCCTGCTCAAAAACAGGGTACTGTTGATACTTACATTGGCAGAAATCCTAAAGATAGGTTGCAAATGGCCGTTTATCCGTCCGATAAAGAAGGTGGAAAACATGCTGTTACGCATTATACTGTATTGGAGCATTTTAATTGTGTAAGTGTAGTAGAGTGTAAGTTGGAAACAGGTAGGACACACCAAATTAGGGTACATATGAAACACTTGGGACATCCGCTCTTTAACGATGAACGCTATGGCGGCGATCAAATCTTGAAAGGAACAACCCAGGCAAAATATACACAATTTGTTAAAAATTGCTTTGCTACCTGTCCTCGTCAGGCCTTGCATGCTAAAACCTTGGGATTTGAGCATCCGCGTACGCATAAACGCATGTTTTTTAACTCGGAACTACCGGCTGATATGGTGCAATTGATAGAAAAGTGGCGAGCGCTGGTTCAGTAATGACATCAAGTGGTAAATATGTTGTATATTTGCACGATTATTATAAGCATTTAATTAGCATACATAATATGAATACCGTAGAAAAATTAGTAGCCTCACAATTGTTAGAGGTAGAGGCAGTGAAATTACGTCCTAATGAACCTTTTACTTGGGCAAGTGGTTGGAAATCGCCTATTTATTGCGATAACCGCAAAACCTTATCGTACCCCAAAGTGCGCAGCACCATTAAATTGGAATTGGCGCGTATCATTATGGAAAAGTATCCTGATGTTGAGGTAATTGCAGGTGTGGCTACGGGTGCTATTGCACAAGGAGCATTGGTGGCAGATGCATTGGGCTTGCCTTTTGTGTACGTTCGTTCTAGTGCCAAAGACCATGGTATGAAAAATTTGGT
>CAJGDW010000008.1 GCA_904502115.1 Paludibacteraceae bacterium | reverse complement strand
TAGCACAATTTAAAGGTGAAGAAATTCACGAAGGTTTCTTGGTGTCGGGTATTATCATCCCTATGATTGTTCCTATTGACTGCCCCTTGTGGATGCTAGCCGTAGCTACTGCTTTTGCTGTTATTTTTGCAAAAGAAATTTTTGGTGGTACCGGTATGAACATCTTTAACGTGGCCATTGTTACCCGTATGTTTTTGTTCTTCTCGTATCCATCTAAAATGTCGGGCGACGGCGTTTGGATTGCTCAAGACGGTATTTTAGGTTTGGGCGAAGGAAAACTAGTTGATACCTTTACTGGTGCTACTCCTTTGGGTCAAGTAGCCGTGTCTCCTACTACACAAACTACTTTGGTAAATGCTGTAGGCGAACCTTCTACCGTAATGGATGCCATTATTGGTTTAATCCCAGGTTCTATTGGTGAAACCAGCATCATTGCCATTGCATTGGGTGCAATCCTATTGCTAGTTACTCGTATTGCTAGTTGGAAAGTTATGTTGTCTATCTTTGGTAGCGGTGCTTTAATGGCATGGATCTTCAACGCTGTTGGTCCTGATACAGCTGCAGCAGCACTTCCTTGGTACTATCACTTAATTTTGGGTGGTTTTGCATTTGGTGCTGTATTTATGGCAACCGACCCTGTTACCTCGGCTCGTACCGAAGCTGGTAAATGGATGTACGGCTGTTTGATTGGTGCTTTGGCCATCATCATTCGTGTACTTAACCCTGGTTATCCAGAAGGTATGATGCTTGCTATCTTGTTTGGTAACGTATTTGCACCTTTGTTCGACTACTTGGTAGTACAACGCAATATTTCTAAACGTGCTAAACGTGCAACTAAAGCTATTAACTCTTAAATAATAATACCATGAATACTAACAGTAATACTTATACCATTGTATATGCATCGGTCATGGTTATTATCGTGGCTTTCTTGCTTGCATTTGTATCGTCTTCGTTAAAAGATAAGCAAACAGCCAATGAAGAACTTGATAAGAAAAAACAAATTCTTGCGTCTTTGAACGTAGAAACCAAAGGTGCTGATGTGGCTGATTTGTACAGCAAAATTGTAAAAAAAGAACTAATTCTTTCTGTGGATGGCACAATAAAAGCAGAAACAGGTGCTTTTGCTATCGATTCTAAAGCAGAAAATGCAAAAGAGGCAAAAAATCGTAGCCTACCTCTATTTGTTTGCGAAATAGATGGTATAACCAAATATGTATTGCCCGTGTATGGCGCAGGTCTATGGGGACCAATCTGGGGTTATATCGCATTGGATGCTGATAAATCAACTGTTTATGGTGTTTATTTTAACCATAAAGGCGAAACTCCTGGTTTGGGTGCAGAAATAACTTCGACAGCCTTTAAATCTCAATTTAAAGGTAAACAAATTAGCAGAGAAGGTAATTTTACCTCAATTGCTATTGTAAAACCAGGTAAATCAGACAATGCTAGAGACTATGTTAATGGCATCTCTGGTGGTACCATTACTTCGCAAGGTGTGGACGCTATGCTACAAGCTGGTTTAGGTCAATATGTTAACTTTTTAAAGAAATAAGGAGGGATAGATTATGAGTTTATTTTCAAAAGAAAATCGTGAAACATTCTTCTCACCTTTATGGAAGAATAACCCAGTTACCATGCAAGTGTTGGGTATTTGCTCGGCATTGGCAGTAACAGCAAAATTAGAACCTGCTTTGGTAATGGGTCTATCTGTGACCATTATTGTGGCAGTTGCCAATTTAGTGATTTCATTGCTTCGTAATACCATTCCTAACCGTATTCGTATCATTGTACAATTGGTAGTTGTTGCGGCGTTGGTAACTATTGTAAGTGAATTTTTAAAAGCCTTTGCGTACGACGTGAGTGTAGAACTTTCCGTATTTATCGGTCTTATTATTACCAACTGTATCTTAATGGGTCGATTGGAGGCATTTGCTATGGCAAATGGTCCTTGGGCTTCGTTCCTAGATGGATTAGGCAATGGCTTTGGATATGCTACTATTTTGGTGATAGTTGCAGCTATTCGCGAATTTTTAGGATCAGGAACTTTGCTAGGCAAAGAAATTATTGGTAAAGAAATCTATGAGTTAGGCTATATGAACAATGGTTTGATGTTATTAGCGCCTATGGCATTGATAATATTGGGTTGTATCATTTGGTTCCAACGTGCTAAAAATCCAGAGTTAAACGATTAATGACCCATAATACAGAATCATCATGGAAGATAATAATTTATTAAGTTTGTTTGTTAAGTCGATTTTTGTCGACAACATGATATTTGCCTACTTCTTGGGTATG
The DNA here is from genome assembly GCA_904502115.1 of Paludibacteraceae bacterium. Taxonomy (GTDB): domain Bacteria; phylum Bacteroidota; class Bacteroidia; order Bacteroidales; family Paludibacteraceae; genus Enterocola. The sequence goes on along the minus strand of CAJGDW010000008.1, from coordinate 23,737 downwards.
TGCTCGTATTTGGCTGTATCTAAGAACGTAAAAACGGCATTTGGTTTGGGTATTGCGGTTATTTTCGTATTGCTCATTACATTGCCTGTAAACTATTTGTTAGAAAATTTCCTATTAAAATCTGGTGCTATTGCGGCAGATATTGACTTAAGTTTCTTAAGCTTTATTCTGTTTATTGCCGTTATTGCTGCCATTGTTCAGTTGGTAGAAATGATTGTAGAACGCTTCTCACCATCGCTATACGCTTCTTTGGGTATTTTCTTGCCCCTTATTGCTGTAAACTGCGCCATCATGGGTGCCAGCTTGTTTATGCAACAACGCGAATTTAAAGGCGTAGGCGAAGCAACCGTATATGCCCTAGGTTCGGGTATCGGTTGGTTAATTGCTATTGTTTGCTTGGCTGCAATTCGCGAAAAAATGGCGTATAGCAATGTGCCAAAACCATTGCGTGGTTTGGGTATTACCTTTATTACCGTAGGTTTGATGGCCTTGGCATTTATGTGTTTCTCTGGTTTAAAAATTTAAGAAAGGACAATAACTATGTTATTAGCAATCAATATGACAATGATAGGAGCCAGTATTGCTGTGTTCCTTGGAATTATCCTAGTAATGGTAATCGTACTGTTGGTGGCAAAACGTTATTTGTCTCCTTCAGGTCCAGTTAAGGTAACCCTTAACGGCGAAAAAACCATGGAAGTTGCATCGGGTGGTACACTTTTAGGTACCATGGCTGCAGAAGGTATTTTCTTGCCTTCAGCTTGTGGTGGTAAAGGTTCATGCGGTCAATGCCGTTGTCAAGTTCCCGAAGGTGGTGGCGAAATTCTTCCTACAGAAGCCGTTCACTTTAGTCGTAAACAAATCAAAGAAAACTGGCGCTTGGGTTGCCAAGTAAAAGTGAAAGGCGATATGAGCATTAAAGTACCCGAATCGGTACTAGGTGTAAAAGAATGGGAATGCGAAGTTATTTCGAACCGCAACGTGGCTACCTTTATTAAAGAATTCAAGGTTAAATTGCCTGCAGGCGAACACATGGACTTTATTCCTGGTTCGTATGCACAAATCGTTATTCCTGAATACGACCTTAACTACGCAGATTTCGATCGTTCGTTAATTGGCGATTTGTACGTTCCTGCTTGGGAAAACTTTGGTTTGTTCAACCTAAAACAAAAAAATACCGAACAAACCATTCGTGCTTACTCAATGGCTAACTACCCAGACGAAGGTGATATCATCACCCTTACTGTACGTATTGCAACTCCTCCATTCAAACCAAAAGACCAAGGTCCTGGCTTTATGGATGTTCCTTGCGGTATTGCGTCTACCTATATTTTCTCGCTAAAACCTGGCGATAAAGTAATTATGAGTGGTCCTTACGGCGACTTCCACCCAGAATTTGACAGCAAACGCGAAATGATTTGGGTAGGTGGTGGTGCCGGTATGGCTCCTTTGCGTGCACAAATCATGCACATGCTTAAAACCCTTAACACACGCGACCGTGAAATGCACTATTTCTATGGCGCACGTGCTATCGACGAGGTGTTCTTCTTGGAAGACTTCTTGGAATTGGAAAAAGAATTCCCCAATTTCCACTTCCACTTGGCGCTTGACCGTCCAGACCCCAAAGCCGATAAATTGGGTATTAAGTACACCGCTGGTTTCATTGCTCCAGTTATGGGCGATACCTACCTAAAACAACACGAAGAACCAGAAGAAATCGAATACTACCTATGCGGTCCTCCAATGATGGCAAAAACCGTGCTTGACTTGTTAGATAGCTTAGGTGTAGAAAAAGATATGATTCACTTTGACGACTTTGGTGGATAATATAAAGCGCACGTTGGTGCGCTTTGATAAATCGACTAACCGACTAATCGGCTAATCGAGATACAAAACTAGGAACGAAAGCAATTTCGTTCCTAGTTTTGTTGTTGTTTATACAATTGCCAGGAGTTGACAGAGTTGTGCCAAATGCTATAGAAACCACCAGCAATGGCGCAAATGGGGTCCATAAAAGTGTACGATAACCAAATTACAAAAATGGTATTCTTTTGACCCAAGGCTTGGCCTGCACTGATGCTGTCGTCATAGCGTCGGCCAATGCGTCGGCCAATGTAAAAATGCAGCAAGCAGCTGGCAAGCGAAACCACCATAATGCCCAAAAGGGTGATGGTGTCAATTTGTGTATTCATGAATGCCCTTGATGCTGTAGCCATGGCAAGGGCAAGTGCCACCATCCAAAGGTAAAAGGCAAGGTCTTTGTAACTGGCTAACTTGGTTTTAAGAGCGGGTAAAAATCGGTTGGTAAGGCGAGCCAATACCAATGGTACAGTAAGTACAGGGCCTACTTGTGCTAGAATGCCTTTAAAGGTATCCCAAAATCCGTACTCGCTGTGGGTGGTGAACAAGGGGATAAAAACAGGTACTACAAAAGCAACGGTAAGGTTGGCCAAAATGCAATACATCAAAAGCGAACCCGTTTTACCACCTAATTTTTCTACAATTACTACCGATGCGGTGGCCGTAGGGCATACCACGCAGGCAAGCCAACATTCAATAATCAAAAAGACATTGTTGTGGGGTAGGTAACGCAGCATCAATGCCAAAAGGGCAAACACCCCCACCTGAATAAGCAGCAACCACCCGTGCCAAGGAGCCCATTTTAGCTGCTTAAAGTCGACTTTGCAAAAAGAAAGGTACAGCATGGCAAAAATAAGCAATGGTTGTACTACCGAAATACCTTTTTGCATAGCATTTTTTGCTTCGATGGGCAATTGGAGCGCGTGTACAACGGCATACATGGCAATGCCTAACAGCATGGTAATGGGCAACGACCAATTTCTAAAAAACTGCTTCATTCTTTTCTCTCACTAAATTCACCACAAAGGTACAATTATTTTGGCAAATCGGTTTATACGATTAATCGATTAGTGGATTCGTCAAAAAAAGATATTATCTTTGTCCTACTATGTCACATTCACCCATATACGCCCACGTTGTGTTGCCATTGCCTGTAAATGGTTATACCTACGCTGTGCCTTTGCATCTGCAAGAAAAGGTACAAGTGGGTAGTTTGGTGCAAGTACCATTGGGCAAAACCAAGCACTATTTGGGTATTGTGAGTGCCTTGCAAAAAGAAGCACCCCAGGGTGTTCAATGCAAAGCAGTGATGCAGGTGGTTTCTGCCTATCCCATGGTAACGGCTCAGCAATTGCAGTTATGGAACTGGATGGCGTCGTATTATTGCTGTACTTTGGGTGATGTGTTCAAAGCGGCCATCCCTACGTTGTTGCAACACGATACATACAAACCCAAACAGGTGGTGTATGTTAAGTTAGTAGGCGATGAAGCGGCTGCAAAAAATGCCCAACAACGCGTCCTTTTGCAACGTTATCAACAATTGTCGATGCCTATGGTAGCGGCAGGTGCAGAGGGTGATGTTCAAGAACCTGTTTTAAAAAGCGAACTGTTGGAAGGATGTTCGCTATCGGCCTTTCAAACCTTGGTAAAGCACGGTGTTTTAGTATGTTACGAGCAAGAAAGTACGCGTTTGGTTGCTTTGGAACAACAACAAACCTGGCCTACCCTTACATCCAACCAGCAAGAGGCGTTGCAGCAAATGAATAATTTGTTCCAGCAGCGCGATATTGTGCTACTGCACGGGGTAACATCCAGTGGAAAAACCGAAATTTACCTGCAAAAAATACAAGAAACTCTTCAAAAAGGGCAACAAGTGTTGTATCTGGTGCCCGAAATTGCGCTTACCGCTCAGTTGGAGCAACGATTATCGCGCGTGTTGGGCAATAAAATGGTAGCTTACCATTCGGGTATAACCGATAACCAACGTGCCGAAATTTACCTCAATTTATTGCAAAACAAGCAAATACAAGTGGTGTTGGGTACTCGTTCGGCGGTGTTTTTGCCCTTTCAGCAATTAGGTCTGGTTATTATCGACGAAGAACACGAACCCTCTTACAAACAATACGAACCCGCACCTCGATACCATGCTAAAAATGCGACGTTGATGATGGCGCAAATGGTGGGTGCTAAATGTTTATTGGGGTCGGCAACGCCTTCGGTAGAATCGTACTATTGGGCGCAACAAGATAAATACGGTTACGTATCGCTTACGCAACGGTATGGCAATGCCTTGTTGCCTCGTATAGAGGTAATTGACCGACAAGATGCCTTCCGAAAAAATCGGATGAAAGACATGTTCAGTTGGTTTCTAGTGGAAAAAATGACCGAGGTGTTAGAGGCAGGGCAGCAAATTATTTTGTTCCAAAACCGTCGCGGATTTTCGTCGTATGTAGAATGCCCGCAATGCAACTATATCCCCAAATGCCAGCATTGCGATGTGAGTCTGACTTACCATAAAAAATTGGACAAATTGGTGTGCCATTATTGTGGATACAGCATACCCGTGCCTCAAAAATGTCCATCTTGCGGAGCAGAGGGGGTAAAAGACCGTGGTTTTGGTACCGAAAAAATTTTAGAGGCTTTGCAGAAACACTTCCCCCAAGTACAGGCAGAGCGACTCGATATCGATGTTACCCATACACGTGCGCAATACGAGGGCGTGTTGAACCGCTTTGCGTCGGGACAAACCCAAATTTTGGTAGGCACACAAATGGTGGCCAAAGGGCTCGATTTTGACAATGTGGGGTTAGTAGGTATTTTAAATGCCGATAATATGATGAACTTTCCCGATTTTAGAGCAGCAGAGAGGGCGTTTCAACTGATGCTACAGGTGTCGGGCAGGGCAGGACGTCGTGGAAAACAAGGATGGGTGGTGCTGCAAACGGCACAGCCCAATCACTATTTGATACCTGCCGTTATGGAGCACAATACCGAGGTGTTTTATCAAAATGAGTTACAAGAACGATATGATTGTGAGTTTCCGCCCTTTGTTCGATTAATTGAGGTACAAGTAAAACACAAGGAATTGGCGGTAGCATCCAACGTGGCTCGCCAAATGGCATCGGCACTTGCCGTCGAGGCAAATGTGAGCGTTTTAGGTCCTAATAATGCCTTAATCAGTCGGGTTCAGAATTTATACGTTAAGCAATTTTTGGTAAAAATAAAGGGTAATAATCAGGCGGTTCGTATGCGGTTGATGCAGTTGGCTGCACAATATAAAAAACAACATTCTACCCTTCAAATAGTAATGGATGTAGACCCCATGTAATCTGCTAGGATGAAAAAAACGATATTCCTTCTTTTTTGTTTGCTTGTCAGTGCATCGGTTGTGTCGCAAAATACGGCACAAAAGATAGTGCATTGCTATGTGTATCAAGATATTGTGGGTTGGAAAACCATCATCGATAGCCTAGAAGCATTACCCAACAAGACGGTAGAACAGCGTGCCGAGGTGCTGAATTACGAGTACGGATATGTAGCTTGGCGATTGAGTAAACAATACGAAAACAAGAAAGAAGCAGAGGTGTATCTTAACAAAGCATACGATAACTTGCATGCTTTGCCTCAAACGGATGCGTATAAATCGTTGATAGCAGCCTACGAAGGGGCTTTTGTGGGCTTTCAAATAGGTCTGTCACCTATTAAAGCACCGTTTGTCGGTCTTAAAAGTGTAGAGTATGTAAAAATGGCAGTCCAAGCAGATGATGCCAACTATTTTGCCCATATTCAGTATGGTAATGTGCTGTATTACATGCCTTCTACGTTTGGTGGATCGCGCAAAGAGGCCATTGAACATTATCTGAAAGCCAAGAATTTGATGGTGTCGAAGGGTGTTCATCAAAACAATTGGTTGTACATGAATTTGTTGTTGACTTTGGCAGATGCTTACAAAAAGGATCAAAATTGGCTAAAAGTAAAGGATTGTTACGATGAGGCTTTGCAATTGCAACCCGATTATCCGTACATCGTCAATCAACTTTATCCAACACTTCAAAAGTCGATTGTAGGGCATTGACGCTAGTTAAATAAATTTTGTCAATTCAATAAAATAACCTATATTTGTCCTTCACGATATATCATTAACTACAATAATCAACTTATGAAAAAAATCATTTTAACGGTTCTCTTGGCGGTATCGTCGCTATTGGGCGTTTATGCTCAGTCGTATACGGGCGACCAAGCCAAACGAGGTTATGGTATCTTTAGCGATAAAGTTACCTTTATTTTTGATGAGAACATCTACGGACAACGCCCCGAACGTGTGTTTGTGACCGGCGATTTCCGTGGTTGGGATGCTTCTACCGAAGTTGGAGAGTGGGATTTGAAAAAAGTGGGTGAACAATGGATTCTTACCATCGACAATGCCGATGATAAAGTCATTAAACCCAATACTGGTTTTAAATTCCGCATCAACAACGATGGTCAATGGTTAGATCCTACCGACCAATCGCCCAACGTAAAAGGTGGTAACTTGATTTACGAAATGGACCGCGTGGTAGCAGGTCTATCGGCAGAAATTCGCAAAAGCAACCTTATTTGGGCTAATATTTCGGGTGTAAAACGTTCATTCAACCCATCGGATTACAAAATTACCGATGCTGCAGGTAACGAAATCAAAGTTGTAGGCGTTCTTCCTAACGAATCTACCTCTACCTTGATTGTTCCAGAAAAAGAATTGGACATCCGTCGTGTTTACTACTTAGAAATTCCTTCACAAAAACTAAAAGCTCCTTGCTCGTACGATGGCTGGTTCCGCGAAGTTTATTCTACCAAAGAATTAGGTGCTAACATCGACAACGGTGTAACCAGCATTCGCGTATTCTCTCCTCGTGCAGAACAAGTTAAATTGTACCTTTATAAAGGTGCTAACGATACCGAAGCGTATCAAACAATTGATATGACCGTTGACCAAGACGGTGTATGGGAAGCCATCATTAACGAAGACTTGCACGGTGTTTACTATGACTTTACCGTTCATGGTTCTACCGATCCAGGTAACTTGTTCTACGAAACCAAACCTGTTCACATCAACGACCCATACGCACGTGTAAGCGACGATACCTTTGGTAAATGCCGTATTTGGCACCGTACCAAAGCCGCTACACCTCTAAAAGGTGGTGTGCCTAAAATGGAAGATGTAATTTCGTACGAAGTGCACGTACAAGACTTTACCGATAACCTTCCTTTGCCCGATAGCCTAAAAGGTACCTTAAAAGGTATGATTACCCCAGGCTTGCGCAACGAACGTGGCGAAAAAGTAGGTTTTGACTATTTGGTAGACTTGGGTATCAACGTAGTACACTTGATGCCAGTACAAGAATACTTGCACTTCCCAACCGACGACTGGTACGAATCGTTCAAAGACGATCCATACATGATTGAACAAGGTATTGCCCACGAAAACTATCAATGGGGTTATCGTACATCGTTCGCGATGGCGGTTGAATCTCGCTACCGTGTTAAAGGTGCCGAACTAGGTTCTGAACGCGACGATATGCGCGACTTGGTACAAGCATTCCACGATAAAGGCATTGCCGTTATTATCGACATTGTGCCTAACCACACTGCCGAAGACATGGATGCTAAACAATTCTTGTTCAACTTTAACGGTTTCGACAAACAATACTACTATCGTACCAAAAACTTTGAACACATTGGTGCATACGGTAACGAAGTAAAAACAGAAAACCGTCCTATGACCCAACGTTGGTTGATTGACCAAGTGAAATACTTCATCGACGAATTTGGTATTGACGGTGTACGTGTAGACATCGCAGGCCAAATGGACCAACAAACCCTAACCGCATTCTGGGATGCTATTGGTCGTGACAAAATTGTTTACGGCGAACCATGGATTGCTTCTAACGATCCTGATTACGAAGCTAACCCAGATTGGGACTGGTACAAAGAAGACTCTCCAATTTGCTACTTCCAAGACGAATCGCGCGACTCGTACAAAGGTCCTGTATTCCAATTGCAAGATCCATTGAACGATCGTGGCTGGGCAGGAGGTAAATTTAGCGAACGTGCTGGCGTTATGCGTGGTTTGAATTGTACTTGCAAAGACGATAAAACACCTAATAGCGGTATTTCTTATCTAGATATTCACGATAACTTTGCGTTAGCCGATCAATTTGGTCGCAACTTTGATGGCCGTGATTCAGTTTACCAAGACGAGTACAAAATTGCAGCAACCTTGCTTTATACAACTCTTGGACCTATTGTAACTCACGGTGGTACCGAAATTATGCGTAGTAAAGCACACGCTCCACTTCGCGAAGAAGTTCGTACAACCAAAGCTGGTTACAATGCTTATATGCACGGTTATCGCGATACTTACAACCATCGTACCGCTAATACCTTCCGTTGGGATCAAGTAGGTCAAAAACCAACCGATACCAACTTTAACGACTACGATAACATGTACAAATTCTGGCGCGGATTGAACCAATTCCGTAAATCTAAATACGGTAAAGTGTTCCGCCAAGGCGAAGCTGTTGCCGAAGATTATTACAAATGGTTCTTGCCAGAAGAAGAAAGTATGTTGGGTTATTTAGTTGATAATCAAGTTTTGGTGTTAATCAATGCAGGTCAAACCGATGGTACTTTTGATATTGAATTGCCAAAAGGTTGCTGGCAATTGGTTGCTACCACCGATGCAGTAAACATCAAAGGTGTAAAATCTACTAACAAAACTACCAAAGTAAAAGCGGGTAAAAATACGGTTCAAATGGAACCAACATCTCTATACATTTGGGTAAAAAAATAATCAACCCAATTGAGTAACAGGGAAGGGCAATCGCGGATGTGATTGCCCTTGTTTTTTCTCAAAAAAATATTGTACATTTGTCCCCACTATGACAGAAATGAATCAGTTAGGAAATTTGTTGGCGCGTTACGTGGTTACCATGGTAGCCAGTGGTACGCATAGTTCGCGTATCAGTCGTAGTGCCAAGCGCATTGCACAGGCGTATGGGTACGATTTACGCTTGGATTTGTCGTTGCGCAATTTAAGTATTATGATGTGCGAAGAGGGTAATCCATCTAATCATTACCACGAGTTAATAGCGGTTCCTGTATCGCCCATTAGTCTTTCCAATAATGCTGATTTGAGTCGTCTTAGTTGGGAAGTTTATGATAAGAAAATGCCCTTGGCAGACTTTGAAGCAAAATTCAACAAATTGGTAAGCACTCCTCGGTATTCGCATCTAACCGTTTCGTTGATGGCATCGATTGCTAGTTTTGGACTTTGCTTTCTGTTTAATGGAACGATTTGGGCCATGCTGATGGTATTTATTTCTACCTTTATTAGTTTTAATCTACGCACCTTTTTAACCAAAAAGCAAGTCAATAATCACTTAAATGTGCTTATTACTGCTCTGGTGGCCGCTTTAATTGCCAGTTGCGGTGCTTTTATTGATGAAAATACAGCACAAGTAGCCGTGGCTACCAGTGTACTTTATTTGGTACCTGGGGTAGTGTTTATCAGCGGACTGATAGACGTGCTAGAAGGTTTTGTGGTGATTGGTTTTTCGCGTCTGGTACATGCCATCTTGCATACCATCATGTTGGCAGTCGGGTTATTAATCTCTATCAATTTAATTCATTGCTTGTAGTATGTTGCTGTATATGTTATTAAAATCAGTTGCTGCAGCTGTAGTTGCATTGGGATTTGGATTGATTTCAAACCCTCCTCGCAGGGCAATATCTGCTATTTTATTGACAGGATTTTTGGGTTACCTAACACGCTTGTTTATGATAGAATTAGCAGGCGGTCATATTTTTGTATCTTGCCTTGTAAGCGCTATTGTGATGGGTATTTGTGGACTTGTTTTTGGACGATTAACCCGCACGCCTGCAACCGTAGTGTATATTCCTGCCTTGTTACCCATGATTCCCGGTATGTATGCCTATAAGGCGATATTTGCCTTGTTACACTTTTTACAACACATCGAATTGGCCGATAAGGCTGTATACTTTGATCAATTCTTCACCAATATAGCCTATACTATTGGTATTTTGGTAGCCTTGGCATTTGGAAGCATCATGCCTATGTTTGTATTTACCAAACTAGCCACCTCGCTAACCCGAAATTGATGGTTGCAGGCGAACAATATTCAATAAAATATGTTATATTTGCATGCTAGAAAAAAAATAGATATGTCAAAAATTATATTAACAGGCGATAGACCAACGGGAAAATTGCACATCGGACACTATGTAGGTTCGTTGCGTCGTAGGGTAGAATTACAAAATTCGGGCGAGTTTGATAAAATTTTTATCATGATTGCCGATGCACAAGCATTAACCGATAATGCTGATAATCCAGAAAAAGTACGTCAAAACATCATAGAAGTAGCATTGGACTATTTGGCATGTGGATTGGATCCAGCCAAATCAACCTTGTTCATTCAATCGCAAGTGCCAGAACTTACCGAATTGGCATTTTATTACATGAACTTGGTAACCGTATCGCGTTTGCAACGCAACCCAACGGTAAAAACCGAGATTCAAATGCGCAACTTCGAAACCAGCATTCCTGTAGGTTTCTTTACCTATCCTATTAGCCAAGCAGCCGATATTACCGCCTTTAAAGCAACCACTGTTCCAGTAGGCGAAGACCAAGCGCCTATGATTGAGCAAACCAACGAAATTGTGCGTCGTTTCAATGGTATCTATGGTGAAACTTTGGTAGAACCCAAAATCTTGTTGCCTCAAAACGCCGCATGCTTGCGCTTGCCAGGCATCGACGGAAAAGCTAAAATGAGTAAATCGTTGGGCAATTGCATTTATCTATCAGAAGAAGCAACCGAGCTAGCTAAAAAAGTAAAAGTGATGTACACCGACCCTGGTCACCTACGTGTAGAAGACCCCGGTAAGGTAGAAGGCAACGTAGTATTTACCTATTTGGATGCATTCTGTACCGACGAGCACTTTAAATCATACTGGCCCGATTATGCCAACCTTGACGAGCTAAAAGCACACTATCGTCGTGGTGGTTTGGGCGATGTAAAATGCAAAAAGTTCCTTACTGCTGTGTTAGAAGAGGTGTTGGGCCCTATCCGTGCGCGTCGTAAAGAATTTGAAAAAGACATTCCTTACGTGTACAATGTACTACGCGAAGGTAGCTTAAAAGCACGCGAAGTAGCTGCACAAACCCTTAACGAAGTACGTGCTGCTATGAAAATTGATTATTTCGATAATCAAGATTGGATTAACGAACAAGTGGCTAAATTCCAATAATTATGTTAGAGCAAGCCAAAAAATTATTGCAAGCAGGCAAGGCAGAGCAAGCCATTTCGCAGCTTGATCAATACCTAGAATTTACAGACCCTCGTTCTGACGAGGCTTATTACCTTATGGGCAACGCTTATCGTAAATTAGAAAACCTAAGCGAAGCCATGAACTGTTACTTGAAAGCGGTGGAGCTGAATCCCAAAAGTCCAGCGCAGGAGGCGTATGAGCAGGTGTCGGAGATTTTGGATTTCTATTTTAAAGACATGTACAACCAATAAAGAATGATTTTAAAGGGTGATTTCTGCGTCATTGCTCATATTCGCAATCCTCATGTACTTAAGTACACTCCGGTTGCTCATATTACGCATTCCTTGAACTCCCTCCTTTAAAATACATTCTTTAGGGAAAGTTTTCGGACTGCGCGCGCCTTGAACTTTACTCATTAAAAGTACTTTTTAGAAACAGATGTCGCTAATCGATTCACCGATTAGTCGATTACCCGAAAGTTGCGATTAAGCGAGGGCAGAACAAATTTATTTGCTTTGCCGAGCGTGAGCAACTTCATGAACGAAGTGAATAGTAGTCAATATAAAAAATATGAAAAAACTTTTATTTATTGCAATGACAGCGCTGTTGTGCGCATGTGTAGGCCCAGAAGGGCCACGTGGTCCACAAGGCCCTCAAGGTCCTCAAGGTGAACCCGGCGAGGGTGGTGTAAACTGGGATGTAACTTGGTTTACGGTTTATTCTCAAGACTGGGAATTTGTAGAAAACGGTACAGAATCGTACTACAAATACACTGTTACAGGCGATGCGGTTGCTAAATTGGATGAATTTGCAGCGCGCGAAGGCTTGTTCCATTTGTACATTTATCCATACGGGGTAGAAGAGGATGCAGATGGTAACTTTATTGGATACCAAGCTTTGTTGCCTTATACTCGTTATTACGATGGTTATAGCTATGCTACCGATTACGAGTTTGCGCCTGGCGAGTTAACCATTTACGTTACCTATAGCGATTTTGAAAAAGTTCAACCAGAAGACTTTACTTTCCGTTTGGTTACTTTGTGGTAGACGATAAGATGTTGCCGTCGCGCATCTCGATGATGCGATCCGAAACTTCGGCCAACTCTTTATCGTGTGTCACTACCAAAATAGTCAAACCATATTCATTGCACAGCTCACGCAGTAGGCTGTGCAATTCTTTTTTATTAGCACTGTCCAAACTACCCGATGGTTCGTCGGCCAAAATAAGCGAAGGTTGGTTGATAAGGGCTCTGGCTACTGCCACGCGTTGTTTTTCACCTCCCGATAGTTGGTTGGGTTTGTGCCCGATGCGTTCCGATAACCCCATTTTCTTCAATAGTTCTTTGGCTTGTGCTTCTACTTCTTGTTTTTTTCTGCCCGCAATAAAACCAGGAATACACACGTTCTCTAGGGCAGTAAATTCGGGAAGCAGTTGATGAAACTGGAATACAAAACCAACGTGCTTGTTTCTAAAGGCTGCCAATTGCTTGTCCGATAGTTGGTTAAGATTAATTCCATCTACAATCAATTCTCCTTGGTCGGCCTTGTCGAGCGAACCAATAATTTGCAACAAAGTAGTTTTCCCTGCGCCGCTCGCACCAATAATCGATACAAATTCTCCTTTGTTAATGGTTAAATCGATGCCTTTTAAAACTTGGAGCGATCCAAAACTTTTGGTTATACCAGTTGTGTGTATCATGCTTGTGTTAGTTTTTTTATGCAATAAGCGGCTAAATAACAGCCAAACAATGCGGGTAAATACGAAATAGTGCCTACGGTGGTGCATTTGTTGCGCTCATCGTCTACTTTGATAACCGCCTCTTTGTTGGCAGGTTCTGTAGAGTACACCACAGGCAGTCCTTTGTAAATGCCGTTGGCTTTGAGTCGGGAACGTACAGTACGCGCCAAACTGCAATACGATGTTTGCGATATATCGGCATAGCGCAAGGCGGTAGGGTCCATTCTGCCACCTGCCCCCATCGACGAAACAATGGCAATGTGTTGCTGTAGGCAATGGGTTATCAGCGCAATTTTAGGAGCAATGGAGTCGATGGCATCAATCACAAAGTCGGGTTGGTATTGCGCCATGACATCGGCTACATTATCGGGGTCGATAAAAAGCGATAGGGCATTGACCGTTAAAGTAGGGCAGATGCGCAGTAGTCTTTCTTGCATCAAGAGGGCTTTTTCTTGCCCAACGGTATCCGATAAGGCTAACAATTGACGGTTGATGTTGCTTTCTTTTACGGTATCGGCATCAATCACTGTTAGTGTGCCAACCCCTGCACGTGCTAGCATTTCGGCAGCGTATGCACCCACGCCACCTACGCCCACAATCATTACGTGTTTGCCAGCGAGCAAGGCGCATGTTTCTTGACCTAAAAGCAATTCAGTTCTACTTTTCCAATCATCCATGAATGCAAAAGTACATAAAAAATCGGTTTGTCGATTCGTCGATTCATACAAAAATATTTTGCCTCTCAAAATATTTTTCTTATCTTTGCATCGATTGAGGGGAACGGCAGTTCCCCTCTTGTGTTTTCTTATACTTGATACATGATAGATAAAAGTATTGTTAGTCAGATAGTTACAGAGTTTTTAGAAGGCAATGACTGCTTTCTAGTTGATGTAACTGTGCAACCCGGTAATTTTATTGTGGTTGAAATAGATAGCGAAACAGGGGTAGATATTGATACTTGTTGTGCCATTAGTCGCTATGTAGAAGAAAAATTAGACCGTGATATCGAAGATTACGAACTAGAAGTAGGCTCTACTGGCCTTACCGCTCCCTTTAAGGTGCTTCGTCAATACCACAAAAACGTTGGCAACGAAGTAGAAGTGTTGGCAGGCGGTAAAAAAATGGTAGGCATCTTGTTGCAAGCAGGCGAAAACGATTTTACCATCCAAGTAGCTAAAAAAGTAAAAGGTCAAAAACAACCCGTTTTAGAAGACTTGACCTTTACCTATTCCGAAGTAAAATACACAAAATATAATTTTAAATTCAACTAATCAAAATGGCAAAAGATTCAACAAAGTCTTTGAGCATGATCGAGACTTTCTCAGAGTTTAAAGAATTAAAAAACATCGACAAATCGACCATGATTAGCGTGTTGGAAGAATCCTTCCGCTGTGTCATTGCCAAAATGTTTGGAACCGACGAAAATGTCAATGTGGTTATTAACCCTGATAAGGGCGACTGCGAAATTTGGCGCGACCGTGAGGTAGTAGCCGATGACGAAGTAGAAAATCCTTATACCCAAGTGGGCTTTACCGAAGCACGTACCATCGACCCAGAATGCGAAATTGGCGAAGAAGTTACCGACTCTATCAATTTCCTTTCATTTGGCCGTCGCGCTGTGTTGAATTTGCGTCAAACACTTTCGTCTAAAATCTTGGAATTGCACAAAGAAAGTGTGTACGAAAAATACAAAGATATGATTGGCCAAGTTGTTTACGGCGAGGTTTATCAAATCTGGAAAAAAGAAATGTTGCTTATTGATGCTAACGGCAACGAACTTTTATTGCCCAAAACCGAACAAATCCCTTCTGATTTCTATCGCAAAGGCGATACCGTTAAGGCTGTGGTAGTAAAAGTAGACAACAAAAACAACAACCTAAAAATTATTGTTTCGCGTACCTCACCTATGTTCTTGCAACGTTTGTTCGAACTAGAAGTGCCCGAAATTCAAGAAGGTTTGATTACCATCAAGAAAATTGCACGTATTCCTGGCGAACGTGCTAAAGTTGCGGTAGAATCGTTCGACGACCGTATCGATCCAGTAGGTTCGTGCGTGGGTGTGAAAGGTTCTCGTATTCACAGCATTGTACGCGAACTTCGTAACGAAAACATTGATGTTATCAACTACACCTCTAACATCTCGTTGTTGATTGCTCGTGCTATCAGCCCTGCAAAATACGTATCAATCAAAGTAGACGAAGAAAATCGTCGTGCCGAAGTTAGCTTGAAACCAGAAGAAGTATCGTTGGCCATTGGTAAAAATGGTCACAACATTCGCTTGGCGATGAAATTAACCGATTACCAAATTGATGTATTCCGCGATATCGACGAAGATGACTTCTATTTGGATGCCTTTAACGATGAAATTGAACAATGGATCATTGACATTTTCAAAGGTTTAGGCTACGATACCGCTAAGAGTGTATTAGATGCTCCAGTTGACGAGTTGGTAAGAGCTACCGACTTGGAAAAAGAAACCATCGATGAAATCATCGAAATTTTGAGCGCAGAATTTAAAAAATAAGATCCCATTGCAATATGTCCGTAAAATTAAGTAAAGTAACCAAAGATTTAAACGTAGGTTTGGCGACGGTAGTCGAGTACCTACACAAACAAGGATTCTCAGAGGTCGCTGAGAATAACCCCAATGCGCGTATTTCTGACGAGCAATACGAAATGCTTTTAGGCGCTTTCTCGAAAGATAAAAACGTAAAGAAAGAGTCTGAAATCGTAGCTCAAAAACACAAAGAAAGACCTAAAAACGAGTCGGTTGTGTTGGATAGCTATGCGCAAAAAGTAGCAGCGGCCGAAGCTCCTGCAGCAAGCAAAGAATCGCCTATTAAGTTCAAAACAGTAGGAAAAATCGACCTAGATTCTCTTTCTGCTAAAAAGAAAGCACCTGCAGAGCCTCAAGTAGAGCCCGAACCCGTTCCTGCTCCACAAGAAGCAGAAGAAATTGTTGTACCACAAGTTGAACAAGAGCAACCCGTGGTAGTAGAAGAAAAACCTCTTGAAACCTCCGAAGAATCGACCAAACAAACTCCTTCGGAAGAAGTCTTTACTTACGGCAAAAATAACATACAATCAACCATCAACGTAGTAGGAAAAATTGACCTTGCTGCTTTGAACCAACAAACGCGTCCTAAGAAAAAATCGAAAGAAGAAAAACGCAAAGAACGCGAAGAAAAATATCCACCCAAAAACAATGCAGCTCCTGCCAATAACAATGCACAAGCTGGCAATGCTGACGACAAGAAAAAACGCAACAAAATTCAACGCGAAAGAGTGGATATCAACAAACCTTTTGATGCTAAAAAAGGTGGCAAACCAGGTAAAAACGATCGCAATCGTCGTTCGGTAGAACATACCCAACCCGACGAAGAAGCCGTACAACGTCAAGTACGCGAAACCTTGGCCATGCTTACCAACAAGCAAAAATCGAAAGGCGCTAAGTATCGTAAAGATAAACGTGAAGCTGCTTCGCAACGTATGCAAGAAGTAGCAGAACAAGAACGTATTGATAACCAAACCATTAAAATTACCGAGTTTGTTACCGTTAACGAATTGGCATCCATGATGGATGTGCCTGTAACCAAGGTAATTGGTACTTGCATGAGTTTGGGATTGATGGTGTCTATCAACCAACGTTTGGATGCTGAAACCATCAACATCGTAGCCGACGAATTTGGTTTCAAAACCGAATACGTAAGTGCCGATGTTTCTGAAAACTTGCAAGAGGAAGAAGATCGTCCCGAAGACTTGGTACCCCGTGCACCAATTGTAACCGTAATGGGTCACGTAGACCACGGTAAAACATCGCTTTTGGACTACATTCGTAAAGCCAACGTAATTGCCGGTGAGGCGGGTGGTATTACCCAACACATTGGTGCTTATAACGTTACATTAGAAAACGGTCAACACATTACGTTCTTGGATACCCCTGGTCACGAAGCGTTTACCGCTATGCGTGCTCGTGGTGCGCAAATTACCGACGTTGCTATTATCATTGTAGCAGCCGACGATAGCATCATGCCTCAAACCGTAGAAGCAATTCACCACGCGGCAGCAGCCAATGTGCCCATCGTGTTTGCCATCAATAAAATTGATAAACCCACTGCTAATCCCGACAAAATTAAAGAAGCGTTGGCAGGTATGAACTACTTGGTAGAAGAGTGGGGTGGTAAATACCAATCGCAAGATATCTCGGCTAAAAAAGGCATTGGCATTAACGAATTGCTAGAAAAAGTATTGCTAGAAGCCGAAATGCTTGACCTAAAAGCAAATCCTAATAAAAATGCAGTAGGTTCTATCATCGAATCGTCGTTAGACAAAGGTCGTGGTTACCTAGCTACCGTATTGGTAGAAGGTGGAACCTTGCGCCAAGGCGATGTATTGGTATCTGGAACCCATTTTGGTCGTGTTAAAGCTATGTTCAACGAACGTAACCAACGCGTACAAGAAGTAAAACCAGGCGAACCTGTATTGCTATTAGGTTTGAACGGTGCTCCTCAAGCAGGCGAGAAATTCAACGTAATGAACACCGAGCAAGAAGCCCGCGAAATTGCTAACAAACGCGAACAATTAAAACGCGAACAAAGCATTCGTACCAAAAAACACCTTACTTTGGACGAGTTGGGTCGTCGTATTGCATTGGGCAACTTCCAAGAGTTGAACATCATTGTAAAAGGCGACGTAGACGGTTCTATCGAAGCTTTGTCCGATTCGTTGATCAAACTTTCTACCCCCGAAATTCAAGTGAACGTAATTCACAAAGCGGTGGGTGCTATTTCAGAATCGGATGTGTTGTTGGCCGCTGCATCGAATGCTATTATTGTTGGTTTCCAAGTGCGTCCTTCGGTCGATGCTCGTCGTTTGGCAGAAAAAGAAGAAGTGGATATCCGCTTGTATTCTATCATTTACGATGCCATCGAACAAATCAAAGACGCGATGGAAGGTATGCTTTCGCCCGAAATCAAAGAAGAAGTTACCGCTACCCTCGAAGTGCTTGATACCTTCAAAATCACCAAAGTGGGTACTGTTGCTGGCTGTTTGGTACGCGAAGGAAAAGTGAAACGTTCTAACAAATTACGTCTTATCCGCGATGGCATTGTGGTGTACGCTGGCGAGTTAGGCTCTTTGAAACGTATGAAAGACGACGTAAAAGAAGTGTCAACAGGCTTTGAATGCGGTTTGAACATTGCCAATTACAACGATGTACGCGTAGGCGACTTTATCGAAACCTTCGAAGAAATCGAAGTTAAACGTACGTTTTAGTAGCGAGTAGGCTCTATGCTAGATTTGTTATTACTTGTACCATTGGTGTATGGTGGCGTACGTGGGTTGTACAATGGATTGGTAAAAACATTAGGTTCTTTCATCGGTTTAGTAATTTCAGTATTGGTAGCGTATCTATTTGCTGATGCGCTATCAGAAATTATAATCCAATTGTTTGTACTGACGGTAGAACAAAGTTACATTGCTTCGTATGTTATTCTGCTGTTGGTCTCTTTATTGGTGTGCACGTTAATTATAAAAGCACTCGATGGATTGGTATCGTTCGTATCGTTAGGGTGGGTAAATAAACTATTAGGTGCCATCTTTGGAGTATTGAAATATGCTGTCTTTTTGAGTTTGATTATCAATTTGGTAGAGATAGTTGATGAGCATTATAAAAAGACTCCATCCGATACCGATGCTAGAACGAATTCTGTTGTCTATCAAACCGTAAAATCTGTTGTACCGTCGTTAATGCCGTACATACATTTTTACAATGACGCAAAAAATGAAACAACAAAGTAATTCCATATTAACGGATATCGCCGATTCCGATTACAAATACGGGTTTACCACCCAAATCGAAACCGACATTATTCCTGTAGGATTAAACGAAGACATCATACGCCTTATTTCGTCTAAAAAGAACGAACCCGAATGGTTGTTGCAATTTAGACTCAAGGCTTTTAACTACTGGAAACAGCAACCGCTGCCCACATGGGCGCATTTAGACATTCCTGAAATTGATTTTCAGGGATTGTCTTATTATGCTGCACCCCGAAAAAATGCTCCAAAAAGCCTCGACGAGGTTGATCCTGAGCTACTTAAAACTTTTGAGAAACTGGGTATTCCGCTAGAAGAGCAAAAAATGCTATCGGGCATGGCAGTCGATGCTGTCATGGATAGTACATCGGTTAAAACTACTTACAAAGAAGAATTGGCCAAATTGGGCATTATTTTCTGCTCATTTAGCGAGGCAGTAGAGCAGTACCCCGAACTGATTCAAACCTATTTGGGTTCGGTGGTTCCTTATACCGATAACTTTTATGCAGCCCTTAACTCGGCCGTATTTAGCGATGGTTCTTTTGTTTACATCCCTAAAGGCGTGCGTTGCCCCATGGAGTTGTCTACTTATTTCCGTATCAATGCGGTTAATACAGGGCAGTTTGAACGTACCCTAATTGTAGCCGATGACGATTCGTATGTGTCTTATTTAGAGGGATGTACAGCCCCTCAGCGCGACGAAAACCAGTTGCACGCAGCCATTGTCGAAATTGTGGTAATGAACCGTGCCGAAGTAAAATACTCAACCGTACAAAACTGGTACCCTGGCGATAAAGATGGCAAAGGAGGTATTTACAATTTTGTTACCAAACGCGGTATTTGCAAGGGCGAATCGGCTAAATTGTCGTGGACACAAGTAGAAACGGGTTCGGCCATCACCTGGAAGTATCCCAGCTGTATCCTAAAAGGCGACAATTCCATTGGCGAATTTTATTCGGTAGCTTTTACCAACCATTACCAACAAGCCGATACCGGTACCAAAATGATTCACTTGGGTAAAAATACCAAAAGTCGCATTGTTTCAAAAGGTATTTCGGCAGGTAAAAGCCAAAATTCATACCGTGGTTTGGTGCGTGTATCGCAACATGCCGATGGCGCTCGTAATTTTTCGCAATGCGATAGCTTGCTATTAGGCAGTGAATGCGGGGCACATACTTTCCCCGAAATTGATGTGAAGAACCCCACAGCGGTGTTGGAGCACGAGGCCAGTACCTCCAAAATCAACGAAGATCAACTTTTCTATTGCAACCAACGCGGTATTGCCACCGAAGATGCGGTAGGCCTTATTGTGAATGGTTTTGCCAAAGAAGTACTTAATAAATTACCCATGGAATTTGCTGTCGAAGCTCAAAAATTGTTGCAAATTTCGCTAGAAGGAAGTGTAGGTTAGTATGTTAGAAATAGTCAATTTACATGCCGAAGTAAACGGCAAAGAAATATTAAGAGGTATCAACCTGAGTGTTAAAGCAGGCGAGGTACACGCCATTATGGGACCCAACGGTTCAGGTAAAAGTACCCTTTCGGCTGTGTTAGCAGGACATCCTGCCTTTACAGTAACCCAAGGTTCTGTTACTTTTAATGGCAAAGATTTGTTGGCCATGCCTGCCGAAGAACGTTCGCGCGCCGGATTGTTCTTGAGTTTCCAATATCCTGTAGAAATTCCAGGTGTTAGCATGGTAAACTTTATGCGTGCTGCCGTAAACGAGCACCGCAAATACAAAGGTCAAGATCCTTTAACCGCTGGCGAGTTTCTTAAATTGATGCGCGCCAAAAAAGATATTGTCGAATTAGACAACAAATTGGCCAATCGTTCGGTAAACGAAGGTTTTTCGGGCGGCGAGAAAAAACGCAACGAAATTTTCCAAATGGCCATGCTAGAACCATGTTTGTCTATATTGGACGAAACCGATTCTGGTCTTGATATCGATGCGTTACGCATTGTGGCAAACGGGGTAAATCAATTAAAAACCCCTCAAAATGCCTCTATCGTGATTACTCACTACCAACGTTTGTTGGATTACATCGTGCCCGATATTGTGCACATTTTGTACAAAGGTCGTATTGTAAAAACAGCAGGACGCGAATTGGTAGCCGTGTTAGAAGAAAAAGGGTACGATTGGATTAAACAAGAAGTAGGAGAGTAATGATACACGACGGTTACATAGCATTGTTTAGGGAAAACGAGGCTTTGTTTCAGCAAAACCTACCTGCATGGCGCAAGCAAATGCGCAACGATGCAGTGGTAAGTTTGCAGAACCAAAACAAGGTGACTTTTGCCGATGCCTACGCCCTCGATTACGGCTTGAATCCACAACGTTTGCCATTTAAGGGCAATCCTTTCTCGCTGTTCATGTGCGATATCCCTGGCATCACTACCTATAACTATTTGGTGTTGAACGATAGTTTTTACGCCCAACCCAACTTGCCCGCATTGCCTGCAGGAGTGGTTATTTGTAGCCTTGCACAAGCTTTTGTACAACACGCAGACTTGTTGCAACCTTACATCAGCCAATTAGCCCTTCAAAATCCCGATGTGGCATTGAATCAACTCCTTGCCCAAGACGGTATGTTTCTTTATGTGCCCGAGGGTGTGCAATTGGAGCGCCCCATTCAGCTCGTCAATATGATGTACGGCAAGGTAGATATGATGGCAGTTAGCCACAACGTGGCCATTATTGGCGAAAATGCCAAAGCGCAAGTGTTGGTGTGCGATCATGCTTATGGTTCAGAAGTAAGTTATCTTTCTAACCGTTTAACCCAAGTTTTTGTGGGCAAAAACGCCACCTACGAACATTATAAACTAGAAAGTTCTTCGGAAAAGACCACCAATGTCTCTACCTTGCAAATTACCCAGCAAGAGGGTAGTCAGGTGCTTTCTAACCTTATCACCTTGGCCAACGGACAAACCCACAACCGTGTAGAGGTAAACCTTAATGGCAAAGGTGCCCACTTGTCTATCAATGGTTTAGGTTTGGGTCATAATACCGAAAGAATTGAAAACCATACCTTTATCAATCACAACGTAGCCGGTGCTACTAGCAACGAATTATTTAAATACGTATTAGACGATCAAGCCGAAGGCGATTTTTACGGATTGATAAAGGTGTTGCCCGATGCACAGCAAACCCAGGCTTTCCAAATAAACCGAAACTTATGCTTGTCTAAAACGGCGCGCATGTTTACACGTCCTCAATTAGAAATTTATGCCGACGATGTAAAATGCAACCACGGTTCTACCGTTGGACAATTAGACGAGAACGCCTTGTTCTATATGCGTGCTCGTGGTATCAACCCAGACGAAGCCCGCATGTTGCTCATGTTTGCTTTTGTACACGATGTATTGGACAACGTACGCATCGAACCCTTAAAAGACCGCTTGCAATTGCTCATTGAACGTCGTTTGCGTGGCGATAAAACACATTGCAACGGCTGTAAAATTTGTCGATAATGGATATTTTAACCAACATAGAAAGCATTCGTGCCGATTTTCCCATTCTAACCCAAACCGTACACAACCGTCCGTTGGTGTACCTAGATAATGCGGCCACTACCCAAAAACCATGGTCGGTTATCAAGAAAATAGAAGAGGGATACACCCAGCAGAATGCCAATGTGCACAGAGGCGTTCACTTTTTGAGCCAAATGGCCACCGAAGCGCACGAGGCAGCCCGTGCTACCGTGCAGCAGTTTTTAGGTGCCGCCCATGCACACGAAATAATCTTTACCCGTGGTACTACCGAATCCATTAACCTGGTAGCCCATTCCTTTGGCGAAACCTTTTTGCAAACAGGCGACGAAATCATCGTTTCCGAAATGGAACATCACTCCAACATTGTTCCCTGGCAGTTGTTGCAACAACGCAAAGGCATTGTTATCAAGGTAATCCCATTTAACGAACAAGGCGAACTGGACTTGGAAGCATTGGCATCGCTCTTTACCGATCGTACCAAATTGCTAGCTGTTACCCACGTATCCAACGTATTGGGAACGGTTAATCCCGTTAAAGACATCATCGCCATGGCGCATGTCCGCCAAGTGCCCGTTTTAATTGATGGTGCACAGTCGGTGCCACACATCGCTGTGAACGTACAAGACTTGGATGCCGATTTTTATGTTTTTTCGGGACATAAAATTTACGGTCCAACTGGCATCGGTGTATTATATGGTAAAGAAAAATGGCTCAATGCCATGGTTCCTTACCAAGGCGGTGGCGAAATGATTGCTCAAGTAAGCTTTGAAAAAACCACTTTTAACGAGTTGCCTTATAAATTTGAGGCAGGTACACCCGATTTTATCGGTTCAACCGCCCTTGCAGAGGCCATCCGATACGTACAAAACATCGGAATGGATCAAATTGCTGCCTACGAAACCTATTTGTTAAACTATGCAACCGATAAGTTGCAGCAACTAGGCGATGTGCGTTTCTTTGGAACATCATTGCACAAAAGTGCCGTTATATCCATGCAAGTAGGCAATATACACCATTATGATATGGGTACTTTGCTCGATAAATTGGGCATAGCCCTTCGTACAGGACACCATTGTGCCCAACCCATTATGAAACATTATGGCATAGAAGGCACCTTGCGTGCATCTTTTGCGCTTTACAACACCACGGCCGAAATTGATGCCTTGGTGGCAGGTATAGCGCGCGTAAAACAACTGTTTTAATCATAAAACTATGACAATTAATCAATTACAAGACGAAGTAATAGAAGACTTCGCTATATTCGACGATTGGTTTGATAAATACAGTCGTATCATTGAGCTAGGAAACGAACTTCCTGCTTTCCCAGACGAGAAAAAATTGCCCGAAAACCTTATTGAAGGTTGTCAAAGTAAGGTGTGGATCGATGCCCATCTAAACGAAAACGGCCAAATTATTTTTCAAGGCGACAGTGATGCTGTGATTGTAAAAGGGATTTTGGCCTTGCTTTTAAACGTGGTGAGTGGTCATACGCCCCAAGAAATCATCGACTC
>CAJGDW010000007.1 GCA_904502115.1 Paludibacteraceae bacterium | reverse complement strand
CGATTCACCGATTCACCAATAATTATATGATAAAAGTAGCAATTATAGGTTACGGCAACATTGGCAAATTTGCCTTACAAGCCGTTCAAGCTGCCCCCGATATGGAATTGGCGGGTATTGTTCGTCGCGATGCCACCAACATTCCTGCCGAATTAGCAGGTATTAAGGTTGCCACTACCATTGACGACCTTGGTAAAGTAGACGTTGCTATTTTGTGTGGTCCTAGTAGAAGTGTTCCCGAAACCGCTGCTGCCCTACTAGCCAAAGGCATTTGCACAGTAGACAGTTTCGATATCCACACCGATATTTGGCAATTGCGTCAACAATTGGAGCCCATTGCTCAAGCCAATAACGCAGCTGCTATTATTTCGGCAGGATGGGACCCAGGTTCAGACTCAGTTGTTCGCGCATTGCTTAAAGCCATGGCTCCTAAAGGCTTGACCTACACCAACTTTGGTCCTGGTATGAGCATGGGCCACTCGGTAGTAGCACGTAGCAAAGAAGGCGTAAAAAACGCACTTTCTATGACCATTCCTTTGGGCACCAGCGTACACCGTCGCATGGTATATGTAGAACTAGAAGAAGGTGCTAGCCTTGAAGCAGTAACCGCTGCCATCAAGTCGGACTCTTACTTTAGCCACGACGAAACACACGTTATTCCTGTTAGCAGTGTAGACGAACTACAAGACATGGGACACGGTGTTTTAATTGAACGCAAAGGTGTATCGGGAACTACCCAAAGCCAACGCTTTGCATTCAGCATGACCATCAACAACCCTGCCCTTACCAGCCAAATTTTGGTAAGTTGCGCACGCGCAGTGGTTAAACAACGTCCAGGTGCTTATACGCTTCCAGAAATTGCACCTATGGACATGCTTTATGGCGATCGCGAAGCGTTAATACGCGAGCTAGTGTAATCACAAAAGGAGAAATGAGAAATCGTTTCTCCTTTTTTTTGATCCTAATTATTCGCTGCGCTCATGATTCTTGGCGGCACTAGCTTTGCTCATGTTGCTCACGTTCGGCATAATCAAAGTAAACTTTGCTTCTGCCCTCACTTAATCGCAACTGTCGGGATAATAAATAAATTTATTCTCCGCTCGTTTGCACAAGAATTACTCAATGCTGCGCATTTCGTGATTTTTCTCATGACTCGGCATAGTCAAGTAAACTTGACTCTGCGCTCGCTATTCGAAAAATTCCTAATTCCTAATTACACATTACTATTTTTTTTATATCTTTGCAACCGAAATTTTAAACTTCATCACAATAATGGACGATTATTATCCGAACAATTGCTGTAATTTATAAAATGGAGAAGGTTCTATCTCCATTTTGCTAAACATTTGGAGGTAACCTATGAGAACATTTTTAAAAAACGGTACCGGACTAGTTCCATGCGACAAATGGGAACCCAACTGCTGGGTGAATGTCGTAAAACCAACCATGCAAGACAAAAAATACCTAACAGAAACATTGCATGTTCCTGAGGCTTTCTACGACGACATCGAAGACGTTGATGAACGTCCACGTATCGAAGTAGAAGACGGTTGGTGTTTTATTTTGATGCGTATTCCCTGTAAACTGCACGACGAAAACACATCGTTTACCACCGTACCTCTAGGTATTATTTTTAAAGACGACATCTTTGTTTCGGTATGTTTCTTTAAAACAGACCTTATACCCGACTTTATACAATACACCAAACGCAAAAACATTCAGTTTACCGATAACATTAACTTTGTGTTCCGTTTGTTGCTATCGTCCAGCATTTGGTTCTTGAAATACCTAAAACAAATCAACATTCAAACCAAAGCTGCAGAAAAGCAATTGGAATCGTCGGTTCGTAACGAAGAGTTGCAAACCTTGTTGCGCCTAGAAAAATGCTTGGTTTACTTTACCACCTCGCTTCGTGGCAACGACATCTTGACCCACCGTCTAAAAAACATGCGTGGTGCCAAGGATGTATACGATCCCGATTTGGTAGAAGACGTTGAAATTGAATCAAAGCAAGCGCTAGAACAATCCATTGTGTACAGCGAGGTGCTTAGTGGTATGATGGATGCTTACGCATCGGTTATCTCTAACAACTTGAACATCATTATGAAACGCCTTACCTCCATTTCGTTGGTAATGATGTTACCCACCTTGATAGCTAGTTTTTTGGGCATGAACTTAGAAGAAGGCACCACCATTTTTAACTGGTTATTCTGGGCGACGGTAGGTGCCAGTTTGCTGCTCACCTTGCTTTCTGCCTTGTATATGATTAAGAAGAAGTGGTTCTAAACTACTGCCGTATAAACAGAAAAAATCCTTGAAAACGAGTTTTCAAGGATTTTTCTTTGTCGGGATGACAGGATTCGAACCTGCGACCACACGCCCCCCAGACGTGTACTCTAACCGGGCTGAGCTACATCCCGCTCTTGCGAGTGCAAAGATAATTCTTTTTTTTATATTACAAAAAAGAAAATCACTATCTTTGCTCTCTATAATCAAACTTTACACCATGAAAAAATACCTTCCACATCTAATTGCTGCCCTAACCTTTTTAGTGGTTACTTTTGTATACCTACACCCTTCATTACAAGGAAAGGTTATTTTTGGTGGCGATACGGCTGGATACGTGGGAATGAGCCACGAAGCAACAACGTTTAACCAGCAAGCGGAAGAGCAAACTCTTTGGACAGGTTCGATGTTTGGTGGCATGCCTACCTATCAAATTTGCATGACCGAACCCAATTCGGTTGTAGCACACATTGACAACTGCCTGCGTATACTTCCAGGGCCTACCTATCGGGTATTTTTATACCTAGCAGGCTTTTACATCCTACTCATTGCCTTTGGTGTATCACCTTATCTTTCTATTGCAGGGGCACTGGCTTTTGCTTTTGGATCGTACAACCTTATTATATTAGTGGCGGGCCATAATACCAAAGCGGTAGCCATTGCCTACATGGCACCTATTATTGCCTCTATATACATCGGATTTAGAAAGAAACCCTGGTGGGGTGCTACGTTATTGGCCCTATTCCTTGGATTAGGTTTGTATGCCAACCACGTACAAATTATTTATTATACTTTATTTGCTGTTATCTGCTATGGCATATCTGAATTGGTTTTTGCTATCAAAGACAAGCAATTAAAACCCTTCTTCATTACCATAGCATGGTTAATTTTAGGTGCCTCTGTAGCGGTTGGACTGAATGCTACCCGACTCATCACCACCGCCGAATATGCAAAAGCTACCATGCGCGGCGAAAGTAACGGATTAACCCTTACCCAATCGGGACAACAAGAGGGACTAGATTTTGATTACATTACCAATTGGAGTTATGGCATTGACGAGACACTTACCTTATTGATTCCCAATTACATGGGTGGAGCATCGGTTGGTACGTTAGACGAGAACAGCGCTACCGCTCAAAGCATCGAACAGTTAACAGGTATGCGCGGTCCTAAATTAGCAAAAACCATGCAAACCTTCCAACTTCCGCTGTATTGGGGCGACCAGCCCTTTACTGCAGGCCCTGTATACGTAGGCGCTATTGTATGTTTCTTGTTCTTACTGGGCATGCAAGTTTTGCCTAATCGCGAACGTTGGTGGCTACTGGGTGCTACCGTACTGGGCATCCTACTATCGTGGGGGTATCACTTTGAGCCTTTATCTAGGTTCTTTGTGAATTACGTTCCTATGTACGCACAATTTAGAACCGTGTCTATGACACTCACCATTACTTGCCTATGTATGTGCATTACGGCATTCTTGGCACTCAAAAGTTGGTGCGATAGCGAAAAGCAACCCTCGTTAAAGGCCTTGTACGTTTCCGCAGGCGTTACCGGAGGCATTTGTTTGATTCTTGCTTTATTCCCCTCATTAGCAGGCGATTTTATTTCGGCAAACGATGCTAAATTTACTGGTCAATACGCATTCTTGCAAGAAACATTGCCTCAAGACCGTGCCACATTGTTGAGCAACGATGCATGGCGTTCGTTTATCTTTATTGCATTGGCATTTGCTGCACTATGGGCCTACGCCAAACAACACATCAAAGCCAATATCCTTGCTACCATCCTTATTGTATTGGTAGCGGCCGATATGCTTCCTATCGCTCATCGATACCTAAATAAATCGCATTTTGTTACCCAAAAATCAACACAAGACGCGTTCAAACCCTCTGCTGCCGACACCTTTATATTGAAAGATAAAGACCCTAATTTCAGGGTTTTAAATCTAACGGTCGATGTATTTAATAGTGCACAACCCTCGTATTTTTACAAGACCATTGGTGGTTACAGCGCTGTAAAACTACGTCGCTACCAAGAGTTAATTGACGTGCATTTGGCAAATGAAATTGCAACCGCAACCAGTCTATTACACACCATCCAATCTTACGCAGACATTGATTCCATTTTTGCACAAACACCTGTTATCAATATGCTGAATACAAAGTATTTGGTATATCATTCCAGCGCAGATCCTCTACAAAACAACCTAGCAATGGGCAACGCATGGTTGGTATCTGATATCCAATGGAGCAACAATGCCGACCAAGAAATAACTGCGCTTAAACAAGTAGATTTACATCAAACGGCTGTTATTGACAAAGCGTTTCAATCTCTATTTGCGCAACAAAACTACCAACCTCAAAACGGCAACATTCAACTCACATCGTATGCGCCTAATGAGTTAGTATATCATTTTAGCAGTACAGAACCACAGCTTGCAGTATTCTCAGAAATCTACTACTATACCGGTTGGAACGCATACATTGATGGCGAAGTAGTACCTCATTGTCGCGCTAACTACGTATTACGAGCAATGCCACTCAAAGCTGGCGAATACGACATCGTATTTAAGTTTGAACCACAGTCGTACCAAATTGGCAGAATTTTGACAATTATTTGTTCTATACTATTGACTTTGGCTTTTGGATATATTATCTTTGCGAAATTCAAAAAACAAGGCAAGTTTCTTTCCTTAAAAAAACAAATAAAAGTCAAGTAGGTTTATGAAAAACAAACAAAATATGGCGGCGGGGCACTTATTTAATTCGCGCCTTACCTCTATTATTAGCATAACCTTGGTTCTCTTTTTAATAGGCGCCACTACCTTAATGGTCCTATTAACCAACGAATTATCGGTTTACATTCGCGAGAACCTAACCTTGTCTGTTGTATTAAAGGACGATATTAAACCTGCCGATATCCAAAAATTACAAAAAAACTTGGATGCATGTCCGTACACCAACACTACCAAATACATTGACAAAGAAACAGCAGCCAAGGAATTAGCAGAAGAGTTAGGTCAAGACCCTACCGAATTTTTGGGTTACAATCCTTTATTGGGATCTATCGAGATGACCCTTAAATCCGACTATGCTAACAACGATAGCATTGCCATTATTGAACAATCATTGCAACGCTTACCCGAGGTAAAAGAGGTTAGTTTTCAAAAGAACCTAATTGATACCATCAACAAAAACGTACAACGCATTTCTATCATCCTTATGGGTGTTTCTGCATTGCTTATTTTGATATCGTATGCGCTCATTAGCAACACCGTACGATTATCTGTTTATGCAAAACGTTTCCTTATTCACACCATGAAACTAGTAGGCGCTACTAAATCCTTTATCCGAAAACCTTTTTTGATACAAGGAATTATAACGGGGCTTATTTCTGCTATACTAGCCATGGGAATCCTTTCGGGTATTTTATTTGTTCTTCGAAGCAAAGTAGGCGAATTATTAAGCATTGAAAGCATGAATGCTCTGTTAATCTCATTCGCTGTAATGATTGTTTCGGGTATTATTATCACCTTTATTGCCACTTATTTATCGGTAACACGCTATTTACGTTTGCGTGTAGACGATATGTATTATATTTAATCTGTATGAAGATAAATCAACCATCAAAATCAGTCAAACAACCCAATCATTCATCGACTAAAAAGGACGATGGACAACAACTTCGCTTGGGTAAAAAGAACCTATGGTGGATTGGTGCGGGCGTTATTGTTATCATCATTGGATTTGCACTAATGATGGGCCCCGTATCGGAAGAAGGATGCTTTGAACAAGATATTTATAGTTTCAGACGCATCGTTATTGCACCTATAATTGTTTTCTTCGGATACCTTTCTGTTATCGTATCACTATTTTATCACCCTAAAAACAAAGTTGAAAAATGACTTGGTGGGAATCTATTGTCCTTGGCACCTTGCAGGGTCTTACCGAATTTTTACCCGTTAGCAGCAGCGGGCACCTCGAAATTGGTCAAACATTATTTGGATCAACAGGCGAGGATAATTTGCTTTTTGCCGTAGTAGTTCATGCGGCTACTGTACTCAGCACCATTACCATCCTTTGGGCAGAAATTTGGGCGCTTATGAAAGGATGCTTTACCAAAACCTGGAATCCAGAGAAAGAATACATTGCCAAAATAGCCGTATCCATGATTCCTATTTTTGTAGTTGGCATTTTCTTCAAAGACCAAGTAGAAAGTTTCTTTGGTCAAGGATTACTATTGGTAGGTTGTTGTTTAATTGTAACCTCCCTATTATTAGCTTTTGCCTACTTTGCCAAACCTCGCATACGCGAAAAAATTTCGTACCGCGATGCCTTTATCATTGGTTTGGCACAAGCATGCGCTGTATTGCCCGGTTTGTCTCGTTCGGGAAGCACCATTGCTACAGGTTTGCTATTGGGCAATAAAAAAGAATCCATTGCACAATTCTCGTTCCTAATGGTATTGGCGCCTATTTTGGGCGATGCCTTGTTGGAACTAATACACATTTTGCAAGGTGAAGTGGCTGTTAATATCCCTATCCTATCGTTGGTATTAGGATTTTTAGCTGCTTATGTATCAGGATGTTTGGCATGCAAATTTATGATTCGCATTGTACAAAGAGGCAAACTCATTTATTTTGCAGCCTATTGTTTAATTGCGGGTGGTTTGGCCATCATGTTAACCTAAAAAGACATTGGATTACATCGCAGGCGAAATACTTTATTTTAACAAACCCCTTACGTGGACATCATTTAACTTGGTAAACCGCGTACGTGGGGTTTTGTCACGTCATTTAGGCGTAAAGAAACTAAAAGTGGGACATGCAGGTACGCTAGACCCTTTGGCTACAGGTGTGATGATTCTATGCACGGGAAAAGCAACTAAACTCATTGAATCGTTTCAATACCAAACCAAAGAGTACATTGCTACCTTGCAATTGGGTGCCACCACTCCTTCTTTCGATTTAGAGAAGGAAATAGATGCCACTTACCCTACAGAACACATCACAGAAGAACTGGTACGCAATACCTTGCAACAATTTGTAGGTACCATCGAACAAATTCCGCCTACCTTTTCGGCAGTAAAAATAGATGGCAAACGTGCCTACGAATATGCCCGCGAGGGGAAAGAGGTAGAAATTAAGGCAAAAACACTGATAATAGACGAGATAGAATTACTGGACTGTCAATTGCCTAGCATTACCATCCGCGTGGTATGCAGCAAAGGGACATACATACGCGCCTTGGCTAGAGATATTGGCGTTGCCTTGCAAAGCGGTGCACACCTAACCGCCCTTCAACGCACCCGCATTGGCGATATCGATTTAAGTCAATGCCTTGAATACGACGACTTTGTCAATCAATTAGCCAACCAAAAAGAAAACATAGACTAACAATATTATGAAATTATCACAATTTAAATTCAAATTACCCGAAGAACAAATTGCACAATACCCTAGCGCTTTTCGCGACGAATGCCGCTTGTTGGTGTTAAACAAAAAAACAGGCGAAATTGAGCACAAAGTATTCAAAGACATTTTGCAATACTTTGACGAGAACGATTTGTTTGTTTTTAACGATACCAAGGTATTCCCCGCACGTTTGTATGGAAACAAAGAAAAAACGGGTGCGCGCATCGAAGTTTTCTTGCTTCGCGAACTAAACGAAGAGTTGCGTTTGTGGGATGTATTGGTGGATCCTGCTCGTAAAATCCGTATTGGTAACAAATTGTACTTTGGCGAAGACGACTCGTTGGTAGCAGAAGTAATCGACAATACCACCTCTCGCGGAAGAACCCTTCGTTTCTTGTTCGATGGCGACCACGACACCTTTAAACAAGTGTTGTACAGCATGGGCGAAACCCCACTTCCACGCAGTGTAACACGTCCTGCCACGCGCGAAATCATCGACAATTACAAGAATATCTTTTTCTATAACAAATTTGATGGAAAGGTAGAAGATGTAGACGATTCGGTAGTGCTTGAACACATGAAAAACCTAGATGCCGAACGCTACCAAACCATTTTTGCCAAAAATGAAGGCGCTGTAGTAGCTCCTACCTCAGCTCTTCACTTTAGTCGTGAGCTTATGAAGCGCATGGAAATTAAAGACATCAAGTCTACCTACCTAACGCTACACGCTAGTTTGGGCAATTTCCGCGACATTGACGTAGAAGACCTTACCAAACACAAAATGGATTCGGAACAATTAATTATTCCCGAAGAAACTTGCCAAATCATCAACAAAGCGCAAGACCAAAAGAAACGTATTTGTGCAGTGGGTACTACCGTTATGCGTGCTTTGGAAACTGCCGTTTGCACCGAAGGACACGTAAAAGCATTCGATGGATGGACCAATAAATTCATCTTCCCACCCTACGACTTTACCGTTGCTTCGTCTATGGTGGCTAACTTCTATTTCCCTTATTCGCAACTACTTATGATGGTAGCAGCGTTTGGCGGATATGATTATGTTATGAATGCCTACAACGAAGCCTTGAAAGAAGGCTATCAATTTGGCACTTACGGCGATGCCATGCTAATCATTTAATCATCGTATTATAGAGAAGTTAATTTTTGAGTATTACGATATTTTAATTATATTTGCGCCTTGTTTTTAAGCAAAAAGCGCTTTCAACAAACGATTACAATAATTTAATAACCTTATAGAATATGCAAAACAAAGGATTTGTAACATTGTTTGCCGTATTGTTGGGGTTGGTGTGTTGTTTCTATCTTTCGTTTAATGTAGTTACCTCTATCTACAACAACAAAGCAGAAGAATATGCCAACGGAGACAAAATGGCAGAATTCCATTATTTGGACTCAATGGCGAACGAAAAGGTATGGTTGGGTTATACCTTGAAAGAATGCCGCGAAAACGAATTAAACCTAGGCCTTGACTTAAAAGGTGGTATGAACGTTATCTTGGAAGTATCGGTTCCTGATATTGTTCGTACTCTTTCTGGCAACAGCAAAGACGAAACCTTTAACAAAGCTATGGAATTGGCCATTGCACGTCAAAGCGAAAGTCAAAAAGATTTCATCGTACTATTCCAAGAAGCGTACGAAGAATTGGATGCCAATGCCCGCTTATCGGCCATTTTCGGTACCACATTTGATTTGAAAGACAAAATTAGTTTGCAAAGTACCAACAACGAAGTTATTGAGGTTTTAAAAGAAGAAATTCAAGCAGCAGTAGATAACTCGTTCAACGTGCTTCGTACCCGTATCGACCGCTTTGGTGTGGTTCAACCCAACATCCAACGCCTAGAAACCAATGGTCGTATCTTGATTGAGCTTCCTGGTGTAAAAGAACCAGAACGTGTTCGCAAACTATTACAAGGTTCTGCTAGTCTAGAATTCTGGGAAACCTACAACGTGAATGAAATCTTCACCTACCTAGAAGAGGCTAACAACGCTATCATTGCTATGAACACACCTGCAGAAGCAGACTCTTTGCAAGCAGCAAATGTAGAATCGCTGTTCAGCAAACTTCAAGTTCAAAATGCAGCAGGTCCTCGTGTTGGTTACGTTAGCACAATTGACACCGCCACTGTAATGAATTACTTAAATCTTCGTCCCGTAAAAGAAATTTTACCACGCGATTTAAAATTCTTGTGGAGTGTTAAGCCTGTAGACGAAAAAGGCATATACTACGAATTGATTGCCATTAAAGTTACCGACCGCGATGGAAAAGCGCCATTGGGAGGAACTGTTATCAGCGATGCTAGAGAAAACCTAGACCAATTCAGCGCCAATTACACCGTTAGCATGTCAATGACACCAGAAGGTGCTAAAATATGGGCACGCTTAACCAAAGAAAACATTGGTCGTAGCATTGCAGTCGTATTGGACGACATGGTTTACTCTTATCCTACCGTAAACACCGAAATTACCGGTGGACAATCTGAAATTTCGGGCAACTTTACCGCACAAGAAGCAAAAGACTTGGCTAACGTGCTAAAATCAGGTAAAATGCCTGCTCCTTCTCGTATTATCCAAGAAGACGTAGTAGGTCCTTCGTTGGGTCAAGAAGCCATCGAAAAAGGTTTGTGGTCGTTTGCCATTGCCTTCTTCTGCATCATGCTTTACATGATTTTCTTCTATGGTGGCATCCCTGGCTTGATTGTTGACGGTGCGTTGCTTATCAACGTATTCTTCTTGGTAGGTATTTTGGCATCATTCAAATCTGTTCTTACCTTGCCTGGTATTGCAGGTATTGTACTTACCATGGGTATGGCAGTTGACGCCAACGTGCTTATCTACGAACGTATCAAAGAAGAGTTACGCGCAGGTAAATCGCACAAAGCAGCCATCGCAGATGGTTACAAAAATGCGATGTCAGCTATCATCGACTCAAACCTTACCACCGTACTAACTGGTATTATCCTATTCTACTTTGGTACAGGTCCTATCAAAGGTTTCGCAACCACATTGATTATCGGTATCATTACATCATTCTTTACCGCTGTATTTGTAACTCGTTTGGTTTACGATAGCATGAGCGAAAGCGGACGCATCAACAAACTAACCTTTACCACCAAACTATCTAAAAACTTATTAACCAACGTAAAAGTTAATTGGTTAAACCTACGCAAAACCAGCTACATTGCTGCTAGTATCATGGTAGTAGTAGCCATTGCATCGCTTAGCACCATCGGTCTTAACCAAGGTATCGACTTTACGGGTGGTAGAAACTACGTAGTTCGTTTCAACGAAAACGTGAATACAGAAGAAATAGAAGCACACTTGCAAGACGGTTTCAAAGATGCCTCTGTATCGGTAATCACCATTGGTACCGACAACCAAGTGCGCATCTCTACCAACTACAAAATCAATGACGATAACAAAGCGGTTGATGATGAAATAGAAAGCATCCTATACACTGAATTGCAAGAGCTATTTGCAAACCAAGGCGTAACCAAAGAGATGTTTGTGAATGGTTACGTACTAAATGAAGGAAAAGCGAGCCTAGCAATAGACGATGATGCACAAACCTTCGGTATTCAAAGTTCACAAAAGGTAAGCGCTGCCATTGCAGACGATATTAAATTGGATGCAAGTATCGCTATATTGCTATCTATTTTGGGTATTTGCTTGTACATCCTAGCACGTTTCCGCAACATTTCTTATAGTACAGGTGCTTTGTTCGCTTTGGTACACGACGTTATTTTCATCATTGGTGCATATTCATTGCTTTACAAGATTATGCCATTCTCAATGGAAATTGACCAATCGTTCATTGCTGCCATCCTAACCATTGTTGGTTACTCTATCAACGACAAGGTGGTTGTATTTGACCGTGTACGCGAAATGGTCAACCTATACCCAAAACGCGACAAAGCCGAAGTAATTAACGAAGCTGTAAACGCAACCCTAATTCGTACATTGAGCACCTCATTATCGACTGCTTTGGTATTGGTAGTTATCCTACTATTGGGTGGCGAAACCATTAGAGGCTTTGTATTTGCTATGCTATTGGGTGTGATTATAGGTACCTACTCTACCATCTTTGTAGCTGTTCCTTCTGCTTACGATTTCATTAAAAAAGGCGAAGCAAAAAAACTTAAACCAGCAAAAAAATAAGTTCTATCAACTATATTTTTAGGAGGAGTCTTTTATAGGCTCCTCTTTTTTTTTAACAGTTTGCCATAAGAATTGTGTTTTAAGTATTATTTTTTAGCGATTCTTAATTCTTTTCAACTATTTTTTCCTATCTTCGTAAGCTAACATTTTTATAAAACATCTATGAAAAAAATTCTACTTCTTGGTCTTGCTTTGTGTTACGGTCTTGTATCGTTGGCACAGGTAACATCTGACCCTCAATTTATTACAACGAATTACAGCAGTGATTTCGACATCATTTTTGACGCGACCCAAGGTGGTGGTGGCATGAAAGACGTTACCACCTGCTATGCACACACAGGTCTTATTACCTCTAAAAGTACCAGCAATTCCGACTGGAAAAACGGAACTGCATGGGGTGATAACGCCGAAAAATACAAATTAACCAAAATC
This sequence comes from Paludibacteraceae bacterium, assembly GCA_904502115.1. GTDB lineage: Bacteria > Bacteroidota > Bacteroidia > Bacteroidales > Paludibacteraceae > Enterocola. The sequence goes on along the minus strand of CAJGDW010000007.1, from coordinate 19,326 downwards.
GAAGACAACAAATGGAAGTTAACCATTAAAGGTGGTATCACTGCTTTCTATGGTGCTCTTCAAGCTGGTGAAACAGCAAAAAAATTGTGCTTCGTATTCCGTTCACAAGGCAGTGACAAACAATCAGAAGACCTTTTCTACGAACTATACCCAGAAGGTGAAGTTATTGTAGATTTAAAAACTCCTGCCAATGGTACAACTGCCGAAATTGGCGACAATCTATTAGTAGATGTAGTAACATCGGCAGTATTAGACAAAATTGAAGTTTATCTTAACGACCAAAAAATACTTGAAAACGCTGGCGAATCTAGCATAAAAGGTTCTTGTCCTCTTACCGAAGCAGGCGAATTTACTGTTAAAGTAATTGGTTACAAAGACGACAAAACTTTCGAAGATTCCGCTAAAATCCAAGTATTTACTCCATCTACCGAAAAAGATGTTCCCGCTGGTTTAAAAGAAGGTATCAACTACCCAGGCGGCAACAAAGTTGCGTTGGTATTCCGCGCTCCTCTTAGCAAGAATATTTACGTACTTGGTGACTTCAACAATTGGGAAATTAACGAAGATTACCACATGTATCGCCAAAATATCTACAACGACAAGGACGAATTGGTAAACGCCCTTTTCTGGTTAGAATTTGAAGTAGAAGACATCAACAAAAAATATACATTCCAATACCTTGTAGACGGAAAACTACAAGTGAGTGACCCTTATTCAGAAGTAATCCTAGACCCTTATAACGACGGAGAAATTAAACGTTATTTTGACGATTCTATGCCAGCATATCCAGAAAAAGGCGATGGTCTAGTTTCTATTATTCAAATTAACGACCCAGACGTATACGAATGGGAAGTAACCGACTTTGTGGCACCTGCTAAAGAAGATTTGGTTATTTACGAACTTTGCGTACGCGATTTTGTTACCAGCAAACGCCTTACCGATGTAATGAAATACTTGGATTACCTAAAAGACCTAGGTATCAATGCCATCGAGTTAATGCCTGTATCTGAATTTGACGGCAACAACAGCTGGGGTTACGACCCTAACCACTACTTTGCATACGACAAAGCATATGGTAATAAAAACGATTACAAAGCATTTGTAGACGAATGTCACAAACGTGGTATTGCCGTTATCGTTGACATGGTATTCAACCACGGTACTGGTCAACAACCTTTTGCTAAACTATACTGGCAAGGCAATGCTACTGCCGAAAACAACCCATGGTACAACCGCGTAGCACGCCACCCATTCAACGTATTCCACGACTTTAACCACGAATACGAAGGTACCCGTATGTTCTTTAAACGTGTGCTAGCATTCTGGTTAGAAGAATACAAAATTGACGGATATCGTATGGACTTGACCAAAGGTCTTACCCAAACCAACTCGGGCGATGACGCTGGCAAATGGGGCAAAAAAGACGATAGCCGTATTGCTATCCTAAAAGATTATTATGACACCGTTAAGGCAACCAAAGCAAACGCTTACTTTATTTTGGAACACCTTGCTGATTACAGCGAAGAAAAGATCTTAGCAGACTACGGCATGATGCCATGGCGTAACATGAACAACAGTTACAATCAAGCTGCCAAAGGCGCTCCTGCATCTAGCCACTTTGTTGACAACAATGGCAAAGGCGGCATGTTTACCAACCAATGGGTAGGTTACGCAGAAAGCCACGACGAAGAACGTAATATGTACATTGCCAAAGCATACGGTGCAGGCAATATCAAAACAGACGAAGCTGTTCGTTTAGGCCGTGTCCCTGCCTTGATTGCTTTTGCTCAACTTATTCCTGGTCCTAAAATGATGTGGCAATTTGGCGAAATGGGCTACGACTACTCTATCAACTACTGCGGTGCAGGAAAAGATGATAGCGATGGCTGTAGAACCAACCGCAAACCTATTCCATGGATTTTGAAATGGGACGAAAACGAGTTGCGTATGAACGCCTATTATCAATCGGCCAAGGTGATTAACCTAAGAACCAAACATCCTGCGTTCTTCCGCGAAAATGCTGTTACCGCTACCAACTGTAACCAAGCAACCTTCTCAGCACCACGTCGTATTGATGTACACTACGTAAAACCAGCAAACGATCCAACTGCAGAAGAAAGCATTGATATTATCATTTTGGCCAACTTCCACGCTACCGAGAACGTGACCACCAGCGGTAACTTTGCACACACCGGCATTTGGTACAACTACATGACTGGCGAACAAATGCAAGTAAACCGCACCAACAAAACGCTTACCTTAAAACCAGGTGAATTGTTGATTCTAACCTCTCGTCCATTGGACAACACCGTTTCAATTGATGAAGCCACCGCTAATGCCAACGGTTGTTTGGTATACCCAACCATTACCAACGACCTAGTAACCGTAATCTCGGCAGAAACTCCTGCTGCTATCCAAGTATTCAACTTGACTGGTAACATGGTAGCTAACACCACCGATAGCGAAACCATTTCGTTGGCTGCATTGACTAAAGGAACCTATCTTGTACGCGTACAAATTGGCAACCAAATTTCAACCCACAAAATCATAAAACAATAATACTATGAAACGTAATTTATTTTTCACATCCATTATAGCATTGGCAACCTTTTTATCGAGTTGCGCAGGCAACGAGCCTTCTGCTCCACAAACACAAGATGAGATTGAAGCGAATTGGCCCAATTTATACGAAGTTGCAGAAGCGGGTACCTTTGTAAAAGTTATGCGCGATACCACTGGTATGTTTATCATGGGCGATGACAACAGCATCAACGCCAACGAAGCTCCTGCTCACGTAGTAAAATTCAGCAAATCGTACTACATTGGTATGTACGAGGTAACCCAAGCGCAATGGAAGGCCATTATGGAATCGAACCCTTCTAGCATTAAAGGCGATAATCTTCCTGTCAACAACGTTTCATACAGCGACGTTACCAAATTCATTACCAAACTGAACGAAAAAACAGGTCATGTATTCCGCTTGCCTACCGAAGCAGAATGGGAATATGCTGCCATGGGCGGCAAATTGAGCAACGGTTATACCTTTAGCGGCAGCAACGACGTAAATGCCGTAGCATGGTGTGCTGGCAACTCGGGCGACGACCTACACCCTGTTGGTCAAAAACAACCCAACGAATTAGGCATCTACGACATGAGCGGTAACGTAGCAGAATGGTGCAAAGACCGTTGCACTGCTTATAAAAACGGCGAACAAATTGACCCAGAAGGAAAATCAGGTGGTTACGCAGTACGTGGTGGACGCTTCGACGACAACGAAGATTACTTACGCTGCAAAGCTCGTCTAGGCATGGAAAAATCTAGCAAATTCTACAACCTAGGTTTCCGTCTTCTTTTAGAAGAACCTAAACAATAAGAACAATATACACCAACAAAAAAGAGGGTATCCCATGGATTACCCTCTTTTTTATTATCTATCGAAAGTTGACTAAGGAAACCGATACTATTATTCTGTACAATTGGTACACATTGAAATGACAGTTCTATCTTTCCTAATTTGTTCCCTAAATTTTGCTGCTTTATCGCCATTCCAAATGGAGTAAAAGGATTGGTTTAGCATATTTCCGTAAGCATGAATCGCATGTTTATCGTAACAACAAGGCAACACCCTGCCATACACATCTACAATAACAGACGACCACATCCTAAAGCACCTGTTTTTCCATTTTCGTTTGGTGCGCAACGAACCATCTGACAACTGCACGTAACGACGATTTTTATCTTCTTTTGGCAATAAATAATTGTCGTAGAACTGGGCCTTCTTAAAGTAAAACTTCTTTACACCCAACGATTTGACCAAGCGAATAATTTCTTGCTTCTCGTTTTCGGTCGATTGCAATAGCAAACATTGCACCTCTACAGGCAGCCCCACCTCTACACAACGTTTTATACCTTCCGTAACCTTGGTAAAATCGCCTCCCACCCTGTATTTCTCGTACGATTGTTGATTGGCGCCATCTAAACAAATAATCAAGCGGTTTATCCCCGATTGTTTTAAGCCATCAATAACCTCTGGCGTCAAAAAATGTCCATTTGTCGATACACAAGTATAGATTTTTTTTCGATTGGCGTATTGTATCATTTTAGGCAAATCCTTATTGAGAAAAGATTCGCCTTGAAAATACAAATTGAGGTACATCAAATAGGGCGATAAGGCATCCACTATGTACGAGAAATCTTGATACGATAAATTTTGCGCCTTTTTATCAATTTGATGCCTGCCCGTAGGGCATTGAGGGCACGATAAGTTGCAATAATTAGCCGGTTCGATAGATGCCGCATACGGATACCCCATTATAGTATTCCTACGCAACAATACCGAACCTACATACGATGCCCATAATTTGGTCAAATTACTGACTCGTTTAGTTGATAACCAGGACAATGGATAACAAATCATGATACAAAGTTCATGAATTAGTCATCTTTAAAGGAAAAAAAAATGTTAATTTTTACAAATATTGCAAACAAACCTCTATACTTTCTTTAAAAAAGGACCCCCTCACGAATCGAATTATTGTTTTTTTTCTATCTTTGTACCGATATACTGTTTTTTGATTAAGACAATTATTTACTTTAATAACAATAGAATGAAAAAGATTTTATTACGCTTAGGAATTTGCTTTGCAGCAATGGCTGCTTTGGCATCGTGTCAAGATTTGGGCGAATTGAAACCCGAATACTTTACCGTAAACCCCAATCCACTTGAAGTAAAAGGTGGCAAAGTAGAAGGTACCATTACCGCAACCTTCCCCGAAAAATACTTCGCTGAAAATGGCATCGTAGAAGTAACTCCAGTATTGGTATACGAAGGAGGCGAAGCTACTTCTGAACCCGCTACCTACCAAGGTGCAAAAGTAGAAGGCAACAACGAAACCATCCAATACAAAGCTGGTGGTACTGTTACCCAAAACTTCTCGTTCGACTATGTTCCTGCAATGAAACAATCGAAACTAGTTTTGCGCTTCAAAGCTACTTTGAAAGACAAAGCTGTTGAAATCCCAGAAGTTGAAATTGCTGTTGGTTGTATTGCAACCGAAACACTTGCTTGCGCTGCCGAAGTAGAACCTGCTGTAACTGCAACTGGTTTCATGCGCGACACTGCAGAAGTAACCAAAGCAGACATCATGTTCCAAATTCAACAATCTAACGTTAGAAACAACAAAGACGTAAGAGCATTGAACGCTGCTGCAGCTGCTACTGCAAAAGACAAAACTCGCTCAGTACAAAGCATCGAAGTTATTTCTACTGCATCTCCTGATGGTGGTGTTGAATTGAACGAAAAATTGGCTAACGCTCGTCAAAAAAATACCGTTAACTTCTTGAAAACACAAAGAAACAACCGTGCTGCTATCGATGCTAAATACATCGCTCAAGACTGGGAAGGTTTCCAACAATTGGTTAACGAATCAAACATTCAAGACAAAGAGCTTATTCTTAGTGTACTAGGTACTTATCAAGACCCAGCAGAACGCGAAGCACAAATCAAAAACCTTTCTGCTGCTTACACCGAACTAGCAAAAGACATTCTTCCTAAATTGCGTCGTTCTCAACTAGCTCTTACCGTTATCAAAGCGGGTAAAACCGACGAACAAATCTTAGACATGGCTAGAAACAATCCTAGCGAACTAAGCCCTGAAGAATTGATGCACGCTGCTACCATCGCTGCTTCTGTAGAAGAAGCTGCTAGCTTCACCGAAATCAACGCTAAACAAAACCCAGAAAACTGGAAAACTACCAACAACTTGGCTGCATTGAACTATGCTAAAGGTCAATTTGACGAAACCAAAAACTTGTTGGCAAGCGCTGCAAACAATGGTGGTGCTGAAGCTGCTGAAACCAATTTCAACTATGCATTGCTTGCTATGCTAGACTTCAACACCGAAGATGCTGCTGCATACCTAGGTAAAGCTGCTAGCGTAGAAAACATCAACGAAGCTCAAGGTTTGCTTTACATCCAAAAAGGTGAATACGCAAAAGCTGTTGAAGCATTTGGTGACATGGTCTCTAACAACGCTGCATTGGCACAATTGCTAAGCGGTAACGTTGATAGAGCTGCTTCTATCCTAGAAAACATCACCGATAAAAATGGTAACACCTACTATTTGATGGCAGTATGCGCTGCTCGCGAAAACAACCTTGAAAAAGTTTGCTCTTCGTTGAAATCGGCTGCTGGTATCTGCAAGAAAAAAGCTGCTGATGCTGCTACCGACCTAGAATTTGCTAAATTCTGGTTGCTTGACGAATTCAAAGCTGCTATTCAATAAGCATATTTTTAACTAAAAAAGACGGGATAATCGATAGGTTATCCCGTTTTTTTGTATTTTTGCACCAACGTATAAGGACAATACCATGAGACACATTCTTGCAATAACTTTATTCTTCGCTATTCTACTAACCAGTTGTGTACAAAGCGATGTGGTACTAAAATCCAGTCCACACATCAAAACATTTACCTTTAAGTCGCACAAAGAGGTCCCTGGTATTGAAAATATCCAATTTACAGTTGACACCATCAATTGCCTCATTTACAACGAAGACTCTGTATCATACGGTTATAGTTTAAGTAAGTTATTGCCTTACATCACCTACACAGGAAGCCCTAAAGAAATAAAAGTCAACAATGTAAGTTGGAGTACCCAAGACAGTATTGACTTTAGCCAACCTGTTTCGATGTACATTTTGTCTCAAAACCAAAAAAATGAAGCTACCTATACCATTACTGTTAACCAACACAGCGTTAATCCAGATGAAATTATCTGGAAAGAACCTACTGTTATAAACAGCAATGCATCATCGTTCAAGGTGGCCACCACTACACAAGCCATTTATGTTTTTGTTTGCAACCCACAAGCAACCAACTACCAATACATTGTCTATAGCAACTACGGAAGCGGATGGTCACAAGAAGTAAGTTTTGAATCGGAGTACGAAATATCGTCAATCGCTACCCTACAAAACCACATTTTTGCCATTAACCAAACAGGCACATTGCTACTGCAATTTGATCAAAACCTATGGACTACGGTGGGCACACTTACAGAAGGCACCATGACCACATTGCTAGGCAATCTACAAAATACACTTTGGATAGCCGGCAAAAACACTAACAACGAGGCTATTTTGCTTTCGTATGACGGCAACCAAATCCAACAAAACACCCAAAGTATCCTACCCAACCAGTTTGCATTAGAAGGTGCCACCACCCTACAAACCCCATACGGTTTGTATCTTATTGGCGGAGAGCAAGATGGCGTAGCACAAAACTGCATTATATCGTCCGACAATGGTTACTATTGGACCAACATTCTAAACCAAACAGGCAAATACGGCATTACTCCTTGCTACGAGCCTATTTGCGCCTATTACGACCACAGTATCTTTGTTATGAACGGATTCAACAATGGTCAAGTTATAACCGACAATTACGTTTCTAACAACAATGGTTACTCGTGGAGTCTAATCGATTCTTACCAACAACAACCCAGCACATTCTCCTTCCAAAAAGGTGCATGCGCAGCTGTCCTTAACGACAACCTATACCTATTTAACACACAAGCTAGCAATCAAAAAGCGCTTGAAGTATGGGAAGGACGCATCAGAAGAGTTGATTTTATCCGAAAATAAAACATGAGTCGCACGGCCATTTTCCCGGGTTCTTTTAATCCTTTTACCCAAGGACACGCCAACATAGTAGAAAGGGCATTACGCCTTTTCGATAGGGTTATTATTGCCATTGGCGATAACAGCCATAAAGAAGGAGCCGAAGAAGATAACGCCAGCATCATTGAGCAATTGTACCAAAACAACCCTCAAATCAAAGTTATTCGATACAATTGCCTCACAGCCGACCTACTACAAAAAGAAAATGCCACGTGCATTATCCGTGGCATTAGAAACGAGACCGATTTGGCATACGAGCAAGAAATAGCCAAGGTCAATTATACTTTCTTTGGAGCAGAAACCATCTTTTTACTAGCCGATCCTGCCTTAAAAGAGGTTTCATCCAGCATTGTACGCGAATTAAAAAAATATGGGAAAGATGTTTCGTCATATCTTCCCCAACAAGATTAAAGCATTGCTGAAATTTTGCTAACGCGCGCCAAGTGACGGCCTCCTTCAAAATCGGTTTGAAGAAATGCTTCAATAATCAATTCAGCAGTAACTTGACTGATAAAACGTGCAGGAATCGATACGATGTTTGCATCGTTGTGTTGACGTGCCAATTTAGCCAATTCTACTTGCCAGCACAATGCAGCACGCACGTTTTTGTATTTGTTAGCCACCATACTAACGCCATTACCACTACCGCAAATAGCAATGCCAAAATCAAAATTTCCGTCATTCACTTCTTTTGCCATAGGGTGAATCATGTCTGGATAATCCACACTATCGCTCGAATAGGTACCAAAATCTTTCAACTCAAACAATTTGTCCGAGAAAATTTTCACCAATTCTTCTTTTAATTCAAAACCGGCATGGTCACATGCCACGGCAACGCGTAAGGTATTTAAATCTTTCATATTAGGGGTTTTATTAATATTTTATTTTTATCAACACAAAAGTAATGTAAATATCACAAACCTAGCATATTGATTTGCAAAAGTTTTTCAAATTCTTTCCAATATTGTGGATATGATTTGGTCACCACTTGTGGGTTGTTAATTTTTATTTCACCCAATTTTAATACGGTAGGAGCAAATGCCATGGCCATGCGATGATCTTCGTACGTATCAATAACGAGTGGTTGCATGGGCAATGTTTTTTCTCCGTCCCAAACCAAAACACCATCGGCTACTTCTCTCAACACAAAACCCATCTTTTTGCACTCGGCAATCAAGGCTGCAATGCGGTCGGTTTCCTTTATTTTTAGGTTACCCAATCCCGAGAAACGAAAAGGAACCCCCAACAGCAAACAAGCAACCACCAAAGTTTGCGCCAAATCGGGTTGCGAGGCTAAATTACAATCATAGCACGATGGCAATTGAACCTCTTTGCTTGCTATAAGCACCCCTTGCGAGGTAAAAGTAGTAGTAACACCCAATGGGGCAAACAAACGCACCAATTCCGAATCGCCTTGCCAGCTATCGGCATTCAAATAAGGCAATGTTATAGAAGCATTACCGTGCAATGCCACAACAGCATACCAGTAAGAGGCTGCCGACCAATCGTTTTCTACAACAAAAGGACGTGCTTGATAAGCTTGTGGAGCTACCTGAACAACCGTACCATCCAACTTCGATTCAATACCAAAATGGTGCATCAACGATAAGGTCATCTTGATATAAGGAACGCTCACTACCTTGTCTGTTAGTTGCAGTGTCAAACCTTCTTGCATCAACGGAGCTACCATTAACAAAGCCGATATATACTGACTACTAACACCACCATTAAGGGCTATTTTACCACCCTTTAACTTTTTGCCGACAATGCGAAGCGGAGGATATCCTTCCTGTTGCAAATAGGTAATATCGGCCCCTAGACTACGCAAAGCATCCACCAAAATACCAATGGGGCGCTGATGCATGCGTTCACTACCCGACAACTCCCACACGCCTTCTTTTTGTGCGTAGTAAGCGGTCAAAAAACGCATGGCTGTACCAGCAGCTCCAATGTTAGGTGTATGCGTTTGACTCGATAAAGCGCACAAAACAGCTTGTGTATCATCGCAATCGGACAAATTTTCAAGACAATGCTCAAAACCACCCAATGCAGCCACCACCAAAGCCCTATTGGCAATACTTTTGGAGGCTGGCAATTGCACCATTGCTTCCAATCTCTCGGCAGGTTGATATTTAATACAAAGCTGTTTCATTTTTTCGGTAAAATTTATGCAAAAGTACAAAAAAACTGCATCCCATAACACTATTCGCAAAAATAAAGCCAGAACTAGACACTTTGAGTTGTTAATTTGGATATTTCTGTTTATATTTGCATTGTGGATTACAAGGAATATTATTTTCTGTTGTATTCATTGAAAGAAAACAATTTTTATACATTCACTAATAACATTAAAAGATGGCAAATTTAGATTTAAGCAAGTACGGTATTACCGGAACTACTGAGATTGTACACAATCCTTCTTACGAAGTATTGTTTGCTGAAGAAACCAAAGCTGGTTTAGAAGGCTTTGAAGTTGGTCAAGAAACTGAACTTGGTGCAGTGAACGTAATGACTGGTATCTACACTGGTCGTTCACCTAAAGACAAATTCATTGTAATGGACGAAACTTCTAAAAATACCGTTTGGTGGACATCTGACGAATATAAAAACGACAACAAACCTCTTTCTACCGAATCTTGGAATGTCCTAAAAGGCATCGCTCAAGATTGCCTTTCTAACAAAAGATTGTTTGTTATCGATGCATTCTGCGGTGCTAACGCTGATACCCGTATGTCAGTTCGTTTCATCATGGAAGTAGCATGGCAAGCACACTTTGTTAAAAACATGTTCATCCGTCCTTCTGAAGAAGATTTGGCTAACTTCGAACCTGACTTCATCGTTTACAACGCTTCTAAAGCTAAAGTTGAAAACTTCAAAGAACTAGGTTTGAACAGCGAAACTGCAGTTGTATTCAACTTGACCAGCCGCGAACAAATCATCCTTAACACTTGGTACGGTGGTGAAATGAAAAAAGGTATGTTCTCTATGATGAACTACTACTTGCCTTTGAAAGGTATCGCTTCTATGCACTGCTCTGCTAACTGCGACATGAACGGCGAAAACACCGCTATCTTCTTCGGTTTGTCTGGTACTGGTAAAACCACCCTTTCTACCGATCCAAAACGTCGCTTGATTGGTGACGACGAACACGGTTGGGACGACAACGGCGTATTCAACTTTGAAGGTGGTTGCTATGCTAAAGTTATCGGTTTGGACAAAGTTAGCGAACCTGATATCTTCGGTGCTATCAAACGCAACGCATTGCTAGAAAACGTTACTGTTGCTGCCGATGGTACCATCGACTTCAACGATAAGAGTGTTACCGAAAACACCCGTGTTTCTTATCCTATCGAACACATTAACAACATTCAACCAGGTTCTACCGCTCCTGCTGCTAAGAACGTAATCTTCTTGTCAGCTGACGCATTTGGTGTATTGCCTCCAGTGTCTATCTTGACTCCAGAACAAACCAAATATTACTTCTTGAGTGGTTTCACCGCTAAATTGGCAGGTACCGAACGTGGTATTACCGAACCTACTCCTACTTTCTCTGCATGCTTTGGTCAAGCATTCTTGGAATTGCACCCAACCAAATATGCTGAAGAACTAGTTAAGAAAATGGAACAATCAGGTGCTAAAGCATACTTGGTTAACACTGGTTGGAACGGTACTGGCAAACGTATCTCAATTCCTGATACTCGTGGTATTATCGACGCTATTTTGGACGGCTCTATCTTGAAAGCTGAAACCAAAAAAATCCCTATGTTCGACTTCGAAGTACCAACCGCTCTTCCTAACGTAAATCCAGCTATCTTGGATCCTCGCGACACTTACGCTTGCGCTTGCGAATGGGAAGAAAAAGCAAAAGACTTGGCTGCTCGCTTCATCAAAAACTTCGCTAAATACGAAGGTAATGAAGCTGGTAAAGCATTGGTTGCTGCTGGTCCTCAATTGTAATTCTTATAACAGAATACAAACCAAAGGGCGGTTCAAACGAACCGCCCTTTCTTTATGCCCATTGCTATAACCATTAGCAATATCTTTATTTAATTCTTATGCTAAATATAGTTTGCAGTATAAGATTCTTTTACCGATTTTAAACCCTCAACAGGACCTTCGTATAATATATAGCCACCCTTATCGCCGCCTTCAGGACCTAAATCGATGATATGATCGGCTTGTTTCATCACATCGGTATTATGTTCGATGATAATAACCGAGTGACCTCGCATAATAAGGCGTTGAAATGCTTGCATCAGCGTTGCGATGTCCGAAAAATGAAGACCGGTGGTAGGCTCGTCAAAGATAAAGAGTTTATGACCCTGTGCATCGGTTGCCAAAAAGGAGGCTAGTTTTACCCGCTGACTCTCACCGCCTGATAAGGTAGAAGAAGGTTGACCCAATTTAATATAACCCAAACCTACATCCTGCAAGGGTTTCAGTTTTCTTACGATAAGTTGAGGCAAATTAGCGGCATCTTCCGAAAAAAACTCGATGGCTTGATTTACCGTCATCTCCAACACATCGTGAATATCCTTTTGGCGGTATTTTACCTCTAAAATATCCGATTTATAGCGTTTGCCGTGACAAGCTTCGCAAGTAAGCACCACATCGGCCATAAATTGCATCGGTACGGTAATAACCCCCTCGCCTTGACATACATCGCATCGTCCACCCTGCGAGTTGAACGAGAAAAATCCAGGGGTAAAGCCCATTTGCTTGGCCAAGGGTTGTTCGGCAAACAAACGCCTAATTTCGTCAAAGGCTTTCAGATAAGTAGCAGGATTGGAACGGGTCGATTTACCTATGGGATTTTGGTCTACCAACTCTACATCGGTAAGCAAATGCAAACTTCCCTGCACTTTCAAACAGCTACCAATGTGATCTACCACACCGCCATAATGCCTTTTAAGCGCCGCATATAGCACATCGCGCACCAAGGTAGACTTTCCAGAACCCGACACACCCGTTACCACGGTTATTACCCCCAAGGGGAAGCGCACCGTTACGTTCTTCAAATTATGATGGGTAGCCTCTACCACCTCTACATAATTAGACCACTTACGAGGTTGGGCCAGACATTTTGTATCTTCTTCAGCAGCCAAATAGCGTAAAGTAGCAGAATTGGGATATTTTTCTTTTTCTTGTAGTAGCAGACTGGGAACCCCTTGTAGCACCACTTCGCCACCCAATCTACCTGCACCAGGACCAATATCGATGATATAATCGGCAGCCTGCATGATGGTTTTATCGTGTTCCACCACTACTACGGTATTGCCCAATTGTTGCAGTTGACGGAGCACACCAATTAGCAAATCGGTATTACGAGGATGCAATCCAATACTGGGTTCGTCTAATACATACAAAGAGCCTACCAAACTGCTACCCAACGAGGATACCAGGTTAATGCGTTGACTTTCACCACCCGACAAGGTGGAAGAGGCTCTATTAAGGGTCAGGTAATCCAACCCCACGTCCATCAAGCATTTTACCCGTTTTTTTATTTCCAATAGCAAACGTTGCGCAGCCGCCGCCTCGTATTCAGTTAGCGAAAGTTGTTCAAAAAAGTGATACAATTCAACAATGGGCATTTGCGCTAGTTCGGTGATGGCTTTTCCACCTACCTTGACGTAGGTTGCTTCTTTTTTTAAGCGCATACCCAAACAATCGGGACAAATGGTTTTGCCACGATACCTGCTGAGCATTACCCTATACTGAACCTTATATTGATTTTGCTTTAAGAAGTTAAAGAATTCATTCAGCCCCTCAAAGTACTCATTCCCCGTCCACAACAAGCGTTTTTGCTCATCGGTAAGCTGATAGTAAGGTCGATGAATGGGAAAATCGAATTTGGCTGCATGTTTGATAAGCAATTGCAAATCTACACCCATTTTTTCACCTCGCCAACAAGCGACGGCACCCTCGTAAACAGACAATGCCTGATTGGGAACCACCAAATTTTCGTCAATACCAATAACAGAACCAAAGCCTTCGCACGTAGGACACGCACCAATGGGGTTATTAAAACTAAACAATTGCTCTGTAGGTTCCTCAAACACCAGGCCATCGGCTTTAAAATCGCGCGAAAATTCTTTCATCGATTGCACCGCACGGTTCTCGTCCAATTGGGCCAACAACGCTACTCCATGCCCCTCATAAAAGGCTGTTTCTACCGAATCGGCCAATCGGTTGTACAAACTGCGTTCTGCACTCACCACAAACCTATCCACCACAATGTAGGCCAACGCAGGTTGAAGATCGGTTTTTAACACATCCGAGATGCGTACTATTTCTTTACCAAGCAACAAGCGGTTAAAACCTTGCTGCAGCAAGGTATTCAACTGTTCGCACCAGGTAAACAACTCGTCGCGCACCAACGGGGCCAACAGCAAAAAACTACTATCAAGGGGTTGCTGTTCTATGTACGCCAATACATCGGCTACTTGATGCTTTTTTACCTCATCGCCCGATACAGGCGAAATGGTTTTGCCAATACGGGCATACAATTTACGCAAGTAATCGTAAATTTCGGTCGATGTACCTACCGTAGAACGGCTATTGCGAGTTTTTACCTTTTGTTCTACCGCAATAGCAGGGGGCAAACCCGTTATAAAATCTACCTCGGGTTTGGCCATACGCCCTAAAAACTGACGGGCATACGAAGAGAGGCTCTCAACATACCGACGTTGGCCTTCTGCATACAACGTATCAAAAGCCAACGACGATTTACCAGAGCCTGAAACACCCGTTATTACCACCAATTTGCCATGGGGAATGGTCACCTCAATGTTCTTGAGGTTATTGACACGGGCACCCTTGATATGTATTACCGATTCTTTTATATCGAAAGTGTTCTAAGGGTTGAAATCAATTTCATGTTGATAGGTTTGTCATCACGAATTGCCTTAGAGAAAGGAACATATACAATTTCGTCATTCACGATACCTACCATTAGGTTACGTTGCTCATCCAACAAAGCTTCGATAGCAGCGGCACCCATTCTACTTGCCAAAATGCGGTCTTGAGCCGATGGAGAACCACCACGTTGCATGTGACCCAACACCACTACACGTACATCGTATTCTGGGTGGTCTTTTTTCACTCTATCTGCAACACCTTGAGCACCACCGGTAACATCACTTTCTGCCACCAACACAATACTCGAGTTTTTGCTCTTTCTAAATCCGTTCTTGATTACTTCAGAAAGCAAATCGTCTTTGATGCTTACTTCTGGAATCACAGCGGCTTCTGCACCCGATGCAATCGCAGCATTCAACGCCAAGAAACCTGCGTCACGACCCATTACTTCCACAAAGAACAAACGTTCGTGCGAAGAAGCGGTATCTCTAATTTTATCCACTGCCTCAATTACAGTATTCAATGCCGTATCGTAACCAATGGTAAAGTCGGTACCATACAAGTCGTTATCGATGGTACAAGGCACACCTACAATGGGGAAATTGAATTCTTGGGCAAAGATACGAGCACCAGTAAAGGTACCATCACCACCCAACACTACCAACGCGTCAATCTCGTGACTTTTTAGGGTATCGTATGCCAATTGTCGGCCTTCTTTGGTTTTAAACTCATCGCAACGAGCCGTTTTGATAATGGTACCACCGTGTTGAATAATATTACTGACATTTTGTGTTTTGAATTCCACTATTTCGTTGGTTACCATACCTTTATAACCTCTCATAATGGCTTTTACTTTGATGCCATTAAAAATAGCTGCACGTGTTACTGCACGCAAAGCTGCATTCATACCAGGTGCATCTCCACCCGAAGTTAGAATACCAATTGTC
Source organism: Paludibacteraceae bacterium (assembly GCA_904502115.1). Lineage (GTDB taxonomy): Bacteria > Bacteroidota > Bacteroidia > Bacteroidales > Paludibacteraceae > Enterocola. Next base: position 3,841 of record CAJGDW010000007.1, on the reverse strand, counting down.
TTAATCTGATACATGGTTTATTTATTTTAGATTTGTTTATTATCGTTTTGAGATAGCCTCGTCTACTATTTCTTTTATTTTGTTCTTTACCGCCTCCATCTGCCATTTAGGCGTAGATGTTGCCCCGCAAATGCCTATTGATCCAGCGTTACTGGCACATCGTTCTATGCTTAAGCACATTTCCTCAGCTATATCATTGGGTGATGAAACAAAAAAGGTTCCCAATGGATTTTGTTTCGCACATTCCTCGTACAACACCTTGCCATTAGAACTTTTTCTGTCACCAACAAAGAAAATAAGTTGGTGTTTTTGAGCAAAGTTACGCATATTCGCCATGCGATTAGCCACTTGCCTACAAATGGTATCGTAATATGTAAAATTCTCTGAATCTGAGATTTGAGTCTTTATTTTCTCTATCAAAGCATAAAACCCATCGGTCGATTTAGTCGTTTGCGAGAACAAAATAATGGGCTTAGTAAAATCCACATCTTTCAAATCATCCTCGTTTTCTACCACAATGGCATTCCCTTCCGTTTGTCCCACCAAGCCATTCACCTCTGCATGCCCTTTCTTGCCATAAATAACAATTTGCGACAATGGATAATCGGTATAAGCCTTTAAAATTCGCTTTTGCAAGGCCAACACCACAGGACATGTGGCATCTATAATGGAAATACCATTGTTTTGTGCCTGTTTGTACACCGTAGGAGGCTCTCCGTGCGCTCTAAACAACAATTTCGTGTTTTTCAACGACGGCAAATCCTCGTGCTCAATCACTTCCAATCCGGCTTCCGAAAGTCGATTCACCTCGTCGCTGTTGTGCACTATATCGCCCAAGCAATACAAATGCCCAGACTCTTTCAATTCTTGTTCTGCTTTTTCGATGGCATTAACTACACCAAAACAAAAACCCGAGTTACTGTCTATTTCTATATTGGGGTACAACATACTTTTTCTACTTGTTTCATCAACCAAACTTGCTGCTCATCGCGTGTCATATAGCTATTATCCAATACCACGGCATCGGCTGCTTGTCTTAATGGACTTTCGGCACGATTTTGGTCTTGAAAATCTCTATCTATCACATTCTGAAGCACTTCATCAAAATTCACTTGCATGCCCTTTGCCGTCCATTCATCGTAACGACGTTGTGCTCTTACCTTGGCATCGGCTGTAACAAATACCTTTAATTCGGCATCTGGGAATACCACCGTTCCAATATCACGACCATCCATTACCACCCCTTTGTCTTTCCCCATGACACGTTGTAAATCCACCATCTTTTGGCGAACCTGTTTGATGCTGCTTATCTTGCTTACCCAACTAGAAACCTCTACCGATCGAATGGCATCATCCACACGTTCATTGCCTAGCAAAACACCGCCATCTGGAGTAAAAGCGACCTCAATCTGTGGCAACATGGCAATCAACTTATTTGTATCTAATTGATTACCAACAATCAATCCATTGCGCATCGCAAATAAAGTAACCGTTCGATACATGGCACCCGTATCCACGTAAATATACCCTAATTCTTTTGCCAAACGTTTGGCCATGGTACTCTTTCCGCACGATGAGAAACCGTCTATTGCAATGGTAATTCGTTTCATAACGATTTTTTTGTACATTGATTAATATCAACAGCAACCGTAAAGTGTCCTGTAACGGCTGCAGTATTGTAAAATGCAACGGCAGCACCCAATTGCACCATCTTTATTTTAACACCAAAACCACCCGTCAAACCTGCTACCGAGAATACGTATGGATTGGCCAAGCTGAATCCTCTATCAAAATTATAGGCAAACGAAATCCAGAATTTTTCAGATTTAGGTACAATATCTACACCTAATATAATCTTTCTAGCAAAGGCCTCACCTGCTGAAACTGGTTTTACATCATCCGTATTAGACGCCTTGTTATAATCCCACTTTTGCAAGTTTTGTAAGGTTAAGTTCAAAGCAATAGGTGCTTTAGAAAAACGTTTTGTTACCCCCACCGACAAGTTGATAGGCATCCAGGTGCTCACCATGTAAATATCTTCGGGTCCTGCAATACGACCTCCAAAATTTCGAAGCGACAAACCGGCCGAAACCAGATGGGTAGTATCGTTAAAAAGCACACCAATATCGGTTCCTAGCGAAAACGAAGTGTAAGACTCGTACGTTGACAAAACGGGTTTGATCGTCACCCCTACTGTAAAATATTTATTTAATCGACGCGAATAAGTAGCATTCAGCGCAAAATCTTGAGCAGAAAAACTTCCAGTAGGGTTACCAAACTCATCGTAACCTGCCATTGTACCATACTGCGCAAACTGAAAAGAACCGGCAAAGGCATCGTTTTCACTAAATTTAGTAACATACATTGCAGAGCCATATCCTGTCCCTACCATATAAACCGAATAATTCAAATACAACAAGTTATCCGATTGCGATGTGAGCGACGCAGGATTATTCACCGAAAAAGAGGGATCGGTTCCTGCATACGATACATTATGTCCGCCCAAAGCCGCCACATGCGCTGCTACAGGATAATCAACAAAGGTTGCTACCGCTGTTCCCATCTGCTGTGCATAAGCACCGACAGATAGCATCCACACACATATTATGATGAAAATCCTATTCAATTTATATACACACGCGAAAAAACGCTCAAATGTACAAAAATTTATGCAAATCCTTAGCAACTGAGGAACGGATATTTTAATATATTTTCCAATCAGATAATGAGATAAGAAGTAAAGTATATTCGTAGATAGTCATTAAACAATGTTTTTAACAAAAAAAGTCAAATTATTGGTTTTGTATCTAAAAAAAATATAGTACATTTGCAAACGGACAATAAAAATCAAACTATATAGTATGGAAATTAAGAAATCACCCAGAGCCAGTCTAGAGAACAAAAAATCCATCTCTATACTTATTGGCTTGGTAGTGGCCTTGGGTCTTACATTTGTCGCTTTCGAATTATCGGAGGGAAAAAAAGAAGAGAGCAAAGCCTTTAAAGAAGAAGCCAAAGTAATGGTAGAGGACGAAGACATGATGGAAAGCACTCACCAAGATGAACCTCCCAAACCAGAATTACCACCTCCACCACAAGAAAAAATATTGAGTGACGTTATCGAAGTACAAGACAATGACGCCGAAGTAGAAGAGATTGATTTTAATTCTGAAGACGACGTAGATACTGCTATTGAAATCCAAGCTCCTCCTCCACCTCCAGAAGAAGACGAAGAGCAAATGATTCACGTTGTTGTAGAAAAAATGCCCGAATTCCCTGGTGGTCAAGCAGAAATGAATCGTTTCTTGGCACGTAGCATTCGTTACCCACTTATTGCACAAGAAAATGGCATTCAAGGTCGTGTTATCTGCCAATTCGTTGTAAATACCGACGGTAGTATCGTAGACATCAAAGTAGCAAAAGGGGTTGAAGCAAGTTTGGACGCAGAAGCAATTCGCGTTATCAAGTCAATGCCAAAATGGACTCCCGGTAAACAAGGTGGTAAAGCAGTACGTTGTAGATTTACCTTACCCATACGTTTTAGACTTCAATAATAAAACGATTTAACACTAAAAGCCTTCTGCGGAAGGCTTTTTTATTCTATGAACCAACAAACTACAGAAATATCATTAGAAAGAGCCATTCTAGTAGGGTTAATTACTCCCCAACAAAACGAACGAAAGGCAATTGAATACATCAACGAGTTGGAATTTTTGACCGACACAGCGGGCGCTGTGGTGGTTAAGAAATTCTTTCAACGCTTGGATTATGCCAATTCTAGAACTTTTGTTGGAACAGGTAAACTAGAAGAGATAAAAGAATACGTTGCTAACAACGATAT
>CAJGDW010000006.1 GCA_904502115.1 Paludibacteraceae bacterium | reverse complement strand
TTTACTTGGGAAAAAACAGATTATGTAGATGCCATTAAAGCAGCATTTCAACTGTAATCGATTCATAAAGACACAAAAAAGGCAGAACGAAGTGTTCTGCCTTTTTTATTATCGTTTCTTGTTTTTGGTACTAACAAGGTCTTTAGGACGTTGCATGTCTAGCGGTGTTGCAGTGTAATCCCACACCTCTTCTACATCCCAGTTGGCCCTTAGGTTAAGCACTTTAGAAAAGTAATATACTTCTTCGGGTTGTTTGTGTTCCAATAGTATACCTGTGTCCCACATTTGGTTGTCGTTGGCGTCGATAAACATTCTTACGGCATAGCGGCTGGGTGCAAGGTCTTCAAAAGCAACTTCTCCTTTTACTATACGACTCCTTTTTACTACCTGTTCTTTGGAGTCTAGCAGCTCTACAATGGCATGTTCGGGTACCACGGGGAATTTGATGTATAAATTCGAGTATTCTTCCAATCGTTTTACATCAAACGGTTTGTTGAAATGTTCATTGACATTGCCATAAATGCTCACAAATGCTGCCGAATCAACGCGCAATTGGTATTTCTTTCCAAACTCTTTTTTAAAGGGTAGATAGGCTTTTAAGGCACAAGCGCTGTCGTTTAATAATACTTGAAATGGAATAGGAATTTCTAACGTATCTTTTACCATAAAGAGTCCGATGCTATCCTTGTAAAATTGTTCTACAGGCTCGTTAAAGGCAAGTTGCAGGGTATCGTATACCTCTAACTTGTTCGATACGTTGTGTGTAAACGTTAGTGGAGTGTTTAGCAATGTGGTGGTTGTTGCCTTCTTTTTGTTTTTGTTGTATGCTTCTACCAATTTTAGGGTATCCCTGGCAGGTATCAGTTGTAGCGCAGAATCGGCACGCAGGTAATTAATCGCAATTTCCAAGGTGTCTTTTTTATACAAGGTAGAATCGGTTATCCAATACAACAATGAGTCGCGGCGTACAATGGGTTCCATACGGTACCAATTGTTCGATGCCAGGCTGTCGTTGAGCAACTGAATGCTAGGAAGGGTATCAATAGGACAGGCAAAACTCAATTGAAAAAGTTTTGCATGGTGTCGAATGGGTTTCTTTAGCAGTTGTCTGCATTCTGGCACTTCTATAAACGATTTAAGCAACAAGTTTTTGGGATAGGTTTCGGGAAATGCATTGACAATAACGCTGTCGTATGCCAGTTTTTCGGGTGTTTTCCACAGCGTATCGGCAGTTCCGTGCAAGTGCATTTCGGGGGTTACAACGGAGTCGTAAAAAGCAATATCGGGTCCCGTTGGCAGGTAAAAGTTGGTGTTGGTTAGGTCTTTTAGCGCGTATACACGGTAACTACCGGGCGATACATTTTTTACGGTGAATTCGCCCTTTTCGTTGGTTTTAGCAATGCGATCAAAGGGTTTCTTTAAGAAAGCCGAATCGGAATGATCGCTGTAAATACCCACGGTTAATTCTTTCATGGCTACCAAGGTAGCTGCGTCAATTACCTTGCCGCCAATCTCTAACGAGTCGATGTGATCGCCAGTGGAGAATACGTAAGTAAATGAGTTAAGCGGATTTTTTTCGTTGTTGTCAACAATCGCCTTATTGAATTCGATGGTATAGGTGGTATTGGCTTTTAATGAATCCTCAAAAATAATGCGAACTTTTTTGCCTGTCGATTTAATGCTGGGCATTACCTGTTGAGGTGGCGAAATGGTTACGTTCTTGGCAGCATTATCAACGTTTACCAATTCGTCAAATTCTATTACAAAAACATTTTGTGTAACAAGGGTAGCTCCGTTTTGCGGTGTACAACCTACCACTACAGGTGGTAGCATATCTTTAGGGCCACCTTGTGGACCAGCACCACGGTTGGCGCAGCCAAATATGCCCAATCCCAACGCCAAAATGGATGCGATACAGGCTAGTTTTATGAAGTGTTGTTGTGGTTTCATGTTCGCAAAAGTACAAAAAAAGCACGAATCGGCAAATGCCATTCGTGCTTTGAGCGGGGTTATAACGAATTAACCAACAATCTTTTTAAACAAGTTTTTCATGTTCACTTGTGCATCAATGATGCTGTGTAGGTTGTCAATCGATACACGTTCTTGTTGCATGGTATCGCGGTGACGAATGGTTACCATACCGTCTTCTAGGGTTTGGTGATCGACGGTGATACAGAAAGGAGTACCCACAGCGTCTTGACGACGATAGCGTTTGCCAATTGAGTCTTTTTCGTCGTATGCACATTTGAAATCGAATTTCAATTGGTTCATAATTTCGCGTGCTTTTTCGGGTAGTCCGTCTTTTTTAACCAATGGCATGATGCAAGCCTTAACAGGAGCCAATACAGCAGGCAATTTAAGCACTACGCGGGTATCGCCACCTTCAAGGGTTTCTTCTTGGTAAGCAGCCGACATAATCGACAAGAACATACGGTCTACACCAATAGAGGTTTCAATAACGTATGGAGTGTACGATTGGTTCAATTCGGGGTCAAAGTATTTGATGTTTTTGCCCGAATATTGTTCGTGTTGGCTCAAGTCAAAGTCGGTACGGCTGTGAATACCTTCTACTTCTTTGAAACCGAAAGGCATTTCAAATTCGATGTCGGTAGCAGCGTTCGCATAGTGAGCCAATTTGTCGTGATCGTGATAGCGGTATTTGTGGTCGCCAAGACCAAGGGCTTTGTGCCATTTTAAGCGGAACGATTTCCAGTGCTCAAACCATTTCATTTCTTCGCCTGGACGAACAAAGAATTGCATTTCCATTTGTTCAAATTCGCGCATACGGAAAATGAATTGACGCGCCACAATTTCGTTACGGAAAGCTTTACCAATTTGGGCAATACCAAAAGGAATTTTCATACGACCCGTTTTTTGCACGTTCAAGTAGTTTACAAAGATACCTTGAGCGGTTTCGGGACGTAGGTAAATTTTCATAGCGCCATCGGCAGTAGAACCCATTTCGGTCGAGAACATCAAGTTGAATTGACGTACGTCGGTCCAGTTTTTGGTACCGCTGATAGGACAAACTATTTCGTAATCTAGAATGATTTGTTTTAGTTCTTCTAGGTTGCTATCGTTCAATGCTTTTGCAAAACGAGTGTGCAATTCTTCGCGTTTAGCTGCGTATTCTGCTACACGACCGTTAGTGGTTTTGAAAAGTTCGCGGTCAAAGTTTTCGCCAAATTTTTTAGCGGCTTTATCGCATTCTTTTTCAATCTTTTCGTCGTATTTAGCCAATTGTTCTTCAATCAATACGTCGGCACGGTAACGTTTTTTGCTATCGCGGTTATCAATCAATGGGTCGTTGAATGCATCAACGTGTCCAGAGGCCTTCCAAGTAGTAGGGTGCATAAAGATAGCTGCGTCGATACCAACAATGTTTTCGTGCAACAAAATCATGCTGTCCCACCAATATTTTTTGATGTTATTTTTTAGTTCAACACCGTTTTGACCATAATCGTATACAGCCCCTACGCCATCGTAGATTTCGCTCGAAGGGAATACAAAACCGTACTCTTTGCAGTGGGCTACTAATTTTTTAAAAACATCTTCTTGTGAAGCCATAGCGTATAAATTTGTTTAAAAATTGGAGTGCAAATATAGGCCTTTTTTCGTAGTTTTTTGTAATTTTACGGCGAAACTTTGTATTTTACCTTAAAATCACCTCCAAATATACTGCATGGAAAAAGAATTAGACGCAAAAGAAGTAGAAAGTACGTTGCAAGAAACGCCGCAAGTTTCTGATCAAGAAGAAACTAAACCAGTTTCTAAGACGGCCTATGTAGTTCCAGATTTAAAAGACGAAAAGATAAAGCACCATTTATCGGGCATGTTCCAAAACTGGTTTTTGGATTATGCGTCGTACGTTATTCTAGACCGTGCTGTGCCTAATTTGTACGATGGCTTAAAACCTGTACAACGCCGTATTTTGCATTCCATGCGTCGCATGGACGATGGCCGTTACAACAAAGTGGCCAATATTGTTGGACACACCATGCAATTTCACCCACACGGCGATGCCTCTATTGGCAATGCTTTGGTTCAGTTGGGCCAAAAAGATTTGCTCATCGATTGCCAAGGAAACTGGGGGAATATTTTAACGGGCGATAGTGCAGCGGCTCCTCGTTACATCGAGGCACGCCTTAGCAAGTTTGCCCTAGAGGTGGTGTTTAGTCCCAAAGTGACCGAGTGGAAATTATCGTACGATGGTCGTAACAAAGAACCCATCGTGCTTCCTGTAAAATTTCCGTTGCTCTTGGTGCAAGGGGTAGAGGGTATTGCGGTAGGTTTGCAAACCAAAATTTTACCCCACAACTTTAACGAGGTAATTGATGCTGCGATTGCTTATTTGAACGGAGAAGAATTTGAACTGTACCCCGATTTTCCAACGGGAGGTTACATTGACGTAAGCCGTTACCGCGACGGGGCCATGGGCAGTCGTGTTAAATTACGTGCTAAAATCAGCAAGGTCGATAACCGTACCCTTTGTATCAGCGAGATACCTTACGGTATGACCACCGATAAACTGATCGAGTCCATTTTAAAGGCCAACGATAAGGGTAAAATTCAGATCAAAAAAGTAGACGACAATACGGCAGCGCAAGTAGAAATTTTGGTGCATTTGCCAGCCGGTCGTTCTACCGACAAAACCATCGATGCTTTGTATGCATTTACAGGTTGCGAATTAAGCGTTGCTCCTAACTGTTGCGTTATTTACCAAGAAAAACCTCATTTCTTGTCGGTATCGGATGTGCTTAAATTCTCTACCGATAATACGCTGCGCTTGCTAAAAGAAGAATTGCTGATTCAAAAAGCCGAATTGCAAGAAAGTATTTTTGCCTTGTCGCTAGAACGTATCTTTATAGAAGAGCGCATTTATAAAGACAAAGAATTTGAAGAAAGTAAGAGCATGGACGAGGCGGTGGCGCACATCGACAAACGTTTAGAACCTTACAAACCTTCGTTTATTCGCGAGGTAGAAAAAGACGATATCTTAAAATTGATGGAAATAAAGATGGCGCGTATTTTGCGTTTCTCGTCCAATAAAGCCGACGAAACCATGGCGTCGCTCAATGCACGTTTAAAAGAAACCAAACACAATTTGGCGCACATTACCGAGTACACCATCAATTGGTTTGCCCATTTGAAAGAACGCTATGGGGCTGCTTATCCCCGCAAAACAGAGGTGCGTATTTTCGATACCATCGATGCCGTTAAAGTAGTAGAAGCCACCGAAAAACTATACATCAACCGCGAAGAAGGCTTTATTGGAACCGCCTTGAAAAAAGACGAGTTCTTGTTCAATTGTTCCGATATTGACGACATCATTATCTTCTACAAAGACGGTAAATTTAAGGTGGTAAAAGTGGCGGATAAACTTTATGTGGGTAAAAACATTATCCATGTAGGCATCTTTAAAAAGAACGACCAACGTACCGTTTACAATGCGGTGTACCGCAATGGCAAAGACGGCGCTTTCTTTATGAAACGTTTTGCAGCCACCGGTCTTACCCGCGATAAAGAATACGACCTAACACAAGGAACGCCTGGTTCTAAGATTTGGTACTTTAGTGCTAACCCCAATGGCGAGGCAGAGGTGTTGCGCGTGTTGTTGCGTCCCAAACCGCGCATCAAGAAAACATCGTTCGAGATGGACTTTAGCGAAATTGCCATCAAAGGCCGTGGTGCCATGGGTAATATCCTTACCAAGAACGATGTGCACCGTATCGTACTGAAACACAAAGGCGAATCTACATTGGGTGGCCGTAAGGTATGGTTCGATTTTGATGTATTGCGTCTTAACTACGACGGTAGGGGCGAACTGTTGGGCGAATTCAATCCATCCGACTTGATTTTGGTGGTGCTAAAAAATGGCACTTGGTTTACCACCAATTCCGATGCAGGCAACCACTATCCCGACAACATTTTACGCATCGAGAAATTTGATGCCAACAAAATATGGACGGCAGCCTTGTTCGATGCCGACCAAAAATTCCCTTACTTAAAACGTTTTACGTTCGAGGCAACCACCAAACCCCAATCGTATTTGGGCGAAAATACCAAATCTACCTTGTATTTGTTAACCGATACGGTTTATCCTCGTATCGAGGTAACCATGGGTGGGGCAGATGCCAACCAACCATCGCTTACCATCGATGCTGAAAGCTTTATCGGACTAAAAAGCTACAAGGCAAAAGGCAAACGCATTACCACCTTTAAAGTAGCTTCGATAGTAGAGTTAGAACCCACTCGTTTGCCCGAAGAAGTGGTTGAGGAAGAACCTCAAACCATCGATGAAACCGTAAAAAATAACGATTCGCAAGAAATAACCCTGTTTTAAGCAATGACACACCAAATACACATTCCCAATACCCAATCGTTGCCTCAGGCGGCAGCAGCATTTCTACAAACCATTGGCAATGCCAAACTGTTGGCCTTTTATGGAGCTATGGGGGTTGGTAAAACAACTTTTGTTAAAGCCTTGTGCGAGGCAATGGGTGTACAGGATGTGGTAAACAGTCCTACTTTTGCCATTGTAAACGAATATACCGATGCTCAAGGCGAGGCGGTATACCACTTTGATTTTTACCGCATCAAAAAACAAGCAGAATTGTTCGATTTGGGCTTTGATAATTACTTGGACAGTGGTTGTTTTTGCTTGATGGAATGGCCCGAATTGGTAGAGGAATTATTGCCAGATGAAACCTTGCGCATTCACTTAGTAGAGCAGGCAGACGGCAGTAGATTACTTACTTTTGACTTGTAAGGTAACGATGCAAACTATTTCAGATAAGAAAAAGCAATTGCGTCGCATGGTCAAAATGCGCGTGGCGGCTTTATCGGCCATCGAAAAAGAAAAAAGGGCAACGGCTTTGCTTCAAAAGGTATTTGCCCATCCAGCATTTCAGCAGGCGCAACGCATCATGCTTTTTTGGTCGCTTCCCGATGAAATCAATACCCTTCCGCTTATAGAACACGCCCTTGCTGTGGGCAAACAGGTGTATCTGCCCGTAGTTAAAAACGATATTCTTCTTATCAAACCCTACAATGCCACTCAAATGGCCGTGGGCGCCTTCTCTATCAACGAACCCCAAGGTGCAACAACCTACTTGGCTTCAGAAATGGACTTAATAGTCGTACCAGGTGTGGCTTTTGATGTTCATGGTAACCGCATGGGACGTGGAAAGGGCTATTACGACAAGTTGTTGACCAATGCTACTGCTTATACCATAGGGGTTGGTTATGCAGAACAAAGCTACTTGTCCATCCCAGTAGAGGAGCACGACAAGGTGCTCAACGAAATTATTGTGGTGTAGTATCTTCTAGCATTTCAAGACGTAGTCCGTCTTCGTCCAATACGGCATAAGAAAAATGACTAATCCAATCTCCTAAATAAACCACCCTGCTTTGTGGTGTAATTTGCAAATCGAGCATCACGTGTCGATGGCCAAACACAAAAAAGTCAACAGGATTGTTTTGTGCGTATTTTTTGGCAAATTGAACCAAGAATTCTTTGTCCTCACCCAAATACTGAGCTTCCTCTTGTTTGTGTTTGTGCAAGCGATTGTTTTTAGACCATCGCAAACCAAATGCGTAGTTAATGGTAGGGTGTATAATGTTATACATGCGTCTTACACACTTAGAATGAAAAACAGCATGCATTAATTTTAAGATGGGTGGGCGATAACCGGTTCTATGCCCGTGCGCTAGGTAAAAACGTTTCCCATTTATGTCTACAAGGGTATCGTTTAGGTAAACCTTCATGCCCAATTCCTTTTCAAAATAGTTTCCTACCCAGATATCATGGTTGCCAATAAAAAAGTGCAGTTTTACTCCTTTGTCCGATAACTCGGCAAGTTTACCCAATAATCGAACAAATCCTTTGGGAACAATGTATTTGTACTCGTACCAAAAATCAAAAATATCGCCCAATAAATAAATATCCGATGCCGTGTCTTGAATAGAGGTAAGCCACGAAACAAGTTTTGCTTCGCGCTGTCTGTCATTGTCAAAGGCACATGCTCCCAAATGCACGTCCGATAGAAAATATACTTTTTTGGCGGTCATAATCGATGTTTATGAAAGTTGCAATGTTTTGGTAAAAAGAGTGTTAGGATATATTTTCCACAAAAGTAGCAGAAAATCTCTTATTTTTGTAGAAAACCCAAAAAAAAGTAAGATATTTGCAGTATGTTTGAATGCATTATAGAAGGAATCTTAATAGGCATTTGTACCTCCATTCCGGTAGGTCCAATTGCTATTTTGTGCATCCAACGAACCTTGCAAAAAGGTCATTGGCATGGATTCTTTTCTGGACTGGGTGCGGCTACATCCGATAGCCTATATGCATCACTGGCCTTGTTGGGTTTAACCATGGTAATGTCATTCATAGAAACACATCAACTTGTTATCCAAATAGTTGGTAGTGCTATCATGATGTTGTTTGGTATGTATATTTTCTTCCAAAACCCAGCATCTTCTATTCGTAAGCAGCAATTCGGTAAAACCTCGTATTGGCAAGAATATTTAACGGCGTTCTTGCTAACCTTGAGTAACCCTCTAATGATTTTCTTGTTCATTGGTTTGTTTGCTCATTTTACTTTCTTAACCGATGTAACTTCTCCGTTCTACATCATTGTAGGCATTATTTCTATTTTTTGTGGCGCAGCCCTTTGGTGGTTCTTCTTAACGTTTATAGCCAGCATCTTTAAAAAGCGATTCAACTTTAGAGGTCTTTGGCTACTAAACAAAATAACGGGTATTCTGATAGCCGTTTTGGCATTATTCGGATTGATAGGTAGCTTCTTTGGACTTGTCGTATAATGCTTTATCTCTTCCTAGTTTGTTTATTGATAGTAAGTGTATATGCTGGGGTTATTCTGGTTTATACGTTTGGTTGGTTTAAGAAAAGTATTCCCACAGTCTGTCACGAAGCATTGCCCACTCCTTTTGTAACCGTAGTTGTTGCTTTGCGCAATGAATCTGCCCATTTGCCTGCTTTGATGCAATCGTTGCAACAACAAACCTATCCAAATTTTGAGGTGTTATTGGTAAACGATCATTCGGACGATGATAGCGAGGCTGTTTTTGCCTTGTTTTCTGATAATCGTTTTACGTGGATAAATTCCGATGGAATGGGCAAAAAAGCAGCCTTGCGGCAAGGAATTAACCAAGCAAAATCGGATTTGATTTTAACGACCGATGCCGATGTTGTCTTGCCTTCTACTTGGATGGTTTCTATGATAAATGCCTACCAGAGAACTGCCGCCCAACTGCTCATCGGTCCTGTTACGATGTGTACGGGAACTATTTTCCAACGCATCGATTATTTTAGTTTAGAAGGGGTTACCCATGGTAGTGCTCAGATGGGGTGTCCTGTTTTATGTAGTGGTGCCAATTTAGTGTTCTCTAAAGATTGGTACAACCGTTGCCTTCCATACTTACAACCCGATGTTCCTTCGGGCGATGATATGTTCTTACTGGAAGCCTCCAAACGATTAAAGGGTAAGGTTGTTTCCGTAAACAGTCTTGATGCAACGGTACAAATAAAAGGTTGCCAGACATGGCGACAATTTTTATCGCAACGTACTCGATGGGCGTCCAAATCTCCTCGCTATACTGATGTCGGTATTTGTTGTGTGGGTATATTGGTAGCACTCACGCAACTCATCTGTATGTTTTCGTTGTTATTAGGAGCATTTTATCCTCTTTTATTTCTTGTTTTTTTGCTTAAATTTGTAATCGATGCTTTGCTCATAGCAAGGGTAGCTTGTCATCATAAACAATTCAAATACATGCTTTATTACCCAATTGTAGCATTGTGTTATCCTTTCTATGTTATCCTTGTTTTGATATCAACCTTATTCCCTCATAAATGGAAAGAAAGAACCTTGTAATACTATGCATGATAACCTTGTTGGGGTTTTCTTTTGCCTCTTGTCAAAACAATAATGCTACCAATCAAGAAGAGCAATCAACAACCGTTAACCCAGTAAATGCTCCTGCTTTTAGTGCAGATAGTTGTTATGCTTTTGTTAAGGCGCAAACCGATTTTGGCGCACGCGTTCCCAATACAGAAGCGCATCGTTTGTGTGGCGATTATTTGGCTACAACTTTAGAGCGTTATGGCGGGCAAGTAACCAATCAATATGCTCCATTACGTGCATACGATGGCACCATATTGAACGCACGAAACATCATTGCCTCTTGGAATGTAGCAAACGAAAATCGTGTTCTTTTGTGTGCTCATTGGGATTCTAGGCACGTTTGTGATGAGGATGCCGAACTTGCCAATAGGAGTTTGCCTGTTATGGGAGCGAACGATGGAGCTAGTGGTGTGGCAGTCTTACTAGAAATAGCGCGCGTCATGTCCATACAGCAACCGCAAGTAGGGGTGGATATCATTTTGTTTGATGCCGAAGATTACGGCAATGGCGAGGTAGAGAACTCTTTTTGTTTGGGATCTCAATATTGGGCAAGAAATCCGCATACACGTCCCTATAAGGCTATGTTTGGTATCTTGTTAGACATGGTAGGTGGTAAAAATCCTCTTTTTGCCAAAGACCAAGTTTCCATGTATTTTGCGCCCGATATTGCTAATAAGGTATGGGATAAGGCCGCTCAGTTGGGTTACTCCAATATGTTTGTTCAGACACCTGGTGGTGGAATTATTGACGATCACTATTATGTCAATAGTTTAGCCAATATACCCTGTATTGATATAATTCATCACAATCCTTCTGTGGGATTTCCTGATACGTGGCATACAGTAAATGATGTAATTGATAATATAGATAAAAATACCTTGTATGCTGTGGGCAATGTGCTTGTTCACGTTCTTTATGAACTAAAATAGTGATGCTAAGATGTTGCAACCTTACTTACATAAGAACCTTTTGGAATGTGGTTTAGACGAGGCTGGTCGTGGATGTTTGGCAGGACCTGTTTTTGCTGCAGCCGTCATTTTACCACCCGATTTTAATAATGAGCTATTAAACGATTCCAAGCAGCTATCCGAGGCAAAACGCTATCAACTGCGTCCCATTATAGAATGGCAAGCCATAGCCTGGGGTGTAGGCATGGTAATGCCCGATGAAATCGATAAAATTAACATCTTGAATGCTTCTTTTTTGGCCATGCATCGAGCATTGGAACAGCTAAAAGTACAACCGCAATACCTGTTGGTAGATGGAAATCGTTTCAAGACAACCCTTACCATTCCTTATACTTGTGTGGTAAAAGGCGATGCTACGTATCAGTCCATTGCGGCAGCATCCATATTGGCCAAAACCTATCGTGACGATTACATGAATAACCTTGATGCGCAATTCCCGCAATATCAGTGGGCAGTCAACAAAGGTTATCCCACCAAGGTGCATCGTGAGGCTATTCAACAATTCGGCATTACACCACACCATCGGTTAACATACGGTGGAGTTAAAGAGTATATTAAATAATTTTGTGTGAGTCAATATTCTTGTCTACCTCACCTTCCTTAAATTGCTCAGGATACAATACAATGTAACTGTTTTGGGTAAAGTGATTTGCCAATTGTTTGGGTAACTTCTCCAATAGAGGATTGTACGATAAACTAGCCTTTCTAGCGGTAATCACAATCAATAAATCGTTGGGTTCTACCGTTCCACTCAAGACTAAGAAATCATCCCAATCGGCTAATATTTGCGATTCTATTTGCGTGCTGTAGCGTTTCTTTTTAGCGTACGTTTTAATGGACTCAAAGGTTTCCTTGTTGGTACAGAATCGAATGGATGCGCCTGTCTGACTGGCCAAGGTAAAGATTCTGTCACACCACATGGTAAAACCGCTCTCAAATTCGGCGCGTTCAGGCGCGGCTACCACCAATCGTTTAATGGTAGAAATGGGTTGTACCGATTTGAAAATGCAAATCATTCGGTTCACATTGGTGAGCAACGAATCGGTCATACTGCCCAGAATAGAATCACCTATTGGCATATTGCTTTTTTGGTGAAGACCTATAATAACGTCCGATATATTCTTTTCACGTACTACATTGATAATACCACTGGCAATGTTGAGGTCGTATCGCGATATCATTTTTACCTTGCTATCACTGGCTGCTCCTAATGTGGCAACCTTTTCCAATAACTTTCTGCCAGATTGCAGTGATTCTTGCGAGTTGTTGCATACTACATTGAGTGCATAAATAGGATGGGCACCTTTCTTTTCGTTGGTTAAGACTGCCAAATCAACCAATCCATTAATGGTATCGGGGTTAGCAACGGGTATCAATATACGATGTTCAGGTCGGTACGTATCTTTTTCCTCTTCTTCTTGTGTGGTGTTCTGGGTAGCCATCATGCGCGATGCTCGTTCTGTCACAATAGAACTAATGGTACACGTAATTAGAATCATCACAATGGTTCCATTTAAGATCTCTGTGGTAAGCAATCGGATTTCATCTCCTTCCGATGTATGACCAATCACTACATTGTAGGCAATCATAACAGCGGCCAGGGTAGCTGCCGCTTGTGCGTTGCTCAGACCAAAGATTAGTTTTCCTTCTAATTTACTCATCCTAAATAGCATCCTAGTGGATACCGCTGCCCAATACTTGGCTAGAGTGGCTACAACTGTCATAACAGTTGCTGCGATTAGGGTAGTATATCCATCAAACAATACCCTAAAATCGACAATCATACCAACGCTGATAAGGAAAAATGGAATAAAGATGGCATTCCCCACAAAATCAATGCGGTTCATGAGTGGGGAACGTTTCGGAATAAGACGGTTTAGGTTAAGACCCGCCAAGAATGCGCCAATAATGTATTCTATACCGGCAATCTTTGCAACGAACGATGATATAAATACAATGGCTAGAACAAAAATATACTGACTAATGCTATCTTCTACCCGTTTAAAGAACCATCTGCCTATTCTTGGTATCAGTACGAACATAAACAAAGCAAATAAGATGTTCGATATGGCGAATTCCAACCAAAAGTTCCAGTTAATATTTCCTTGTTTTACAAATTCTAGCGATATAACCAATACTAACAATGATAGAATGGTAGTAATCATGGTTCCGCCAATGGTAATGGTAACCGATCGATTACGACTTACACCTAATCTACTTACAATGGGGTATGCAATTAAGGTGTTAGAAGCATACATACTTGCCAAAACCACCGCCGACAAAAAGGTGTATTTGGTAAACGTAGCATAATCCGATGCTTCTCCACTAACCCAGGTGATGTTGGTCGCGTTTCCAGATGCATTGGTAAATATTTCTTCCATCAAAAAGTAGCCCGTTCCAATGCCCAATGCCATGGGAATTAAAAAGGTTAACAGACCAAAACCTAAACTTTTCCCTTTGTTTCGTTTAAAGTCATCCATGTCCATGTCTACACCAGCTAGGAACATGATGTAGAGTACGCCTACCTGTCCAAATAGTTTAAAACTGCTATCGTGGTCAAGTAGTCCAACTCCGTGTGGACCTAGAATAACCCCAGCCAATATCAAGCCAACAATGTGCGGAATGCGTATTTTGTTAAAGATAATGGGCGAGAATAAGATAATTCCCAGTACGATAGAGAATATCAGTACAGGGTCTTGTAAGGGTAGTTCAAACAGATGTTGTATGTTTTCCATTTATTAAGGGCGTGTTTGTCCGTTTCCTACAATAAGCCATTTATAGGTAGTTAATTCTGGTAATGCCATAGGGCCACGTGCGTGTAGCTTTTGGGTACTGATGCCAATTTCGGCACCCATGCCAAATTGAGCACCGTCTGTAAAACTGGTAGGAGCGTTGATGTAAACGCAAGCGGCATCGGTTTCGCGTTGAAAACGCAAGATGCTGGCAGCATCTTCGCTAATCATGCATTCGCTGTGTTTTGAGCTATAGGTGGCAATGTGTTCAAGTGCCTCGTCTAGGGTAGCAACTGTTTTGATAGCCATGCGCATGGCCATGTATTCTTTACCAAAACTTTCCTCGTTGGCTTTGGTAAGCAATGCTGCAGGGTATTTTCCATCTAGGAACGTAAAAGCTTTGGCATCGGCCTCTACTACTACGCCTTTTTGTCCCATTTCGTCGCACAAAGCCATTAAATCGGGCAAACGTTTTTCGTGAATAACTAAGCAGTCCAAGGCATTGCATACACTTACACGGCGTGTTTTGGCATTGGTAACAATGGCTTTGCCTTTTTCTAAATCGCCAAATTCATCAAAATAGGCATGTACCACGCCAGCGCCTGTTTCAATCACAGGAACACGGGCATTATCGCGTACGTATTTAATCAATCCGCTACCACCACGTGGAATAATAAGGTCGACGTAACCCACTGCATTCATCAACTCGGCAGTTGCTTCCCTGCCTGCAGGCAGTAGGTATACGCAGTTACTATCAATGTTAAACTCGGTAAGCACCTCTTTGATAAGGTTTACAATGGCTACGTTCGAGTTGTAGGCATCGGTACCGCCTTTTAATACGCAAGCATTGCCGGTTTTAAAGCATAGCGAGAATACGTCAAAACTTACGTTGGGACGTGCTTCGTAAATAATACCAATAACACCAAATGGAACGCTCTTTTTGCATAGTTGCAAACCGTTGGGCAAAGTACGTTCTTCTAGGGTTCTATCCAAAGGGTCGGGAAGCGAAGCCACATTCTCAATATCGCTTGCAATGGCCTCAATGCGCGATGCGGTTAGTTGGAGTCTATCGTATAGTGGATTGCTTGCATCCATGGCAGCCAAGTCTTTGGCGTTTTCGGTCAACAAGAAATCAATGTTCTCTCTTGTTCTTTTTGCCAAGGCAAGCAATACGTTGTTTTTCTCTTCTGTCGATAATAAATTTAGCTTTCTAGATGCAGCAAGCACCAATTTTTTCCATGCCATAGTGGGTTTTCTTTAATGATTCACGCAAATATAGCAAAAAAATGCACAGAAACGTAGAAATGAGCAAGGATTGCCTACGTTTTTCCAAAACTTTAACGAAAGGCAAATACCCTACCATAACCTCTATATCTGGATAATTTTAATACAATTGTATTATGGATGTAGTGTTTTTGTAATAAAATTGCACAAAAATGCTAAAAATGCGCCATTTTGGTTAAAATATCTGCAAGCGTGTATTCAGATTCAAAAAATCGCTGCATCTTTGCATTGTGATTTTTTCATAGTATTTGATTTTAAGGTTAGCAAATAGGTGGTCAGGCGTGACTACCTTTTGTGTTTTATGGGGATACCCTAAACGAAAAAAGAAGAGTTCGATCGAACTCTTCTTTTTTTCTTTTGTATAATTGTGTCTTATGCTGGATTGAATTCAGATTCGCTGATAGCTTTCCAACCAAAGAAGGTTAGAACTAAGGTTGCAAGACCGAATAGAAGCTCAAATACGACATTAACTACAGGAACCCAACCAATGATGATGCTGAATACAGCGCCTGCAATGCCTACAATAGATGCAATAAACAAAAGTTTTGCGCCACTAGCAAGTTTGCTGCTCGATTTTACTTGGCGTAACTCGTTGTATGCAAGCAAAGAGAATACAAAACCTACGATAGCAAGAATCGATGCTAACCAACCCATCAAAGGAATAAAATCAATGATAACAGAAACCAAACCAAGAATAGCACCAATAAACAAATTGTTGGTTGGTTTTTCCCAAGAAGTACCAGCAGCAACGTCTTTCATTTCTTTGATACCAAGGAAATAGAAGATATAACCTGCCAATGCGATGATGCCAAAAAGGATAGGCAAGAATAGAAGCGATAAGATATAGCCGTAACCAAAGATTGCTACTAGCAATAAAGTAATAAATACAGCTAAGAAACCATTAAAGAAGGTAGCACCAAGGTAACCAAAGAATGCTTTTTTAACGGCGCTTTTCCATGCAAATGTTTTGGGATCAAAATCCTCAGCTTTAGGCATGCTAAAAAGACCTTTCAAAGAGTCTTTGCTTAAAGATTCTTTAAAATCAAATTTTTCGTTTTCCATAATTAAATTTATTTATAAATAATGCGATTTCACTATCGCAAAAATAGTCAAAATTCTTATATATCCAAATAAAAGTTAAACAAAATATTTCTTATTGTCTTTCAGTACTTTATATACTTATAATTCGCAATTTACTTGGAAATATACCAAAAATAATCTCCATCAAAGATGTAACAGTCATTTTTATCTATTCGTGCCAATTCTCTGTTAATAACAGGAATACGAAGTGTCTTTGTTTCTGTGTCGTATTGAGTTTCCCATGTAATGCTTTTTCCGTCATGTGCATTCATGTAGCCGCTTACATTATCAAAATAGATGTTTTCGCTACTCTCATGAAGATTGACATCCGTAATTTCTTGCCAACTTATTCTATTGGGTTTATTCCTAAATAGTGGATATGGCACTATACTGTCATTTTCTATAGTAACAGCTTGTAAGCCATATACTAAAAAGTTCGATCCGCCAGGTCGGTTAGTCTCAATTATATATACAATTTTTCCTTTAGTATTGTAAAACTGATGTATTTTGGAAATACCATCTCCTTCATCTGCAAATTCATCAATAGACGTATCGTGCGAAAGTATCCTTTCCATAGAACCAACTATTGTATGTACTTTATTGTTACTACGATATTGGTAAACAGTTGTATAAAAATAACACGTTCCGCCCGTTAAATTATTCCAATGGTAACTTCTAAAATTTCCATCCTCAGATGAATGCATTTCAACATCTTCAAGTTTGCGAGATAATTTGTCAAACTTATAGTCTATAGTTGCAGGTTCTTTGTGCAAAAAATCGATGAATTCATCAAAATAAGTAAATCTTTTCCAACCATCGCAATAGTACATAATTAATGAATCTTCGGCTTCTTGCAGAGAATTATATGAGGATTTAAAAGTTCCTCTCCAGTAGTCTTCGTGAGTGCACAAAGAATCCCTCCAATTGTATTCCATTTCAGCATATAAAAGGCTGTTAAATAAAAGAAATAAGAGGAATATGACAGTAGTTCTTATTGTTTTCATAGCATTAATTAAAATACCGATAACCTATTGATTATCGGTATTTTAATAGTAAATTTGTGGAAAATTATTAAAATTATTATTTCTTAATCTAAATAAAGGTAGTCGTAATGAATAAACGGACGCAGGCCTTTTTTGCCGATGTTAGCCGTCGCTTTTACGCTGTCCATTTGCGCTTTGCCAACCCCTAATTCGGTGCCGTCTTCGGTCATAATTTTTACGATATCGCCTTTTTCAAAGTTTCCTTCTATGGCCACAATACCAATAAAAAGCAATGAGTGCGCTTTTTCGGTACTCAATGCCTCACCAGCACCTTGGTTAACAATTACCTTGCCTTTGGCAAAACTTTCGCTGTGAGCAATCCATTTTTTTACGCCCGATGCTACGTTTTCGTTCGCAATAAAAGTGGTGTGGGTAACTTGGCTGTTTTTATCGATTAAATCGAGTAAAATACCTTCTCGCTTACCGTTGGCAATCATAACGGTAATGCCTTCTTCTGCTACTTTTCGTGCAATGTTACATTTGGTAAGCATACCGCCTCTACCAAACGACGATTTGCCCGTTTGTATGTACTTGGATAGGTTGCGTTTAGGAGCAATCTCGGTAATTACTTTTGACTGAGGCAAATTGGGATCGCCGTCGTAAATACCATCAATGTTGCTCAAAATAATCAAGGCTTCTGCTTGCATCATGGTCGCCAAAAGACCCGATAGCTCATCGTTGTCGGTAAACATCAACTCGGTAACCGAAATGGTGTCGTTTTCGTTCACAATGGGCACTACCTTGTTATCTAGCATTACCCCAATGCAATCTTTTTGCGTAAGGTATTGGATGCGTGTGCCAAAACTTTCCTTGGTAGTGAGTACTTGGCCACATACCATGTTGTGTTTGGCAAACAATTCGTAGTAGCGATTGATGAGTTTGGCCTGTCCTACAGCCGAGAACAATTGTCGAGCCGAAACTGGATCTAATTTTTTTTGCAATTTCATCTCGCTTCTGCCCGATGCTACAGCACCCGACGATACCAAAATGACCTCTACACCTGCTTGATGCAGTTGTGCTACTTGGTTTACAAGCGACTCCATGCGCGCTGTATCCAATGTGCCATCGGCTTGCGTTAGCACATTGCTCCCAATTTTTACTACAACACGTTTAAATTTAGCCTCCATATCGCTTTTATTGGTTGTCTTTTTGTCTGATTTCAACACGGCGAATTTTACCGCTAATGGTTTTGGGCAATTCGTCTACAAATTCAATAATACGAGGGTATTTGTAAGGAGCTGTAATACGTTTTACGTAATCTTGCAACTCTTTAATCAATTCGTCACCGGCTTTGTCTTTGTACGATGCTGCCAAAACAATGGTAGCTTTCACTACTTGACCACGAATAGGGTCTGGAACAGCTGTAATGGCGCATTCTACTACTGCATCGTGCGACATAAGGGCACTTTCTACTTCAAAAGGTCCAATGCGGTAACCCGACGATTTGATAACGTCGTCGTTTCTGCCTACAAACCAGAAATAGCCGTCTTCGTCTTTCCATGCTACGTCGCCTGTGTGGTAAACACCATTGTTGTAGGCTTCTTTTGTACGAGCCTCGTCTCTGTAATAACCTAAGAACAAGCCGTGTGGTTTGTTGTTTTCGTCTATGCGAATAATAATTTCACCTTGTTCGCCTACTTCGGCACTGCGTCCGTCGCCCATCACAATATCTACGTTGTAAGCAGGGTTGGGTTTGCCCATCGAACCGGGTTTGGGTTCCATCCAAGGTGTGGTAAGCACGGTACAGGTGGTTTCGGTTTGGCCAAAACCTTCGCGCAATTTAATGCCAGTTAGTTCGTAGAACTCTTGGTAAACACTAGGGTTAAGCGCTTCGCCTGCAATGGTAGCCCACTTTAGCGAAGAAAGATTGTATTTGGTCAAGTCCTCACGAATCATAAAGCGGAAAATGGTAGGAGGCGCACAGAACGAAGTGATTTTGTACGTTTCTATCATTTTTAGCATATCGGCTGGAGTGAATTTTTCGTGATCGTACACAAAGATAGAAGCACCTGCAATCATTTGGCCATACAATTTTCCCCATACAGCTTTACCCCAACCGGTATCTGCCACGGTAAGGTGCAAACTTTCTTCGTGTAGGTTGTGCCAGTAACTACCCGTAACGATGTGCCCCAATGGATAGGTAAAATCGTGCGCTACCATTTTGGGGTTGCCCGATGTACCCGATGTAAAGTAAATAATTGAGATGTCGTTGTTGGTGTTGATATGCTCTTCGCGTACGTAAGCAGGAGCATTTTCAATGCCTTTGGTAAAATCTTCGAATCCTTCGTACACTTCGGGGCCTACCGAAATAACGTTTTTAACGCTTGGACATTTGGGTAGTGCATTTTTGATGTGGTCTAGCACAACCGTTTCGCCTACAGCTACGATGGCTTTGATATCGGCAGCCTCGCAACGGTAAATAATATCTTTCTCGGTCAATAAGTGGGTAGCAGGAATAACTACGGCACCCAATTTGTGCAGAGCAATAATCGAATACCAGAATTCAAAGCGACGTTTCAAGATAAGCATAACCATGTCGCCTTTACCAATGCCCAATTGTTTAAAATAAGCAGCGGTTTTGTCGGTTTCACGTTTCAAATCGGCGTAGGTAAAATCAATGTGTTCGCCTTTGTCGTTGGTCCAACAAATAGCACGTTTGTTAGGTGCTTCTGCCGCCCATGCATCTACTACATCGTACCCAAAATTAAAATTTTCGGGGGCTTTTATCTTTAGGTTCTTTACAAAATCTTCTTGCGAAGTAAAACTGGTTTTCTCTACAAAACGTTCTAACATATTCTTATAGGATAATGGCCAAGAAACGGGCCTTTTCATTATTTAATGCTTTCATTCCGTGTGGTTTGGTAGCATCAAAATAGATGCTATCACCTTCTTCCAATACAATCTCTTTTCCGTCAATCTCTAGCAAAAGAGAACCCTTTTCAATCAAGTTAAACTCTTGTCCGGGGTGTGTATTTAGGTGAATAGGGTTGTCATTGGGTTCTACGGTTACCAAAAATGGGGTAGCCTTGGCATTTTTAAAACCACCTGCCAAGTCGCGGTATTTGTAGGCTTTGCTGCGTTCCACAGAAATACCTCTTCCCTTACGAGTAACAAAGTAGCTTTGTGCATGTGCTTCGTCGCCCGAAATCAACACAGATGTATCCACTTTGAATATTTGAGAAAGTTGGCAGATATAGTTCATTGGAATATCCACCTCGCCTGTTTCGTAGCTCTCGTATGTTCCAACTTCGATACCTGTTTTTTCAGCCATTTCGGCTGTACTCAAATCAATAGAATCACGAAGACCACGTAAGCGTTCTGCAATTTCCTTCATCATAATTCTAACTATATATTTTATTAATTTATTAACTCCTCACTCCTCACTCCTAACTCCTAACTATTTTATTAGGCTCGCTTTCAAACCTTTAATCACGGCATTGGTAAAACCATTGGCTTCCATCTCGTTCAATCCTTTAATGGTAATGCCACCAGGGGTAGTTACCTTGTCAATCTCAACTTCTGGATGCGAAGCATTGGCTTCCAATAACTCAACCGCACCACGCAAGGTTTGCAACACCACCTCTTGTGCCACTTTAGGATAGATGCCCATTTCTACGCCACCTTCAACGGCCGCTCTAATGTACCTAAAGGCGTAGGCAATGCCACAGCTCGATAACGACATCAAGGCATTTAGCTGATTTTCAGGAACCAAGAAGGTTTTACCCATGCCGTTAAAGATGTCGCAAACCAAGGCTTTGTCCTCATCGGTTGCATTGCTATGAGCTGCAATGGTATTCACACTTTGCAATACATCAATAGCCGTATTGGGAATCAACCTAAACAAGGTAGGCAACTGTCCGTCCTTGCTCAATAAAGCGCACAAGTCGTCTAGCGACACACCTGCAGCAATTGAGATAAGCATTTGTTTGCTGTAATCCATGCTGTCTTTGATGCCGTCTACAATGTCTTTTACCAACCATGGTTTTACGGCCAATATAACAATGTCTGCTCCTTTAACCGCTTCTGCATTGTTGGTAACGGTTTTAATGGCAGCGTTGTAACTAGATAGCCCGTTAAGGGTATCTTGGTTGATATCGCTAACGGTAATTTGTTGAATGCAATTGCTTTGGGTTAAACCACGTGCAATAGCACCACCCATATTACCTGCTCCAATGATGGCTATTGTTTTCATCTTTTTATGGTATTAAATGCATTTTTTAAGTCGTTCAATAAAGTCGGCAGCTTGTTCCATGCTCAAGCACAAAGGAGGCAACAAACGAATGGTATGTGTGCCTGCAACCCCAGTAAATACCTTTTGTGCAAACAACAATTTGGTTCTGATTTCTTTAATGGGTTGTTCAAATTCCATGCCAATCATCAAACCATTGCCTCTAATTTCTTTGATGCCGTCTATTTTTTTCAATTCTTCTAGCAAGAAAGCACCTACTTTGGCAGCGTTGTCCACCAATTTTTCTTCTTCCATGATGTCCAATACCGCAATAGCAGCCGCACAACCTAGGTGATTGCCACCAAAGGTAGTTCCTAGCTGACCGTATACGGGTGTAAACATAGGGCTAATTAGCATGCCCGACATGGGGAAACCATTGCAAATGCCTTTGGCAACCGTAATAATATCGGGTTGAATACCGTAATATTGGTGTGCAAAGAATTTACCGCTACGACCGTAACCCGATTGGATTTCGTCCAAAATCAAAACCGTCTGGGTTTCGGTACAAATTTCGCGCAATTGTTGCATAAATTCGGTTTGAGGTACTTGAATACCACCAATACCTTGTATGCCCTCAATAATAACCGACGAATAGGTACTTGTTTGCAATTCGCGACGTACTGCCTCAATATCGTTAAGGGCTACAAAAGTAACATCCAACCCATCGTTAACGGGCGCTACGTATTTAGGAATATCGGTTACTTTAACAGCTGCCGATGTACGTCCATGGAACGATTGTTTGAACGATAAAACCCTGTTCTTTCCGTTGTGGAACGAAGCTAGTTTTAGGGCATTTTCGTTGGCCTCTGCACCCGAATTGACCAAAAATAGTGAATAATTTTCGTAACCGCTTATTTTTCCTAATTTTTCTGCCAATTGTTGTTGCAACGAGTTGATAACCGAATTGGAGTAAAATCCCAATTTAGCTACTTGTTCCGAAATGGCTTTTACATAGGTTGGATGAGCATGTCCTACCGAAATAACAGCGTGACCACCGTATAAATCAAGGTATTCGGTACCTTCTTTGTCGTAAACGTTGCAACCTTTTCCTTGTACAATCTCAATGGGAAAAAGTGGATAGACATCAAATAGGTTCATATCTTTTTCTTAAATAAATGGTGATGTAGGCATTAGAATGCGCTACTTTTTAGTTGTAGACCCATGGTTTCGGGCAAACCAAAAATTAAGTTCATGTTTTGAACGGCTTGTCCCGATGCACCTTTAAGCAAGTTGTCAATAACCGATAAAATCAACAATTTGTTGCCGTATTTTTCCAAATGAATCAATACTTTGTTGGTATTTACCACTTGTTTTAGGTCTGGATTCGATTCAATCATAAAGGTAAATGCAGCATCTTGATAGTAATCTGCATATAATTTGCGCAATTCGCTTAGTTCCAAATCGCAATCAATGTAACTGCTTACAAAAATACCGCGCGAAAAGTTACCCCTTACAGGAATAAAGTTGATGGCGTGGTCAAAGTCGGGTTGCAATTGTTTAAGCGATTGGTTGATTTCTTTTAGGTGTTGGTGGTTAAACGCCTTGTAAATAGAAATGTTGTTGTTACGCCAACTAAAGTGCGAGGTAGGGCCAGGTTTAACACCTGCACCTGTCGATCCGGTAATGCCGTTGGTGTGTACTTCGCCTTTTAGCAAACCATTGGCTGCCAAAGGAAGCAATCCCAATTGAATGCCAGTAGCAAAACAACCAGGGTTGGCAATTTTGGTAGCATTCATAATGCGCTCCTTGTTCAATTCGGGCAACCCGTACACAAAACCATTGGATTCATCGCGAAAATCTTGCGATAGGTCAATGATTTTTACGTTCTCAGGCACTTCGTTGGCTTCTAAGAATTTTTTGCTATCGCCGTGTCCTGAACAGATGAAAAGCACATCAATTTCGTCCAAAGGCAACATATCGGTAAACGTCATTTCTGTTTCGCCGTACAAGCCTTCGTGCACATCGTATAGTTTATTGCCAGCGTTGCTGGTACTATTTACAAATGTAATGTTTGCTTCGGGGTGGTTGAGCAAAATGCGCAACAATTCGCCAGCTGTATAACCAGCTCCCCCTACAATACCTACTTTTATCATTTTTTATTGATGTTTAGTTGTTTTGTTGTTAAGTCGTTTAGTCGACCTTCAAGTTTCGACTTTATTCGCTTCTCTCATGAAGTCAGGCTGCGGTTCGGCAATTCAAGCGAGCTTGATTGCGCTCACCTTGCACTGACTTTCGACTTTTGACCTTCGACTATTTTATTTACGTTCGTCTGGGTGTGCTAGGTAGTAAGCACGCAAAGCGGTAGCCGATACTTTAATAAAGCCTTTAGCATCGTCAGACGACCAAGCTTTGGCCGTTTCGCCGTATTCGCCCAATTTGTTTTTAACCAAATCGTTAGGAGAATCCACACCAATGGTTTGGAACATAAGTGGACGAAGTTCTAGGGTAACCTCGCCAGTTACATTGCGTTGACTGCTTTCTAGCATGGCTTCGATGTCTTGCATAACGGGTTCTAGGTATTGACTTTCGTGCAAGAACATACCGTACCAGTTAGCTACTTGGTCTTTCCAATATTGTTGCCATTTGCTCAAGGTGTATTTTTCCAAGAAACGGTGAGCGCCAATAATCAACATAGGAGCAGCTGCTTCAAAGCCTACACGTCCTTTAATACCAATAATGGTATCGCCTACGTGGCAATCGCGACCAATGCCGTATGCAGCACCAATTTCTTCTACTTTTTGAATGGCTACAATGGGGTCGTCGTATTTAGTGCCGTTTACCGAGGTTAGTTCGCCTTTTTCAAAGCCCAATTTTAGCAATTCAGGACCTTCTTTGGTAGCGTGTTTTAGGTAAGCGCATTCGGGCAACCCTTGGGTAGAATCCAAAATTTCGCCACCGCAAATAGAGGTACCCCACAAACCTACGTTGTACGAATATTTTAGTTTGGTAAAATCAGCAAAATAACCGTTTTGGTTTAGGTAATCTACCTCTTCTTGGCGAGTCAAGTTGCCATCGCGTGTTAGGGTGATAATTTCTACGCCAGGAGCCATAACCAAGAAAGTCATGTCAAAACGAATTTGGTCGTTGCCAGCGCCTGTAGAACCGTGTGCAATAGCAGAAGCGCCAATTTCGTTGGCATAACGTGCAATGGCCATGGCTTGGAAAATACGTTCCGACGATACCGAAATAGGGTAGCAGTTGTTACGCAAAACGTTTCCGTATACCATGTAACGGATGCTCTTGTCGTAATATTCACGTGTTACGTCTAGGGTAACATATTCTTTTGCTCCCAATTTATAAGCATTTTCTTCGTTTTGTTTTAGTTGTTCTGCACTAAAACCACCGGTGTTGGCACACGCAGCATAAACCTCATATCCTTTTTCTTTGGCCAAATACATAACGGTGTACGAGGTATCCAAACCACCGCTAAATGCCACTACTACTTTTTTCTTTTCCATATAATCTATTTTTTAATTTATTTCTTGCTATTCGCTCTGCGAGTTGTCGCTCTTGCCACTGGCGACAATTGACTAGCTACATTTTAGCTAAATAAGTCTTTCAGCTTCGCAAAGAAGCCTTTGGGTTGATCGCTGCTAAGTTCGCGTTTGGCAGCATCGGTACACATTTTTTGTTTGGGATCAAAAAGCATACCAGTGCAAATACAATATCTACGACCCGTGCGTTGCAACACATCGTAGTTAATGCAGCCTTGGCATCCTTTCCAGAAATCTTCGTCGTCGGTTAGGTCGGCAAAGGTAACAGGCAGGTAACCCAATGCCGTGTTTAGTTTCATTACGGCAGCCCCCGATGTCAAACTAAAAATTTTGGCTTCGGGCCAGCGTTTGCGTGCTAAACTAAAGGTTTGGTGCTTGATGCGTCTAGCAAGCCCCATTCCCCTGAATTTTTCGGGTACAATTAACCCCGATGTGGTAACATACTCTTTGTTACCCCATGTTTCTATGTAGCTGAATCCAGCAAACTCATCTCCGTACAGTGCAATTACTGCTTTCCCCTCGCGTATTTTCTTTTTGATGTATTCAGGGTCACGTTTGGCAATACCAGTGCCACGTACTTTAGCAGCCGCTTCGATGGTAGATAAAATCGTATCGACGTAGCTGATGTGGCTTTCGTCGGCAATAATGATTTTAACGTCCTCGGGTTTCATTTCTCTTCTTATTTTTCAGTACAAAATTATAAATTTTCAATGACAGTCGATAATATGGCGGTAATTTCTTCTCGATTAAATCCTTCTCTGGGAATAATCAATATGGTATCATCGCCTGCAATAGTGCCCAAAATGGCATCCGATGCGTGCTCGTCAATCTCGGCAGCAATGCCTCCGGCATAACCAGAACGGGTTTTTATCACTGCTAACTGACCCGAAAACTCCAACGAGTTATGGCCAATAATTTTGGTTTCGCTGGGTTTGTTGTTCGAATACATGGAATGAGGCAGGGTATACCTATATTCACCCATGTCGTTGGGCATTTTGGTTATCTTTAATTGTTTTAAGTCGCGCGACAAGGTTGCTTGTGTCAAATGGTATCCCTTTTCCTTTAGCAATAAAAGGAGCTCGTCTTGATTACCAATGGATTGTTGCGTAATCAATTCTTTTATGGCATGTAATCGCTCTGTTTTATTCTTCATAATGTATATTATATGAATAAATATTCTATAATTTTGCAAAATTATACATTTTATTCCTATTTTAGGGTATAAAAGATGAATTATTTTGCATGAAAGCAGTAAAAAAGCCTGCTCGGTTAGAAATTGTGCAAAAAATGCCTATATTTGCAACAATTTATAAAAAAATATCGTTCCAATTATGAAAACAGAAAACCGTGGAAATTTTGCATCAAAAATTGGTGTCTTGTTGGCTACTGTAGGCACAGCCGTTGGTTTGGGTAATGTATGGCGTTTCCCTTACGTGGTTGGCGAAAATGGTGGTGGCGCCTTTTTGTTGGTGTACGTATTGGCATTACTTTTGTTGGGTATTCCAGGTGTGATAGCCGAATTTATTGTGGGTAGACACTCGCAAGCCAATGCTGTTGACTCCTTTAAGAAATTAGCCCCCAAAACCAAATGGCATTGGATTGGTTACAGTGGCGTTTTGGCCGGTTTTCTCATCATGGGATACTACGCTGTAGTAGTAGGTTGGACGCTCGAATACTTGATGCAAGCCTGTATGGGCAGTTTAAGTGGCTTAACCACCGAACAATACGGTCAAATGTTTGACCAATTTGCTTCGCATCCTTATTTGCCTCTGATATGGATGGTAATTGTGATGTTCGTTTCTCACTTTGTTGTATCAAAAGGTGTTAGCGGCGGTATCGAAAAAGCCTCTAACATTTTAATGCCCATATTCTTCCTTATCTTATTGGTAATGATGGTTAATTCGTTCTTCTTGCCTGCAGCCTCAGAAGGATTAACCTTTTTGTTTAAACCCGATTTGTCAAAACTAACACCTGTTTCGGTTTTAACGGCCATGGGGCAAACCTTTTTCTCGCTTAGTTTGGGCATGGGATGTTTGATTACTTACTCGTCTTATTTCAAGAAAGACGTTAAATTGCCTAAAATAGCAGCGCAAGTAGTTTCGATCGATGCCATGGTGGCTGTTATTTCGGCTGTAGTTATTTTCCCTGCCGTATTCTCTTTTGGTATGCAACCCGAACAAGGTCCTAGTTTGGTGTTTAAAGTATTGCCCAATGTGTTCCAACAAATGCCCGTAGGTATTTTGTGGGCAATTCTATTCTATGCTTTATTGTTCATTGCCGCTTTAACATCGCTTATTTCGTTGCACGAGGTAGTAACCGCTTACCTATACGAAAACACCTCTATGAGTCGTAAAAAATCCTCTTTCTTGGTAGCGGCTTTGGTTTGCGTGTTGGGTGTATTTGCTTCTTTGTCGTTTGGCAAGTTAAGCAGTTTGACCATCTTTGGTAAAACCATCTTCGATGCGCTCGACTTCTTTACAGCATCTATCTTGTTGCCTGTTGGCGGATTCTTTATTTCCATCTTTGTGGGATGGTTCTTGGATAAACGCATTGTAGCCACCGAGTTACGTATTAAACATCCTAAGGCACATTTGTTCATCAAAGGATACATTTACATGATGCGCTTCTTTGTGCCTGCTTGTATCTTTGCCGTATTCTTGTTTACCGTTTTCGGATAAACCGTAAGACCATCATAAGGCTATCAACAGTCTATGTCGATATAGACTGTTGGTAGTTTAATAAAAAATCAATAAAACTCTTAATTCTTTTTTATGCGTTGGAATACTATCTTCTTTGTAACGCAGAGCGAAAAACGCGGAACGTTACTGCTATTACTGCTTGTTTTTATCTTGCTGATTGTACGTGTAGTACTTGCGCAAGAAACTTCAGAAAATGCCCATTTCACCGAGAAAAACAATCCTTTCTACAGCGATTCGTTAGCATCGCCTGTTCGTCCATTTGTCAAACAAGTCAAAACAGATCAAATGGTCGAGTTAAATACAGCCGATACTACGTTGTTAAAACAGTTACGGGGCATAGGAAGTGGCTATGCCAAAATGATTGTGAATTACCGAAGTAAGTTGGGAGGATTTTACAGCAAGGAGCAATTATTGGAAGTATATCATTTCTCGCAAACTACGTATAATAAGATAGAGGCGCAAGTGTGGGTGGATACTACTCAAGTGCAAAAATTGTACATCAATCAACTTTCTATAGATGCGCTCAAGCGCCATCCTTACATTCGATATTTTCAGGCTAAGTCGTTGTTCGATAACCGATTAAAACAACCTAACCAACGTTACAATGGTATTAAGGATTTGGTAATAGACCGCGATGTAACCTCCGATTTTATTCAACGCATTGCGCCTTATTTGTCTTTTCAATGATGCTATTGGGCGCTCACTTCAATGCGTCTGTTTTTAGCCCGTCCCCATTCGGTATCGTTGCTTTCGGTGGGTTGGCTACTGCCCATGCCTTTGCTAACAAGGCGAGAGGGGTCAATGCCTTTTTCAATTAGGTATTGCACTACGCTATCGGCTCTTTTTTGCGAAAGTTCTAGGTTATAGGCCTCGTTACCCACGTTGTCGGTGTGCCCCGTAATGGTAAATACTTTTTCGGGGTGGTCCTGAATCAAGTTTACTAGCTGGTTCAATTCGCTTTCCGATTCTGCTTTAAGGGTGGCTTGGTCAAAGTCAAAGTAAATGTGGTGCAGGGTAAATGCTTTTTGGATATCCCATAATTGCTGAGGTGTGGTAGGGGTGGGTTGCACCGATTTAGGAAGGCTTATTTGGTAAATTATTTTGTGCGATACGCCTGTTAAACTGCTGTCTGCAGCCATGTAAGCGGTTTCGCCGTCGGGGCTTACCATCCAACCCATTTCGTCGGCATGGGTATTGATGGGGTACCCCATGTTGCAAGGTTTACTCCATTGATTTTCAGCGAGTCGATTGCTGTAAAAAACATCCAAACGCCCCATGCCGAAATGTCCGTTGCTCGAAAAATACAAGGTACTGTCGTTGGCATGCAAGAATGGCGATATTTCATCGTAGGGCGTGTTGATGGAATCGCCTGCGTTTTGCGGGTTGATAAATTGCAACGTTCCGTCGTTGTTGGGAACAATTTGGCATACCCAAATATCTTTTTTCCCTTTGCCGCCTGGGCGGTTGCTAGCAAAGTAAATTTCTTTTCCAGAGGCGCTAATGCAAGGAGTGCTCTCCCAATGCTTACTATTAAGCGGTGCAGGTGCTAAAATGGGCCTGCTCCATTTGCCTTTTTGGTTGATAGAATAGTAGATATCGCAACTCCCCATGCCACTTCTATCGCCACATCGTACAAAAAACAAGTACTTTCCATCGGCCGAAAAACAGGGAGAACCCTCGTTGTGCTCGGTATTGATGGGATAAGGCAGTGCTTCTGCCCCTTGCCATATACCGTTCTTTTTGCGACTAATGTAGATGTCTTCTTGCAGTTGTAAGGTGTTGCCCACAAAGCCTCGTTTGCCTAGCACTACTGTGCTGCAAAAAAAGTTGCCGTTGGCGGTTAAACTGGGCCAAATGTTGTCGTAAGGCAGGTTTATGCTATCACCCATGCCGATGCGATCGCTTTCTACAGGGTGATTTCGCAAGCTGTCTGCTATGTCGCAGGCTTTTAATGCCCGTTGTTGTATGCCCGATGTAGGTAGGGTTGCATAGGTTGCTTTGGCCTTTTGGTAGTTGCCATCGTCAAAGTAAGCATTGCCCAACCGATAAATGGTGCCCTCTTTTTCGGAGAGTTTTTTTACGCGCAAAGCTCTTTCTAGGTTGTCAATGCGTGCAGGCGTGTTGTTTTGCGCCTGGTAAACATCGTCCAATAACCAATACCACTGCGCTTCTTTTTTTTCTTTTTTGATTTGTTTTTCAATTTGTTCGATGCCTCCTTGCACATCGCCACTGCTCAATTGGGCGTTGATTTGCATATACACTTGCGTATTAAGCGCCCATGTGCAAGCAGCAATGCCTATCCAGAAGGTTAGAATTGCCCAAAATCGGTTGCTATGTAATCCAAATTGACGCATGGTGGCTCAAAAATACAAAAAAATGACTAACTTTACCCCATGTCTCAAAAACAAATCTTACAACAACAACTCAAACAAACCTTATCGCCCCAACAATTGTTGGTGATAGGGTTGTTAGAATGTCCCCTTTTGGAACTGGAAGATCGCATTCGACACGAATTGGAAGATAATCCAGCATTGGAAGAAGGGGTAGAAGATACCGATTTGGAAACCGGTGCAAATGATGACGAAACTGTCGATGAAATCGATAAAATGGAAGAATTGACAGGTGATATTGATGTTTCACAACTGGATGAATACTTATCGGACGACGAGGGAGACGATGTCTACTACGAAGGCCCTGCTGTGGCAAGCGATGCTGCCGATTTTGTTTATACCAACTATTCAGAAGAAACGGATTTTGCAGGCAGTCTGATAGAGCAATTGCGTATGCTCGATTTGCCCGAGACACGTTTGCAAATGGGCGAGTACATCATTGGCAATTTAGACGAAAAAGGTTATCTGAACCGTGAAATCAGTTTGCTAACGGTCGACTATAATCTGCAATACAGCGAGCAGACCACCGAAACGGATATGTTTGAGGCATTGACCGATGTGCAAAGCTTAGAGCCTGCCGGAGTGGGAGCGCGTTCGCTCGATGAGTGTTTGTTGTTGCAGTTGGAGCGCAAACCTTTTACCGATTCCATCGATAATGCCATGCGCATACTCGAAGAATGTTATGATTTGTTTGCGCAACGTCACTACGACAAGGTGCAAACACAGTTGCAACTATCGGACGATGAAATGCGCGATGCCATTCAAGAGATTACACGCCTTAATCCACACCCCAGCAATGGCTTTAGTGCGGTGGGTTTTGAAGCAAACAATGTGGTGACCCCCGACTTTTTATACGACTGCGAAACCGGACAGCTTCAGCTTAACAATCAGTCTATTCCATCGTTAAAAGTGGGTGCTTCGTATGTGCAATTATTTCAAGATTTTTCGGGCAATGCCAACAACCGTACACCCGATAGAAAAGCAGTTGTTCAGTTTGCCAAACAAAAGTTGGATAGGGCCAAATCGTTTATCGATGCTGTTCGTCAGCGCGAAGCCACGTTGCTCACCATTATGAAAGCGATTATTGATTATCAAGCAACTTTCTTTCAGCAAGGTGGCGAGGCTTTGCTCAAGCCCATGACCATGAAAGATATTGCCAATTTATCGCATTACGAAATCTCTACCGTGTCGCGTGCAGTGGGCAACAAATACATTCAAACCAATTTTGGTATCTTCCCCTTAAAATATTTCTTTTCGGAGGGTATGGTTACCGATTCGGGCGAAGAGGTATCAACGCGCGAAATCAAGACCTTGCTGAAAGAAATGATCGATGCCGAAGACAAGAAACATCCCCTTCCCGATGAGAAGTTATGTGAAATGTTGCAACAAAAAGGCTATCCTATCGCCCGCAGAACCGTTGCCAAATACCGTGAGCAGTTAGGTCTTCCTGTTGCTCGTTTGCGTAAAAGTTTTTAAGCCTATGAAAAAGATATTGATAGCGCACGCTTTGTTTCCAGAATCATTCTTGCTCCCAGCGTCTACCAAATTTCAACTTATAAAACCACAAAAAGGTGCGTTTTCATCGGAAGAATTAGCTTCTTTATTACCTACTTGTGATGCCTTTATTTCAATGTTTAATACCCCTGTCTCTGCCCATTTGCTTTCGCTTGGCAAAAACCTAAAAGTAGTATCGAATGTAGGCGTTGGCTATAACAATATTGATGTAGATGCAGCAACTCGTTTGGGCATAACCGTATGTAATACGCCCGATGTGGTGACAGAACCTACTGCCGAGCTTACCATAGCACTGTTGCTCGATTTGGCACGCGGTATAACACGTTCACATGTAGCCATGCAACAAAAACAAGAAAAATGGGGTGTATTAGAAAATATAGGCATGGATGTTTATGGCAAAACCTTGGGCATTATCGGTTTTGGAAGAATTGGAAAGGCGGTAGCTAAACGTGCTTTAGCCATGGGTATGCGCATCGTGTATTATAGTCGTACAAAACAGGCTGATGCTATCGAAAAAGAAT
>CAJGDW010000005.1 GCA_904502115.1 Paludibacteraceae bacterium | reverse complement strand
TTTTAATCTTTATGAATCAAAAACTTTCCAATGTGGGCGGTGCACCATCGTCTGTACAAAATTCAAATCAGAATCAAATTGTTCTTTACCATCCCAACGAGACAATTAGTCTTGAGGTTCGTTTGGAAAACGAAACGGTGTGGTTAAATAGACAACAAATAGCCGAACTCTTTGGACGCGATGTTAAAACAATAGGAAAACATATCAATAATGCGTTAAAAGAGGAGTTGGCTAATTTCTTGGTAGTCGCAAAATTTGCGACTACCAAGAAATATGGTCGTAGAGAAGGATTTGCTCAAGTTGTGGAGGTGGAATATTATAATTTAGATGTTATAATCTCTGTTGGCTATCGTGTAAAAAGTAGTCAAGGTGTTCAATTTCGTCAATGGGCAAATAAGGTGTTAAAGGAATATCTGTTAAAAGGATATACTATAAATGCACGTTTAAATCATATTGAAGATAAAATAGATAGAAAATTTGCAGAATTTGATAGACGTTTAAGCGATAATGAAGATAAAGTTGATTTCTTTGTTCGAACCTCGTTGCCACCAGTGGAGGGCGTTTTCTATGAAAACCAACTGTTCGATGCTCATGTCCTAATGTCGCAGTTAATTGAATCGGCTCAAAAACGTATTGTTGTAATTGATAATTACGTGGATGCTTCTGTTTTAACGCTTCTTTCTAAACGAAAACAAGAGGTTTCAGCCGAAATTTATACCTACAAAATAAGCGAGCAGTTCTCGCTCGATTTAGAAAAGCATAATGCACAATATCCCGCAGTTGAGGTTTATATTAGTAAGAAATCGCACGATCGATTTCTGATTATCGACGATAAGGTTTACCATGTAGGAGCCTCGATAAAAGACCTAGGCAAGAAACTTTGTGCGGTTATGCAGATGAACTCCATTACCCCAGAGGAGATAATGGGTAAGGTGCATTGCTAAAACGTCAACGATTGTCTACTAGCAACGATTGACGTACAACAATCAACAATTTTTATTCATCTTAATTTTTAGTCTTTATGAATCAAAAACTTTCAAAAGGCAACCATGCGTTGCAACAAGTTCAACAACCTTTAGAAAACATCCGAAAAGAATTTATTAATGATGTAAGAAACATTATTGAAGGTGCGCGAGAGCGTGCTATACGTAGTGTAGATACCTGTCGTGTCAGAATGTATTGGGATATAGGGCGGCGAATCTTTGAGGAAGAACAACTGGGTAAGGAACGTGCAGACTACGGGACCTATTTAATTAAGAAGCTTTCAAAAACTATTATGCCCGAATATGGTAGTGGGTTTGGTGTGCGTCAATTAGAACTTAGTCGTCAGTTTTATAGAACGTATCCAATTGCGAACGCACTGCGTTCGCAATTAAACTGGACTCAATACAGGCTTCTAATACAGATAAGTGATGTGTTTAAACG
Source organism: Paludibacteraceae bacterium (assembly GCA_904502115.1). Lineage (GTDB taxonomy): Bacteria > Bacteroidota > Bacteroidia > Bacteroidales > Paludibacteraceae > Enterocola. The sequence continues at coordinate 30,721 of CAJGDW010000005.1, read as the reverse complement.
CGAATTTTACGAGTTAGAATCGGTTAATAACGCTTGGACTGCTCGCGAAACAGAACGTCAAATAAATGCTCAACTTTATGAACGTTTATTGCTTAGTAATGATAAAGAGTCAGTACTAGCAATAGCTAGAAAGGAGCGTATCCCACAGACTCCTCAAGAGGTCTTGAAAGAACCAATGGTATTAGAATTTTTAGGATTGGAGCGTAAAGCTACGTATTATGAAAAAGATTTAGAAAGTGCCATTATTACTCATCTAACAGAATTTTTACTTGAAATGGGTAGTGGATTTAGTTTTGTGGCTCGTCAAAAGAGGATTCTGCTAGAGGATGATGAGTTCTTTGCAGATTTAGTTTTATATAATAGATTACTAAGGTGTTTTGTAGTCGTGGAATTAAAAACAGGGAAATTGACGCATCAAGATTTGGGTCAACTGCAAATGTATGTCAATTACTATGATAGGAAAGAAAAATTGCCAGAAGAGAATCCTACAATAGGCATTCTACTTGGAACCTGTAAAAACGACACGGTTGTAAAGATGTCATTACCAGAGGACAACAAAACGATACATGCCAATCAATATCAATTGTATTTGCCTACTCATGCACAACTCATTCATGAAGTAAACCAAATAAAGCACTCTTTTGAAGATATTGAGCCCTAAATTTTCTTAATCTGGTGGAAAAATCGATTTTTTTCTGTAAGTTTGTGTGTTAGTAAAGACAAAACATTATGCATAAGAATCTAGTACTGATTCCTACCTACAACGAAAAGGAAAACATAGAGGCGATAATTAGAGCCGTGTTTGCGTTGCCCGTGGCGTTTGATGTGTTGGTAATTGACGATAATTCGCCCGATGGCACTGCTGGTATCGTAAAAAATCTTCAGAAAGAGTTTACTGCGAATCTTCATTTGTTGGAGCGTCCTGGTAAACAAGGTTTAGGCAGGGCTTATATCGCGGGCTTTGAATGGGCTATAGCGCATCAATACGACTATATTTTTGAAATGGATGCTGACTTTTCGCACAATCCAAACGATTTGGTGCGCCTTTACAAGGCTTGTGCCGAAGAGGGTGCCGATGTTTCGGTAGGTTCGCGTTACGTATCGGGAGTGAACGTGGTAAACTGGCCCATGGGTCGTGTGCTCATGTCTTACTTCGCCTCTAAATACGTGCGTTTTGTAACGGGTATTCCGGTGGCCGATACCACGGCTGGTTTTGTGTGCTACTCTCGTAAAGTACTGGAAACCATTGAGTTGGATAGAATTAAGTTTGTAGGCTATGCATTCCAAATTGAAATGAAGTTTACGGCTTACAAGTGTGGATTCAAAATTAAAGAGGTGCCCATTATTTTTGTTAACCGCGAGTTGGGTACGTCTAAAATGAGTGGCGGCATCTTTAGCGAAGCGCTATTAGGGGTGATAAAATTAAAGTGGCGTTCGCTATTTAGAAAGTACCCACAGAAAGGTCAATAGTCGAAAGTCCAAAGTCGAAAGTCATTCGTCTAAACAATTAAACAATGTATTTAATAGAAAACGCACATATAGTAAACGAAGGCCGCATTATAAAAGGTGCGGTTTTGATTAAAAACGATACCATTGATAGTATCTTTAAGGGTGAAGCACCTGCTTCGGTACGCGAAAAGGCAACTCAGGTGATAGATGCGTCCGATTGTTGGGTAATGCCAGGGGTGATAGATGATCACGTGCATTTTCGTGACCCAGGTATGACCGAAAAGGCCGATTTTTACACCGAAAGCAAAGCGGCGTTGGCAGGCGGGGTAACCTCGGTAATGGATATGCCCAATACCAACCCTGCTACCATATCGCTAGCAGCATGGAACGATAAAATGACCATGATAGGCGAAAAATCGTTGGTAAACTACAGCTGCTATTTAGGTGCTACCAATACCAATTTAGATGATGTTTTGGCTGCCGATCCAACGGCGGTTTGTGGCATTAAATTGTTTATAGGTTCATCCACAGGCAATTTATTGGTAGATAGCAACGATGCCATGACGGCCATCTTTAGCAAAGTAAAAGCCTTGGTGGCGGTGCATGCCGAAGATAATGCCATTATTGCTGCCAATGTGGCAAAACTCAAACAGCAATACGGCGAAGATTTGCCAGTGTCGCTTCATCCGCAAATCCGTTCGCACGAAGCTTGCTTTAAATCGACCGCTTGGGCAGTAAACATGGCGCGCAAATACGGCACTCGCTTGCACGTTATGCACATCAGTACCGAAAAAGAATTGGCCTTGTTTGAAGACAAACCTTTGACCGATAAATTGATTACGGCCGAAACGTGTCCACAATACTTGCTATTCGATGCCTCGCACTTTGAAACGTTGGGGGCACGCATTAAATGCAATCCTGCAATAAAATTATCGACCGATAAAAATGCCTTGCTCAAGGCGGTGGCTACCAATAGAATAGATGTAATCGGTACCGATCATGCTCCCCATTTGCTATCGCAAAAAGAGGGCAATGCCCTAACGGCTGTATCGGGTATGCCCAGCATTCAGTATTCGTTGCCATTGATGCTAACTTTGGCCAAACAAGGGGTGTTAAGCGTAGAGCAAGTGGTAGAAAAAATGTGCCACAATCCAGCCCGTTTGTACCGCATGGAAAAACGTGGCTTTATACGCAAAGGCTACAAAGCCGACTTGGTGGTTGTGCGTCGTAGTGATAAAAAAGAAATAACCGCATCCGATGTACTATCAAAATGCGGTTGGTCTCCTTACGAGGGCATGACGCTGCCCGTATCGGTTGCTTACACCTTTGTAAACGGTCGCCCCGTATATGCAAACGGCATTATCGACGAAACCAACAAAGGCGAAGCATTAAAGTTCAATCCTTAAAACTCGTGGGTCCATTTGACGCCTTCCCAAATTTGGTAGGAGCGTAGGGCTTGATACACAAACATGGGCCATCCGTTACACGTGGTGGCTCTTTTCATTTCTGCTTGTTGCAAGAACAAGGTGCGAACAGGGTTGTAAATCAAGTCGTACACCAAGTGCTTCTCATTGACTAACTCGTAGGGGATGTTGGGACATTCCCTGGTATGTGGAAAGGTTCCTACGGGCGTAGTGTTAATGATAATGGTGTAATCGTCCATGGTTTCTTGGGTGAAGTCTTGGTACGAGAATTGATCGTCTTTGGGCGTGCGCGATGCCAACTTGTAGCTAATGCCCAGCTGTTGCAAGGCGTAGGTAATGGCTTTAGACGCTCCGCCTGTACCCAATACCAAGGCTTGGTTGTGCCAGGGTTTTAGGTGTGGAGTGAGTGAACGGGTAAAACCGTACCAATCGGTATTGTAACCAATTAAATAGGGTTTGCCGTCTCTTTGTTCTACTTTTACTACATTCACGGCGCCAATGGCTTTTGCATTGGGGTCAATTTCGTCTAAATACGGCATGATAGCCTGCTTGTAGGGAATCGTAACGTTGAAACCACGAATCAGTGGGTGTTCTTTTACAATAGCAGGGAACTTTTCAATGCTATCGATATCAAAGGCCAAATACTGCGACTTAATCCCTTTTTCGGCAAACTTTTCGTTGAAAAAAGTAGGCGAATACGAGTGCCCTAGGGGATGTCCAATGATGCCGTATTCTTTGGTGATTATTTTTTTCGTTGTAGGCATAGTTTCTTGATGATAAAGTAAAGGATAACAACTCCCAATAGAGCCAGCACAATAATGGATAATTCATGGCTGTATTGTTCGATAAGGTCTTGCTGACCTTGTGCCAAGTAGCCTAATAAGGCCAATACGCTGTTCCATAAGCCAGCACCAATGGTAGTAAACAAGGCAAAGTGCCATACGTTCATGCGTGCCAAACCTGCTGGAATCGAGATAAGTTGCCTAACGGCTGGAATCAATCTGCCCACCAGGGTAGAGGTTTTCCCGTTTTCTCTAAAGTAATTTTCTGCGGTCTCTATTTTTTCTTTGCTTAACAGACATAAGTGTCCCAATTTGCTATCGGCAAATTTGTAAATAATGGGTCTGCCCAACCACAATGCCAAATAGTAGTTGATAAAGGCTCCAATAAGGGCACCAAGGGTACCAAAAAGAACCACTAAAAAGATATTAAGGTCAGAGCCGGGTTTGCTAGCAATGTACGCAGCAGGAGGAATCACAATTTCTGATGGGAAAGGTATGAAAGAACTTTCTACCGCCATAAGTGCCGTAATGGTGCCGTAGTTCATGTTTTCTTCGTACCATTTTTCTACCACCTGAATAATGCTAGGTTCTGCTACTGCAGTGCTATCGGGTGTGTTGGCGTACAATACGCTTACTAGGAATAGGGAAATCAATAATAAGAAAGTTTTTTTCATGTTGGTTTATTCGTTATTAAATAAAGGATTATCCAGGTTTTTGTAAATGTAATCGCGGTTATCTTTCATAAACTGCGCCATGGTGTCGGGGTCGTTCTCCATGGCCAATTGGAAATATTTGGTTTGCTGTTCTTTGTTACCCATCAATTGGTAGGTGAGTGCAATGTTTAAATCGAGGGTAGGAAAGGTGGCATCTATTTCCTTGGCAGCCAAGAAGAGTTCCAATCCTTTTTCAGGTTCGTCGTTTTGCACATACAGGTAGCCCAACCAAATGTTCCAAGCGGGCGATTGGTCAATGCTGTGCACTTTTTGTGCATATTCGGTAGCAATGTATAAGTTGCCAATTTCAAAGAACAAGCGCGACAGCGATTTCCAGGCTTCGATAACGTAGCCAGGTTCGTGTATTTGTTCAAATATTTTGATGGCCTTGGTATGCTGTTGATCTTCTAGCAACGACAAACCGTACTCCATTTTTACATCAATTAAGTGCGGATAATTTTGATGCATAACGGCCAATCGATTAACCGAGGCTTCTAGTTGCTTTAATTTTCTTTCGCAAATGGCAATGCTTAATTCGCATTTGAGTTCGTTGTAACCCAATTGTTGACAGCCCGAAAAATATTCGATGGCTTTTTGGTAGGCCGATGTACTCATGCTCAATACACCGTAATAGTACCATGTTTCGGCATGCTTTTCGTCGATGCTAAGGGCGTAGCGGAATGCCTTTTCTGCCTCAATGTATTGTTGTGTATCGCAATAAATTGCCCCTAATTTGCACCAAGCATTGACCGAATAAGGGTCGATGTCAATAAGGTGCTCCAATGCTTTGATGGATTTGGCAGTATTGCCTAACAGCAGGTACACATGGCTCAACAATCCCCACGATTCTTTGTCGTTAGGGTATGCACGGCAAGCTTTTAAGCAATAGGTTAGGGCGCGTTGAGGTAGGTCGTAGTTCATAAACAGCAAACCAAAATCGTAATACATTGAGTACGAATGCGTTGTTTTGAGGTTCTCTGCCGCTTTGATACATTGTGTGGCGCCAGGCATGTCGTTTTGTCGGATGCAAATTTCTAATTTTAGCAACAACGCATCGAACAAATAATCGTAAAAGGCACGTGGCATTTGTTGTTCGTGCTCTTCGGCGCAGTCTTGGTATTGAGCAATAGCAATATCTACGTGCTCGGTAGCCTGGGCAAGGTTGTTCATTTCAAAATACACCTTAGACAAATGCAAATGGAAAGGGGTATGATGCGGATGAAACGACAATCCTTTTTTTATGACGGTAAGCGCCTTTTCAAGTTGGGCCATACGAATATAGTGCTCGCAAATATCCTCGTAATCGTCGCTTTCTAGGTAAGCATCAGCGTCCGATTCGTATCTTTTTACGAGTGCTAATATGGCTTTGTCAACTTGTTTAGGCATAGGTTACGATTGTTGTGTTGGTTTGTCTTCGGTAGGAAAATCCTTTTCTTCAATAACAAAATGTTGATAGTATGACACAATTAGTGCTGTAATAGGAAGTGCAATAATCATGCCAAGAACGCCCATTAACGACCCCCAAATCGATAAGGCAAGCAAAATAATGGCAGGGTGCAATCCTGTGGCGTTGCCCATAATCTTAGGGGTAAGAATTAAATCGAGAATAAGTTGGTTGATAATAAAAATAATGCAGATAAAGGCAATGGTCCACCACAAATCTACTTGACCCAATGCCGATTGCATCAAGGCAACGCAGATGGGTGGAATGATCCCCAACGAGTGCATGTAAGGAATCATGTTTAAAACACCTACAAAAAGTCCCATAAAAATGGCCATTGGTAATCCCAATATGCTGAATCCGATAGCGAAAAGAATGCCTAAAATAGCAGAAATAAGGGCTTGTTTGCGGAAATAGGTATTCATTTTTTCTGCCAAATCGTTTACCAATTGGTTGATAAATAAACGGTACTTTTTAGGTATGAATTGTTGCCATGTATCAGAAAGTTTGTCAAAGTCAATCAAAATGAAGAATAAATACAAACAGAAAATAAATACTACAACAAGACTCATTAGGTACTGGAACGATGCAGATACCATGTCGAATGCTTTTGGTACAATTGATTTAATTGTACCGATAAAGTTTTCGGAATTAACGAGTTCGTTGAAATGTATTTCTGAATAGAATTCGTTGAACAATTCCCGTATCATGGGTGGTAATTGGGAAATATGGTTGGCGGCGAAATAACTTTCAACCAAAGTGCCCATTTTAGATAATTCGTTGGCAATAGAGGATGTCGCAAAAATCAGGATTGCAGCAAGACTGCCAAAAATTAACCCAAAAAGTAGCATAACAGCCAAAACACGCGATTTGATGCGTCCCCATTTTTGTATGAAGTGAACAAAAGGGTTAAGCATATAGGCCAATAACCATGCTCCTACAAAAGGTAATAAGACACTGCTTAAACGCTTGGTAAGCAGGAATAGTCCTATCAATAATAGAATTCCACCTATGGTTCTAACCGTACGGTCGAGCGTAAATGGTTGTTTGTTCATTTGGGCAATCGTTTAAAATATATTACATTTGCAAATGTATAAAAAAAGCGCAAAATGAGCGCAGAAAAGTAAGAACCAATAACATATTTTATGGATAATGTAACAATAATAAAAGAGTTACTTGCCGAGGTAGATGGATTGCAACGTCAGTTGGAGGTGATGGGTCAAAAAATAGCGGGAATGAAACAGCGTTTGGCCTTGGCAGAAGTAAGTATGCAAGCAGATGCTGCTGCTTTGAAAGCCAGTCAGTTACGCGTAAAACAATTGGAAATAATAGTAGCAAGTCAAAAGTCGCAAGTCGATGAATCGCCTAATCGTGAAACTGTTGAATCGTTGACTTGTGAAACCGATGAATCGCCTAATCGTGAAACTGTTGAATCGTTGAATTGTGGAACCGATGAATCGTTGAACTGTGAAACTGATGAAGCGTTGAATAGTGAAAATGTTGAATCGTTGAATCGCGGAATCGATGAATCGCCCAAATCCGATTTACCGATTTACCGATTAGCCGATTCGTCAACAAAAAACCCCGATTCGCCGATTAGTCGATTCACCGATTCGTCAACATCTTCAAGAGACGCTCGCATCATAAGCGACCTTCGCAAGGCAATTGGTTTGAACGACCGATTCCGTTTTAAACACGACTTGTTTGATAACAACGATGCACTCCTTTGGGAAACCATCGATGCGTTGAATGCGTTGGATTCGATGAACGAAGCTAGATCTTACATTCAAGCACGCTTTAGCTGGTCTGATGATAATGCTACGGCAGTTTATTTTTACGAGATTTTGGAACGTAAATTTGTGCGCTCATGAAACTATACATAGTGCCTACACCCGTAGGTAATTTAGAAGATATGACCTTTAGAGCCATCAAAGTGCTAAAAGAGGTTGATTTTATTTTGGCAGAAGATACACGTACTTCTGGCATTTTGCTCAAACATTTTGGCATTGAAAACCGATTAATGGCACACCATAAATTCAATGAACATCATTCGGTAGCGGGGGTAATTAACTTGTTAAAGCAAGGACAAACCGGTGCTGTAATATCGGATGCAGGAACTCCAGGGCTTTCGGATCCGGGTTTTTTAATTGTTCGGGAATGCGCAGCAGCGGGAATAGAGGTAGAGTGTTTGCCTGGCGCCACCGCAGCCATACCGGCATTGGTAAACTCGGGTTTACCAATGGACCGGTTTTGCTTTGAAGGGTTTTTACCACCCAAAAAAGGCCGCCAAACCCGTTTGCAGCAGCTTGCTACCGAAGACCGCACCATGGTTATTTACGAGTCGCCCTACAGGGTGGTAAAAACCCTTCAGCACCTCGCCGAGGTGCTTGGTGGCGCAAGGCAGGCAGCCGTATCGCGCGAAATTTCTAAAATTCACAACGAAACCGTTCGTGGCACCCTAGAAGAATTGATTGCCCATTTTACTGCCCACGAACCCAAAGGAGAATTTGTCTTGGTTATAGCAGGCAAGTAATGTGACGCATGAGCATGCTTACTAACATAAAGCAAACAGGAAAAAAAACGCTGGTTAAAAATTCCGCCAAATTGCTATCCGCTAATGTCATAGCGCAAATGGTGGGTTTTCTGGTTTATCCCCTGTTAACGCGTATGTATACGCCCGATGATTTTGGGTTGCTCAATCTGTTTTTAAGCATAGGAGGCGTGTTGGTTTTGTTTGCAACGGGCGCTTATTACAGTGCTGTTGTTCTGCCCCAAGATACATTGCAAGGTGTGGCTTGTTTTCATGTGGGGATGTGTTGCAATGTAATAGTTACCGCGCTATGCTTGGTTTCTGCATGCTTTTCTTCTAGTATTGCTTCGCTATTCAATGTGCCAGCGTTAGCACATTATTATTATTTATTGCCTTTTTACGTGTTTTTATCTGCATTGTGGCAGTTGCTAAACTACTGGTATGTGCGCGAAAAGCAATTTACGCTGGTGAGTGCCTATCAGGTAGGACAAAGTACATTGGGAGCAGGATTAAAACTATCGTTCGGTATTAATACAGCCTGGCAAGGCGGGTTGTTGTATGCTGTGGTGTTATCGCCCTTATTGTCTTTGTTGGCTGTTATCGTCCGCTCGTTAGGTTCTTTGCGTCCTTTGTTTAAGGTACGTTACGCGCAATGCAAAGAAATGGCGCGCCAATACAGAAAATTCCCACAGTTTACATTACCCAAACTGCTGGTCAACTATTTAGGTGGTAATTTGCCTGTGTTGTTGCTGGCTCCTTTCTTCGATTTATCCTACATTGGTTATTTGGGAATGGCATTGGCCCTTTCGTTCACGCCCATCTCTATTGTTACCAAATCGTTCTATCAGGTGCTGTTCTCGTATATTACCAATCGAGTGCATCATAATCAAACTATATTAGGCTACTATCGTCAATACTTAGGAGTAGCTGTGTTGGTTATTGGAGTGTGTTTTGGTGCGTTGTATTTTGTACTGCCGTCGCTAATATCTTGGTTGTTAGGAGATTCTTGGATAACGGTAGCGCATTATATTCAATACTTATTACCCTGGTTGGCTGTTATATCCATTACCAATACCTTCGATTTTGTTTTGGATGTTTTTGGTAAGCAAGACAAGCAATTTTATTTTGAATTGTTGCTTTTTGTACTCCGTATTTTAGTGTTAGTATGGGCCATTTGGCAGCATCAGTTTATAATCGCAGTAGTAGGTTTTTCTGCAGTAAGTTTCTTATTGCGTTTGTTTTACGGTGGTTATCAATATTATTTAATTAAACAATACGAACAACAACGATGCAAATCAATTTAACAGGAAATAAATGGAAAAAACACGGCGATGTATACCTCCGTGGTCGTTTTTTTGATGGTGTCGACCCTTGTGATTTGCAGCACATAGCAAAAGAACTGGGTGCTTTTGGTGCGGTAACCGATGTGGTGTCGTATGTTAATACCTTGCGTGGTGATTTTTCGTTTATCATCAATACACCCAATTTACAATGTTTGGTGCTAAGTCATACCCGTCTATATCCCTTGTTTTATCGATGGCACGAGGGGCAATGGTGGGTGTCCGATACACCTTCTGTTTTGTTGCGTAAAGGTGATGAAGTAGATGAATCTGCGCGCAGGCAATATGTGTACACCGGTGCGCCTTTTGCTGGAAATACTTTAATAGCATCAATAAAACAAGGTAAACCTTCTTATGTCACTTGCTTTGAAGGGGGGCAAACTGCCGAATACTTGTTTGGTGCTTATAGTATAGTGGAAAACAGTTTCTTGGAAAGAGATACGCTAAAAATGTCTTTTGATAGGGTGTTGCAAATGGTATCAGAACGTTTGCTTCGTGTTATTAGCGATAGGCAAGTGGTAGTACCTCTTTCGGGCGGTTACGACTCTCGGTTGGTATTGTCGCTGTTGCATAAAATGGGCATTAAAAAGATACTGTGTTATACCGTCGGGGAATGGAACCCTTCAGAGCAGATGGTGGCGCAGCAAGTGGCACGTGCGTTGCAAGTTCCGTTAATTCACATTGATTATCGTGACGAACAATACCGTGTTCAAGATTATGGATCTGCTCCTTTTATGGATTATGTAGATGCCATGGGTGCTTTTACTAACTTTATGTGGTTGTATGAGTACAATGCTATTTTATGGCTAAAACAACATGCGCTATTGCAGGATGATGCTATTTTTATTCCGGGGCATGTGGGTGATTTTTTCGCAGGCAGTCACTTGCAAAAATTGGGCGTAAAAGAAAATATATCCATACGTTCTTTGCAGCAAAAACTGTTGTTGCATTCCTTTGAGTATGGTAAACCCTGTTTTGATGCGGCATTTCGGACAGATTTGAAGGCATATTTGCAGGGTATGCAACATCATGAGCAGGCGTACAAAAAAGTTCTTCAGTTTATTGCGGAGAACAGGTTGGCGCATCAGATTTTAAACTCGGCACGTGTGTATGAATACTTGGGATACGATGTTTTGTTGCCGTTGTGTGATGTAGATTTTGTGCGTTTCTTTTGGCAACTACCTTATTCAGAACTGTCGCAGGTAACTTTTTATAATCAATACCTAATAAACGAGGTATTTTTGCACCTAAATATAGCTTTTGAAAAATCTCAAACTCCCCAACAATTTAGGCGACAACGCATCAAAAACGTACTTAAACAACTGTTTCCGCATGCCTGGTATTTGCGTTTAAAAAAACGAAAGAGCCTTACAACAGAAGTCTATTTGTTGAACGAAATGATGGATGACTTGCTTAAAAAAGGGGTGGTGCTCAAACCTACCGATTTGATAAATGGGAATGAGATTATGCTTACATGGTACCTTAAAAGGGTAGAAAGTCAGATTGAATTTTAGAATTATTCTTTTTTTGTTAACTTTGCAACGAAATAAATAAAAACGATATGAAATTAGTAGTAAAAAGTTTAGGTGTAAGTCTTTTGATGTTGGCTGCATTGAGCGCATGTGACTCGGATACAACTGCTTACGATAAGTTGGTTTTAGAGAGAGATTCGCTCCAAATTGTCCAAAAGAATCAATTGGAAGAGATGGAAATGTACCTAACTCTTATTCAAGATGTTGATTCTGCATTCGATGAAATCAGAATCTCGCAGGATATTTTGAGTTTTGCATCGTACGATAGCGAAAACCCTTCTGATGCGATGCGTCAGAAAGTGGCTGATAATATTATGATGATTAATACGCTACTGTCTGAAAACCAGTTCAGAATTGCCGAGTTGGAAGAAATGTTGGCCAATAGTGAAATTCAATCTACGCAGTTGCAACGCAAGATAAATAAATTAACTGCAGATTTGAAAAAAAGAACGCAAGAGGTGGCGGATTTGCGTAATGAATTGATTAGCAAGAACTATCAGATTGATAGTTTGACGGTTATGTTCCGTATGTCGCAAGATAGAGAGGCTTCTTTGTTGAAACAGGCAAGTGAACGTGACAGTATTTTGCAAAGTCACGAAGCACAACTAAACAGAGCCTATTTCTTTATGGGTAATCGTCGTACATTGCGCGAAAATGATATCAATGTGAAGGATAAAGATTCGGGTTATCGCACCGAATTATTTACCCCTGTAGATATTCGTCATTTTGATCATTTGGAAATTGGTTCTAAATCGGCTAAAATCTTAACCAAACACCCTGAAACTTCGTACGAGATAGTTGAGAACAGCGATAAAACCAAGGTGTTGCTGATTAAGAATGCTACCGATTTCTGGAGCGTATCGCGCTACTTGATTATTCAAACCCGCTAAAAAACATGGGGTATAAGTACCTGTTTTTTGATTTGGACAACACGTTGTGGGATTTTGATGCTAATTCAAAATACACGCTGACGGTGTTGTACGACAAATACAATTTGGGTGCTCATTTTCCCGATTTTGAAACATATTACCACTTGTATAGCGCTAATAATGCCAAGTTGTGGCAGCTATACGGGGCTGGTAAAATTACCAAGGAGGCCTTGAACCAGGAACGCTTTGCTTATCCATTGCGCTCTTTCAAGGCTTCTTTGCTGCCTATAGCCCAACAGATGGAGGTAGATTATTTGCCCCTTTTGGCGCAGCAAACCCGCTTAAAACCACATTGTTTAGAGGTGTTGGAAACGTGTAAAAAACATCGCTACAAGATGTATATTATTTCCAATGGATTTGTTGAAATTCAGCAACTTAAGTTGACACGATCGGGTTTACTGCCTTATTTTGACAGGTGCTATTTTTCGGAGCACATTGGCGCGCACAAACCGGCTAAATTGTTTTTCGATTATGCCATAAAATCGTCCAATGCCGTAAAAAAACAAAGTTTGGTAATAGGCGATAATTTTGAGGCGGATATTTTGGGGGCCAAAAACGCAGGCATCGACCAAGTGTATTTTAATCCCAATCCATCGGCAGAACCCTTGCCCTTTAAACCCACGTATCAGATCGCGGATTTGAGTGAATTGCAGAAAATTATGGATGAATCGTTTAATCGTTAAATCGTTAATGAAATAATCGACTAAACGACTAAACGAATAAACATCAACTCACCAAATCACCGATTCACCGATTCACCGATTCACCGATTCACCAGAGCGAAGCGACTATATGATAGACACCCATACCCATATTTACGACGAGGCCTTTGAATCCGATGCCGAGGATATGGTAAAACGTGCCCTCGAAGCGGGCGTGCATCGTGCTTTTTTGCCCAATGTAGATGCTTCTACGGTCAATGTGATGCGTACTTTTGCAGCGCGTTTCCCTTCGTTTTGTTCCATGATGATGGGCATTCATCCTACCAGTATCGATGCCAATTATGCGGCCGAGGTGGCGGTGTTTGATAAAGAAATGAGTGTGCACCCCAACGATTATATTGCGGTAGGAGAAATTGGGCTGGATTTGTATTGGGATAAGACGTATTTGGCCGAGCAAAAGAAAGTTTTTGAACATCAAATTGACGTGGCAATACAGCTGCAAAAACCCATTTGCATTCACTGCCGCGAGGCTTTTAATGAGGTAGTAGACAGCCTTAAAAAGTTTAATCCAGCGCAATTGCATGGTGTTTTTCATTGCTTTACAGGCACACCAGAAATGGCTCAACAAATAGCCCGATTGGGCGATTTTTATTATGGCATTGGCGGTCCTTCTACGTACAAAAATGCCAAATTTATCAACGATATTCCTCAAATTCCCTTGTCTCGCATTTTGCTAGAGACTGATGCGCCTTATTTGCCTCCGGTTCCTTTTAGAGGAAAACGCAACGAACCTTCCTACGTGGTTTATGTGGCACAAAAATTGGCGGATGTATATCAAATTCCGTTGCAAGAACTGGAAAAACAAACGGAACAAAATGTTAAATCGTTGTTTTTCGGCAACTCTCTAAATCTTTTTTAAGAATTTCCTTTGTTGATTGGCTTACTTTTTGTATCTTGCACTCGTTTTTAGTGCCCAATTGGGTGCTTGCCTCATGGAGAGATGCTCGAGTGGTTGAAGAGGCACGCCTGGAAAGCGTGTATACGCCTAAAGCGTATCGCGGGTTCGAATCCCGCTTTCTCCGCCATAAAAGCAGTGTTGTAAGTCGAAAGTCAAAAGTCAAAGGTCGAAAGTCGATTATTATTTCTCCTTTAAACTTCGATTCGTCGATTCACCGATTAGTCGATTAGTCAATAAAATCGACTAGACATCAACTCACCGAATCACCGACTAAACGTGAGCGAAGCGAACATTATTAACTAACATATTAATTTTAAAGACAAAAACATGAAAAAGTTATTCGCAGTACTAGCAATTATGGCTAGTGTAAGTTTTATGAGTGTTTATGCACAAGAAGCTGCTCCTGCTTCTGACGAAGCTACAGTAGAACAAGCTGCTCCTGCACAAGACGAAGCTCCTGCAGCAAAAGAAGAATCTAAAGAAGCTGCTGCCGAAGAAGGCGTTGGTGCTATTCACCAAGCATTGAAAACCAAATTCATCGAAGGTGGTGCAGGTTTCATGAGTACCGTTGCTTTGTGTTTGATTTTGGGTCTAGCTATCGCTATTGAACGTATCATTTACTTGAGCTTGGCTACTACCAACTACAAAAAATTCTTGGTACGTGTAGAAGATGCATTGGAAACTGAAGGTGTAGAAGCTGCTAAAGAAGTTTGCCGCAACACTCGTGGTCCTATTGCTTCTATCTTCTATCAAGGTTTGTTGCACGTAGACGAAGGTATGGACGTTGCAGAAAAATCGATCATTGCTTACGGTAGCGTTCAATCAGGCTTGATGGAAAAGAACTTAAGCTGGATTGGTTTGTTTATCGGTTTGTGTCCTAACTTCGGTTTCATGGGTACTGTAATCGGTATGATCGACGCATTCGACCAAATTCAAAAAGCAGGTGATATGTCAGCAACAGTAGTAGCAGGTGGTATCAAAGTGGCTCTTATTACTACCGTGTTCGGTTTGATTGGTGCTATTATTCTTCAAATTTTCTATAACTTCATCTTGGCTCGTATCGAAGCTGTAGTTGCTGATATGGAAGATTCTTCTATCTCTATGTTGGACATCTTGACCAAATTCACTTTGAAAAAATAATAATAATCAATAGGAGAGTTTGATTATGTTAAAGAATTTATCACGCATTGTACTATATGTACTATGTGCCATCACAATAGCGGTGACTTGCCTTTTCTTTTTGGGAGGAGAAGTTGATTCTACCATCCTAAATATTGAAAAGGAGCCCACTTATACCGATGCGATGGTGTACTTGATGTACGCTTGCATCTTTATGACTGCTTTGTTTGCTCTTGTTTCTGCTTTGTGGCAATTTGTCATGAAATTACAGTCTAACAGAAACTCGGCTATCAAAACCATCGTATCCTTTTCATTGACCATTATTGTATTAGTAGCAGGTTACTTTATTTCATCTGGCGAGTCAATTACCCTACTAGGTTCTGGCGAAGTTGTTGAAGAACAAACTATCAGAATGGTAGACATGATGATCTATACCATTTACACCATGGTAGGTGCTGCCATTTTATTAATGATACTAGGACCATTGGCAAAAAACATTAAATAAATATCACTATGGGAAAGCAAAAACGTGAAGTTCCTGAGTTAAATTCAAGTTCTACGGCGGATATCGCATTCTTGTTGTTGGTATTCTTTTTAATGACGACATCAATGGCTGTTAACAAGGGTTTGCAACGTCTTTTACCTCCTATTCCTACAGAAGAACAAAAGCAGGAAGACATGAAGGTGAAAGAGCGTAACATTCTTGTTGTGTTGATCAACAGCCAAGACGAATTGATGGTGAATAAAAAACCCATGCAATTGGCGGATCTAAGAGCTACCGTTAAGGAATTTGTTCAAAACCCAGCGAATGACCCTAATATGCCCGAAAAGAAAGAAATTACTATCGATTTGATTGGTAATATTGCGGTAACGAAAGACCACATTATTTCCTTGCAAAACGACCGTGGTACTTCTTATGCGGCATACATTGAAGTGCAAAATGAGTTGATTGCAGCTTATAACGAGTTGCGTAACGAATTTGCGCAAGCTAAATGGGGTAAACGATTTGAAGAGTGCACTGAAGCTCAGCAAAAAGCCATTCAAAAAGTATACCCACAAAAGATCTCGGAAGCAGAACCAAAAAATTATGGAGGAGCTAAATAATGGGAAGATTTAGATCTAATTCATCCTCTTCTGGTATACCTAAAATTAGTACTGCGTCGTTGCCAGATATCGTGTTCATGCTGTTGTTCTTCTTTATGATTGCAACAACCATGAAAGAAGTGGACTTTAAAGTAAGCATTAAGGCGCCCGAGGCAACTGAGCTTACTGCATTGAAAAAGAAAGATGCTCGCTTTATCTATGTGGGCGTTCCTAATTCTGATGCATTAAGAGCCCAATATGGTTCTGAACCTCGTATCCAACTTGATGATGCTTTTGCTGATGTCGCTCAAATTGAGAACTATGTAACATCTCAACGTGCGGCTATGCCAGAAGAAGATCAAAACAAAATGACCATTTCTTTGAAGGTAGACAAAGATTGTAAGATGGGTATTGTTACCGATATCAAGCAAGCTTTGCGTCGTGCACAAGCATTGAAGATCAATTATGCCGCTATGGAAAAAGCGAAATAATTGACAAGAATTAAGTTTATACTGAATCTACTATAAGTAGAATTACTATCGAATAGAGGAGGGTGGCATGCCACCCTCCTCTTAATAATATACATGAATATGCGAAACATTATTTTATCTTTATTAGGAATTATTCTAATCTTACCTTGTCATGCTCAAGATTCAACGTGGATGCAACCTTTAGAATTGCCCATTGCCTTGAGTGCAAGTTTTGGGGAACTGCGACCCAATCATTTTCATGCAGGATTGGATTTTAAAACAGATAAGAAGTGTGGTTTTCCTATTCATGCTGTTCAAGATGGTTATATTTCGCGCATAAGTGTTGCGCAATACGGTTATGGCAATTGTTTGTACATTACGCACCCAAAAAGTGGTTATACTTCGGTATATGCCCATTTGGATGCTTTTAATGACTCCATAACCGCTTGGGTAGAAAAATATCAGTACGAACACAAAACTTTTCAATTCAATGCTAATTTGCCACAAGGTGTACTGGAAGTTAAGCAGGGAGATATAGTGGCCATTAGTGGGAATACCGGCTCGTCTGGTGGACCTCACTTGCACTTTGAAGTACGTGAAACGGCTTCTCAGGATCCCATCGATCCGCAAAATTTTTATCCAGTAGAGGATAGCGTACGTCCTAAATTTCAGAAAATTGGTGTCAGGCCATTGGATAGTACAGGAGTGGTTTCTAATCAATGTGTTTTTCGCTCTTGTAAAACATGGATGTTAAAAGATAGTACATACGCTGCTCCCGTAGTAACGGCATGGGGAAAAATAGGACTTGAATTCATGGCCTTTGATTACATGAATGGTCAGAATAATTTTTACGGTCTTAAATCATTAAGGGTCTTTGTAGACGAAGCACCTTATTTTGAATATCAGATAGATCGTTTCGCATTTGCCGATGATAAGGCGATCAATGCGTTTATTGACTATGAACAATGGATAAAAAACAAGGATACCTATATGTGCGCGTATCTGCCTACCTATCAGCCTTTGCCTTTGTTTAAAGCAATGGGTGATGGTGGTTTGAACGTGCAAGAAGAAAGAGATTATCGCATCAAAGCCATTGCGGCAGATTATGCAGGCAATCAAGCAGAATTGAATTTTATTATTAGAGGTAAGAAATTGTCGGTGCCTGCTATTTGTTATTATAATGGTATACGCTTTATAACCGATTCAGTAAATGTCTTTGAGAAAGACTCCGTTCGATTGCAGTTGCCCCAAAAATCCGTCTATAATGACTTTGATTTTAGGTATGTAGCAACTTTCGATTCTATCCTTAATACAACTGTTCACTCATTGCACTACAATACATTGCCTTTGCATAAGTCGGCTACCTTGCGATTGCCTATCGATGCAGATACTTTGCAACAGAAGAATCAGTATTATTTAGCTTATAAGAGTACTAATGGTAGTTGGGGTAGTGCAAGTGCTACGTATAAAAATGGTTGTATGGAAGGCAAAATTAGCAAGCTAGGCGATTATGCTGTTTTGGTGGATACGGTGCCACCTACAGTCACCTTGTTGTCAAAAAATCGCTACAAAATAACGTGGCGTATCAAGGATGCGGAAAGTGGTATTGCATCATATAATACTTACATAGACAATCAGTGGGTGCTTTGTTCGATAGATGCCAAAAATAGGGTAACCTATCTTTACGACCCTAAACGCATTGCTGCAGGTAAGCATACTGTGCGTTTAGAGGTGAAGGATGGTTGTGGAAATACAACTTGTTCCGAAATAGAAGTGGTATTGGGGAATAAGTAATACTATTATAGTTCTACGCAAACTTGCTCTACCTGACCGCCTAGGGGTGGGTTGAGTTTACAAAGTTGCACTTGGATGCTGTCTATTCCACTAAAATGTTCTTTTACGGCTTGCTTGATGCGCCATGCTACGTTTTCAATTAGGTGCGAGGGTTGTTCCATCTCTTTTTTTACCACTTGGTATACCTCTAGGTAGCTAATGGCTTGTTCGATGGTGTCAGTTTCGATGGCTTGCGTGGCATCGTACGTAAAGGTAAGGGTAACGGTAAAGTGGGTGCCAACACGTTGTTCTTGTTCAAAGCAGCCGTGATGGGCATAGAATTGCATATTTTTAATGGTAATAGTAGCCATGTTTGTTGTTTTATTATCCGAAATACAAAGATAAGACATTTGTAATAAAACAGCAAAATTGCCCCTCCTTTCATTTTTTTATTGTATCTTCGTCTCAAATTTATAGCAAATGAAATTACTAGAAGGAAAAGTAGCTCTAATAACAGGTGCCTCTCGTGGTATAGGCAAGGCAATTGCCCTAGCGTATGCTCAGCATGGTGCTTCGGTGGCGTTTACGTATTTGAACAATGCCGAATTGGCAGCGCAAGTGGAGGCTGAAATTGCAGCCATGGGTGCAAAAGTGAAAGCCTATGCTTCTGACGCGGCTAGCTATTCGGGGGCTGAAGCCTTGATTCAACAAGTGGTGGCCGATTTTGGGACCATCGATATTTTGGTAAACAATGCCGGGATAACCCGCGACGGATTGGTGATGCGCATGAGCGAAAAACAATGGGATGATGTAATGGATAACAACCTCAAATCGGCGTTCAATACCATTCATGCCATCACGCCTTTGATGATGAAAAAACGATCGGGGTCTATTATTAACATGACTTCGGTAGTGGGTATAAAAGGAAATATTGGTCAAGTAAACTACTCGGCCTCTAAAGCAGGGTTGATTGGTTTGACCACTTCGGTAGCCAAAGAATTTGGTGCACGTGGTATTCGTTGCAATGCCATTGCTCCTGGTTTTATTGTAACCGAAATGACCGATGCTACCAGCGATGCGCAACGTAAGTTCTGGATTGATATGGTGCCTATGCGTAGAGGTGGTTTGCCAGAAGAGGTGGCTAATGTAGCCTTGTTCTTGGGCTCTGATTTGGCTAGCTATGTAAGCGGTCAGGTAATTAATTGTTGTGGTGGATTAACCCCTTAACGGGTCTTCTATACCAAAGTAAAATTGTCGGCGTGTTTCCACGTCGGCATTTTTTTTCGCATATTCTCAAGCCCTTCTTTGTTGAGAACAAGGGTTCGAATTTCTTCGGTGTGGTCGGTAAAACGTTCCAGTACACGTCCTCGGTAGTCAATAACTTGCGAACCTCCGCTGTATTGCAGTTGGTTGCCGTCTATGCCAACACGGTTGCAGGCACATACGTAAGCCTGGTTTTCGATGGCGCGGGCGGCTAGCAATGTTTCAAAAACAGTTTGGCGATTGGTAGGCCACTCGGCAATAACCAATAAAACGTCGTATTGCAGTTGCTGGTTGCGCAACCATACGGGGAAACGCAAGTCGTAGCAAATGGCCAGGGATAGGTTCCAACCTTTGTAGGATACGATTAGGTTGTTCTCTCCGGGTGTAAAATAAGTCTCCTCGCCGCCTAAAAACAGGTGGCGTTTGTCGTAAAAATGGGTGGTTCCATCGGGGAAAACAAAGAACCCTCTGTTGTAGTAATGGTTGTTTTCTTGGGCAATAAAACTGCCTACAAAAACGCATTGGTGTTGGTTTGCCCATTTTTGAACAGTTTGGATGGTAGTGCCGTTGTTGGTCTCTGCTAATTGGGTGGCATTGCTGCTAAATGCGGAAGAGAACATCTCGGGTAGCACCACAATATCGGTAGCAGGAAGCTGTTGTAAAAGTTGGTCAAAGTGTGCCAAGTTTGCGTGAGAATCTTCCCACGCAATATCAGCTTGCACGATGCTTACACGTAACTGTTCGCTTGTTTCCATTTATTCCAATCCAGTAAGAAACTTGTTAGGGTATTTTCCTTGGGCACCCACGAATATCGATTTAAACTGAATATAATCTTGTTCCTCGTTATCGGTAGGAGTGATGAGGGGTTTGATAATGACTTCTTTTTTGGCATAGTCCAATACCAAGGGAAGAATAGGAACGCCTGCTTTTTTGGCGATGTAGTAAAAGCCACGTTTCCAATCGGCTACGGGTCTGCGTGTGCCCTCGGGCGATAGTACCAAGTTCAGTTTTTCGCTATTCTTAAATAGTTCTGCCATTTTATCGGTCATGGAGGTGTTTTTGCTGCGTTTTACAGCAACTGCCCCTTGCTTTTTGAGCCACCAGCCAATACCCCATACTTTTACCCATTCTTCTTTAATTAAGAATGACATTTTAAAATCGATGGCCCATGCGGTTACTTTTCCCCAGAAAAAATCCCAATTGGATGTATGCGGAGCAAAACATACCACCATTTTAGGTTCCGTTGGAACCTCTCCTACAACTCTCCATCCTTTACATTTAAGGATGAATTGGCTTAATTTGCGCATAGTATTATTTGCTTAAGCCTTCTATTTCTTTACCAATGCTCAATACGTCTTGTAGCAAATCTTCCCCTAATTTTTTGTAGTAGGCTTTTACCAATTTTGGGTTGTTTTTTGCATCGTATCTGCCTGCACGTTTTACAAACTCGTAGCTGTTGATTACAATTTTAGATACCAAAGCGTCTGCTTTTTCTTGGTCGCATTTAGGAACTAGGCAACTGATGGTAAAGCATTCGGTTAGTAATTCTGAATACAAATACACGATGTCTTTTTTTAAATTTCTTCTACTAGCCATAATTTTTGTTGTTTATGCGTTTATGCGATTATTCGGGCTGGGCCCTTCGACAAGCTCAGGGACCGAGTTGAATCGATTAGTCGATTCACCGATTAGTCAATCATATATTTGGGTTAAAGATAGTAAAATAATTGTGCGAAACAAAATGGAATGTTACTTTTGTAGGAGAATCGCAAGAAAATGGCAAAGGTATTTCGTTCCTATTTCATCCTATTGTGCACCCTGCTGGTTTTGGTAGTGGGCGCATCGTCGTGTACCGAAGATAGCATCAATGTCGATGCCGATTTTTCGCTTGCTTTTTCTGCCGATACCCTTCGTTTTGATACCTTGTTTACCGACATGGGTTCTGCTACCCTTAAATTAAAGGTATACAATACATCTGCACAAAAAGCCCATATCGATAACATTCGTTTGATGAATGCTCGATACTTTCATTTGAACATCAACGGCGTGGCATCGGACGAGGCAAACGATGTTTACTTGAATGCAAAGGATAGTATGTTGCTATTTGTGCAGGCCTTTATCGATCCTTCTAATGCCAACAATCCCTTTGTGGTAACCGATTCGATTCTTTTCTCGCTCAATGGCAAGAAACAAATGGTGCAGTTAGAGGCGTTTGGCCAAAATGCAGAACGCTTGCATCAACTCACCATAACATCCGATACCCTTTTAACAGCACAATTGCCTTATTTGGTGTCGGATACGTTGCGCGTATTGCCCGGTGCAACCTTAACCTTAGCGCCTGGAACTAGGTTGTGTTTCAGAAAATATGCCGTTTTGTACGTAGAAGGAAGGTTGATGGCAGAGGGGAATGCCCAACAAATTATTCAATTTAGGGGCGATAGAGACGATTACATGAATACCATTCCGCCTCTGTCTTACGATTTGTGCTCGGGTCAGTGGGGCGGTATTGTGTTTGCGCAAGGTAGTTTTGAAAATAGGTTGGTGCACGTAGATGTGCGCAATACCGATTTTGGTATCCGTGTAGACAGTACCGATATCGAAAAACAAGTGTTGTATATCGAAAATGCCATGTTGCGCAATTCAACCGGCAATGTACTAGAGGCTGTACATGCTAAAATGGCTGTCAATAATTCACTGTTGTACAATGCGGGCAATTATGTGGTTGCTTTGCAAGGAGGCGATTACACCTGGAAACATTGCACCTTTGCCAACTATTATCAATTTGCTTGGGGGGGTAGAACCAATCCTATCTTGTTGTATTCAAATAGACGCATCGATGCCGCCACAACGGCAGCGCCTATGCCTTTTGCTTCTAAAATGTACAACTCAATTGTGTACGGTAGTTATACCAACGAGATTCAGTTTAAATGCGAGGAGACCCCCGCCGATGCGTTCGTGTTTTCGCATTGCTTATTGCGCCATAAAGTAACCACGATAACCAATCCGCCTTACAAGCAATGTATCTTTAACACCGATCCTAAGTATGCGTTTCAACAATGGGAAGAGGATTATCCCCATGTGTACGACTTTAACTTGTTAGCTGGATCGGGTGCTATTGGCATTGCCGATAACTCTATTGCCAATGAATTCCCATTCGATTTAAATGGCAATAGCAGGCTTTCGGACGGAACGGCAGATGCTGGTTGCTATGAATATGTTCAATAACCATGCGCCCCATTTTTCTTTTTCTTTTTTGTTGGCTATTTACTTCGGTTGTGGCACAGGATACATCGTGTACCCTGATGTTTTACAATGTCGAGAACTACTTTGATTGCGTAGACGATTCTCTTACCAATGACAATGATTTTTTGCCCGATGCACCCAAGCATTGGACCTGGAAACGCTATACTGCCAAACGTCAGAACATTGCCCGTGTTATTGCAGCGGTAGGGAAAGGAGTGCCTCCGGCGTTGGTGGGATTGTGCGAGGTAGAGAATGCTACAGTGTTAAAGGAACTGGTTCGTTACAAACCCTTGTCTACCTACCAATACAAAACCATTCATTACGAATCGCCCGATGCACGCGGCATTGATGTGGCGCTTTTGTACCAGTCCAGGTGGTTTATGCCCCTAAAAAGCGAACCCATTCGTGTTTGTTTTCAGGAGGCAGGTTGCAGCCGCGATATTTTGTACGTAAAAGGCTTGCTGGCAGGAACCGATACCTTGCACGTGATGGTATGTCATGCACCATCTAGGCGTGGCGGTGAACAGGCCAATGTACGTCGGAAACAAGCCTTGCAGTTGGTGCGAAACGTTGCAGATAGTATATTGCAACAATCGCTCCATGCTTCGGTATTGATTATGGGCGATTTTAACGATACTCCCTCTGATGAAAGTATTTTACATACCTTGGGTGCCGTTCCATTGGCACAAACGTCGGATAGCACTCGTTTGGTGAACATCATGCCCCATCAAGGTGGCACGTATAAATACAAAGCAGAATGGTCGCTTTTTGACCAATTTATGGTATCGCCAGAATTACTGCAAGGCGATGGTTGGGTGGTGGAAGATAAACGTGGTTATATCTTTAAAGATGATTTTCTTTTAGAAGCAGATGCTACCCACATGGGATACAAACCTTATCGCACCTATTTAGGCCCTCGTTATATAGGAGGATACTCCGATCATTTGCCTATTTTTCTTCGGCTACAGGTGTCGCAGCAAAAAAAGTAAAGTGTACGTTGCCGTATTTTCTTTCTTCTATAAAATGCGGATGGTTTTCAAATTGATGTTCCCTGCCGTGTTCCAAAATAAAAATGCCATCGGGGGCCAATAATCCTTTTTCAATAATGATTTGAGGTAGGGTAGGCAATTCTTTTAATTGGTAGGGTGGATCGGCAAAAATAAGTTGATAACTACCAGAAGCACGTTCTAGGTACTTGAATACATCGGCTTTTTGTAGGTAGTAGTTTTTTACGCCGAGTTCGGCCATTATTTTACGAATGTAACCAATGTGTTGGGCACTGATTTCTACGCCGGTTACGCTGGTGGCGCCGCGCGATATAAATTCCAATCCAATGCTACCGCTTCCCGAAAACAGTTCCAATACATGGATGTCTTCTAGTTCCATGCGATTGGAAAGCAGGTTAAACAAGCCTTCTTTTGCAAAATCGGTAGTAGGACGTGCTTTTAATTGGGTAGGAGGCGTAAAACGTCTGCCTTTTAAAAAACCACTAACAATGCGCATAATTATTGGTATAATGGCATAATGCCAGGTGGTTAACTAAGATTTGGTAGGCTAGTTCGCTTTCCATTACGTAGGTAGGGGTATGTTGTTGCGATAGTTGGTGTTGCTCAAACACTTTAGCTGTGTAGTATAGGATATCGTGTTGGCAGCTAATTGGAAAATAGTTGGCAAAAAGCAACGAACCGTTGTTGGCAACTGTAATGTGTACATGCGATGAATTGGCCCATATCCATGCTTGTGTTTCACCTTTTTGTTTGGTGAATTTTAGGCAGTTGCTAATGTGATTGTACAAATGGTGGTGCCATTGTACTTGCTGGAACAACTTGTTGGCAAGTAGGTAGTGGGTGCGTGGAATACCAAATAGCAAGGTAATGTTAAAACCAGGAATTTCTTGCGAACAAACTACCAATTGGGTGGAGTCTGTTTCTGGGAAATGAAATTTGTACACCGACAATGCATCTTGCTTGTTTAGTAATTGACTGGGAATGAGTGTTGTAAAAGGAAAGTCAACCTCGATGTTAGCGCATGTGACATCTTGCAAGGCTTCTTCGCAAAATAAACGTGCTAGGGCTTGGTTTAGCTGCAAGTCTTTAGCCGAAAAATCGATGCGTTTCCAAGCCTTTGCCTGAAAAAAAGAAAGTCCATCCATGGAAAGACGGATGGACTTATGGGGAAAAGAAATATTATTCCCAGTTACCTGCATTGTTGTTAGGTTTGTTAATGTCTCCAAATTGGATACCAGGGAATTTTTGATATTTTTGACCAGTTGTTTTTGCAGTTTCTTCGTCGTTCTCGTGCGATGCAATTAGGTTGACAAGTTGTTGTTTGTCAAGGTCGCCCAAGAAATCTTCGTATGAAGCTTGCGCACACATTACTTTTACCGGAATAGAGTGGTTGGTAAGGATTTCGGCTTTTTGCAATTTGAATTCTTTACGAGGAGACGAGAAAGGAATGTAACGCAATGAATCTACAGGATAGTCAAGTCTTTGGAACAAAGCTTGTACCATAGGTTGAGTAGTAGTATCGCGCACAAAAGTCATTTCGTACGAAGGATCAGCTGCTTTTTTAGCTTTTTCCATTTCCCACATTTTGGCTTCAGTCAAACCTTCTTCCAATTGTTTGTCGGTAAGTTCGCCTTCTTTCACAATAATGAGCGCTTCGGCTGTTTTAAGCCAATGAAGTAGTGTGTCGATGTTATCAGTGTAGTCGCCGGTGATTTTGCGATATTCATTTTCTACGATACGAATATCTTTTAGACGTTCAATTACAGCATCTTCGCGTTGCTCTTTGATTTCGTTAAATTCAATAGGTGTCATAATGCTTCGGTACGACATCCATGCTAATGCTACCGCAGCTACAACTAGCAACACCTTCATTACGTTGTTTACTACCTTATTCATGTGATATATTTTTTTAGTTTTTGACTTTTATAGATTTTACTTTGCAAATGTAGGTAAATTTATTTATTTGCGCAATATTTGAGCATTTATTATCTTTGTTTGTTTGTTAAAATATGCCCCATTTCTTATAAGATGATACATAACTTCTATGCATCTACTTTGCGCGATGCTTTTCAATACACCCCCACACCAGAGCAAGAACAAGCCATTGGTAAACTGGCTTTGTTTTTGGATTCGTCTGTAGAACGCTCTACATTTTTGTTAAAGGGTTATGCTGGTACAGGCAAAACCACGTTGGTAGCTGCCTTGGTGAAAACGTGCATCGATCTGGATATGCCTTTTGTACTGATGGCGCCTACGGGTCGTGCGGCAAAAGTCCTTTCTATGTATGCAGGGTTTGATGCGGCAACCGTGCATCGTACCATTTACCGACAATCGTCACCAGAGATTGGCGCCCGTTTTGAGTTGGGCTTTAACCGCATGCGCAATGCCTTGTTTGTGGTAGACGAAGCCTCGATGTTATCGTCCGATGGCGATAAGCAGTTTGGCAGCGGTAGGGTGATGGACGATATGCTCAAGTACGTATTTGGCGGTGCTCCAGGGTGTAAATTGTTGCTGTTGGGCGATGATGCCCAGTTGCCACCTGTAATGCAAAACGAAAGTTTGGCCTTGTCTGCTACTTGGTTGCAGGGGTGCGGCTTGCACGTAATAGAACATACTCTTACCACCGTTGTGCGCCAAGAAGCGGCCAGTGGAATCTTGCAAAATGCCACCGAAATACGCAATCAATTAGTAACGCCTCACTTGTTGCGCTTGCAAACCCATGCCGATGTGGCTAGGGTAGATGGTAGCAACTTTGTTAGTACACTCGAAGATTCTTACCGCACCGTAGGCATGGACGAAACACTCATTATTACCCGTTCCAATAAAAAGGCTTTTATGTATGCCAATGGCATTCGAGGACGTATCTTGTACCGCGAAGAAATGCTAGAAAATGCCGATTGGCTGATGGTGGTGAAGAACAACTATTTTTACGGATTGGATTATGGTATCGAACTCATTGCCAATGGCGATATGGCAGAAGTGGTGCGACTAAATGGTAGTCATACCTTGTACGATATGCAATTTGTACGTGCCACCTTGCGTTTGGTCGATTACGACACCGAAATAGAGGTAATGTTGCTGCAAGATTCGCTTTTGTGCGAGTCGCCTCAGCAACTGCAGGAATTGCAAAAACGCTTGTTCTTGGCTGTCGAAGAAGATTATGCGCACATTCGCAACAAACGGGATCGTTACAAAAAAATGCGCCAAGATGAGCACTTGAATGCCTTGTTGGTGCGCATGGCGTATGCCGTTACCTGCCATAAGGCGCAAGGGGGACAATGGAAACACGTGTACGTGGATATGGGACCGCTTGCTAAGGAACAAATTGATACCAACTTTATGCGTTGGCTTTATACAGCGGTTACACGTGCTACCGATAAGTTGTATCTTGTGCAGTTTAAGGATGATTTTTTCTAAATAAAAGTTAATAAATTAAGAAATAAGCCCTATCTTTGACCCTATAATCTGAATCAATCAAAAAATAATCATAATGAAGCATGTAAAAAGAGGGTGGATCTGTGTTGTGTTGTCTGTATTGTGCTTGTTGACCGCTTGTGTCGATAACCAATATGACTTTTCAAATTTGGATCCAACCATAAAAGTAGAAACCGAATTGGTGGCGCCTTTGGCCTATTCGCGCCTAAAAATCAACGACCTGTTGACCGATAGTTTGGGCGGCATGAAGTTGGTGGTAGAAGACGATGAAATGTATCTTTTGTACGTGGATTCGCAGTACATGGGTAACGAACTCATCGATCAATTGAAAGTCCTTCCCAAAGGTTCTTTTGATTTCCAAGTGAGTGCAGGCGAGGAGTTGCCAGATGTAATGATTACATCGGGCGAAATTGACCTGGATTATACCATTACCTTCCCCGAATTGAATACCAACGAAAACGAACGTTTGGACAGTATTTTGTTTGACCAATGCGATGCGAAAATTTTAATTGATGTTACCATGCCGTTGGCAGACGATTCGTACATCGATTTTGTTTTCCCAGAGGATGCAATTGTGTTGGATCCAACTGTGTATCCCAACAATACCGTTCGTGTGCCTATTACCGAACAACACACAGAGGCTTCGTTGAACTTGTACAAAGCCATGTTGTACTTGAACGGTCAAAACAAAGTGACTTTCCATGTGCACGGTTTTATTCACTCTACCGAACCTTTTGAATCGGGCAATAAGATTGATATTGTGGTAGATTTAGACCACTTAATGCCATACATTACCTATATGAACATAGGTACTGCACGCGATATTTACGAAGGCGAAAAAATCATCGATTTTAATTATACCAAAGATTTTCAACAAGAAGATTCGTTCTTTCCTTTTTACGATCCACAGATTCAAATGTCGTGTGTAAACAACATTGGTGTTCCTGTGCGTTATTACATCGACTATGTAGAGGCCATTGATACACGTACAGGCGAAAAAGTACGTGCCGATTTTGGTGGCCCTGACCCTGATACTACCTCGATGGTGGTGAGAACCCCATCGTACGATGCCATTAAGGGCTTGTCGCACGAGGAATTGATGAACTTTGACCTATCGTCTATTATTTGCCAAAGCGATACGGTATTTGACCGTGAATATGGCCACACCGACCGTTTGTTTAAAATCAATCCCAACAAATTAAGGTACCATTATCGCATTCGATCTGTCGATAATAACAAAGACAATGTGCACTATTTCTTCCAACAAAGTGATATGGCACTGAAAGAAAATACCAAACTTCCGTTGTGGTTTGAAGGCGCAGAAGATCCTGATAAGAACTTCCATATTACCCGTTTTGACACTGTGGCCTTTATGAGCGAACCTGCTGATATGGATGTGTTGCAGTTGACTCCAGAAACGGAATGCGTGCTTAAATTATCGTATACCAACTTCTTGCCAATTGGTGTAGAAGGTACCTTGTCTTATTTAGGTTACGATGGTCAGCCTGTCATGCCAGAGGCCAATCAGTCGTTTAAGATTGTTGCCGGTAAGGTAGATGCCGATGGTTATGTGCAAGAAAGCACCATCGAAGAAAATGCCATCCGCATTCGCTATGAATACGGCGAGGCGTTGCGTTTGTTCCAAGAAGTGGAATCGTTGGTATTTACGTATAAAATGGCCAACGATGAATTGAAAACCGTTCGTTTACGCACTAGCGATTGGTTGGAGTTAAGAGCCAATGTTTATCTAAACGGTGCTTTAGTGGTTAATTTTAACGAATAGGAGGGAATGTAAGATGAAACGAATTAAGATTTTACTACTTGCGTTAGTAACCATGAGTATAGGTGTGTTTGCTGCGACAAACTCGTTGTACTTTATGGATATTTTGCCTTTCCAAAATTACCAAAACCCTGCTTTGCGTCCTTTGTCGGATACCTATGTAGAACTACCTGGTATTTCTAATGTATCGGCAGCATTTGGATTGGGTGGCTTGAGTTTAAACGATATTTTCTACGTAAAAGATGGTCAATTGGTAACCTTCTTGCATCCTGACTATGGTAATAAAGATGCCTTATTTGCCAAATTGCGTAATACTACCCATACAACTGCCGATGTAGATGTAACGTTGTTGGGCTTTGGTATGAAAGTAAAAGAACGCGGATATTTTACCTTTAATCTTTCGGCAAGAACCGATCTTATGTTCGCTTTACCCAAAGATTTTGTTTCATTGGCATTTTATGGAACGCCCGATGAAGAAGGTATTAACCGTTACGATTTGAGTTCGTTGCGTTTGAATGGTCATGCTTACTTGGATTTGTCAGGTGGTTATACCCATCAAATCAACGATAAGTGGACGGTAGGTGGTCGTTTGCATCTATTGGTAGGTGCGGCAGCAGGCGAGGCTTCTTTTGAGGAGTTGTATTTGGAAGCATCGAGTCAAGAATGGAAATTATTGGGTAAAGGAAACGTGAATTTGTCGGTTCCAGGTGTTTCTTTTGTTCCAGGCAGCGATGGAGGTATTGCTGAACTATTGGTTACTGATATCGAGAATATTTTATCTTTCTATAAACCCAGTCTGGGTGCAGCCATCGATTTGGGTGTTGCATATAAACCTGTTCCTGAGTTAACCCTTAGTTTGTCTTTGAAAGACATTGGTTTTATGTACTGGAACAACTTAACGTCTGCATCGGGTAAAATAGATGGTGCTTTTACGGGTGTTTATTACGATATGAATAATCCTGTTAACCTAGTGGATTCACTGCTTGCTTCGGTAAAAGGATCGTTGCATGTGGACAATACCAAAGGTGGTTATGTACAAGAAACCCGTGGTAAATTGTACGTAGGGGCAGAATACAGTTTCTTGCGTAATATGATGAGTGTAGGCGTGGTGTCTAAAACCGAATTTATGTCTAAATACGTATCGGAAGAGGTGAGTTTGAACTATAAAATTCGTCCTTGCCACTGGTTTGGCATTTCGGCTGGTTACTCGTTTGTGTCGGGTGGATGGTCTACCATTGGATTTGGTATGGACATTAAATTGCCTCCGTTTAATTTCTACGTAGCAACCGACTATACGCCTTTGTATTATTCGGCACAGGGTATTCCGTATAAATCGCAAGCTGTTAACGTGCAAGCCGGTGTGGTGCTTACCTTTAAAACCAAAGATAATACCAAACGGTTAACGGCCAAAGCTGCCGACTTGGCTGCCATCCCCGAGGTAACTGCAGAAGAACCTGCAGCAGAGCCTCAAGCGGTTCCTGAGCCCCAAGCGGTCTCTGAGCTTGTCGAAGTAGAAACCTCGGTGTCTAATACCACAGTAACCGAAACCGTTACCGAAAAAGTAGAAGAGGTGCAAGGCGATGAGGTAGGCGGAACCAATGTGGTGAAGTTGTAAACAACGCCACGCTATAAACCAAAAAAAGCGACCAAATTTTGATATGAACCCCGAAAGTTAGACAAAAAACTTTCGGGGTTTTTTATGTCAAAAAAGCGTAACAAACATGGATATGCAGAACGACTAAAGTATATGCATATGTTAGAAGAAGGATACAGTGTTAAGTATATACA
>CAJGDW010000004.1 GCA_904502115.1 Paludibacteraceae bacterium | reverse complement strand
CCTTATTTATATGTTAACACTTGGAACAACCTTATCGCCAATAGGCAAAAAAGCCTTACTATGCGGATCGGGCGAATTGGGCAAAGAAGTTGCCATCGAACTACAACGTTATGGTATTGAAGTGGTAGCTTTAGACCGCTATAACAATGCTCCTGCCATGCAAGTGGCCCACAGAAGTTATACGCTTAACATGTTAGACGGTGCTGCGCTACGCAACATCATCGAACAAGAAAAACCCGACTTTATCATTCCCGAAGTAGAAGCCATTGCTACTCCTACTTTGGTAGAATTGGAAAAAGAAGGCTATAACGTTATTCCTACTGCCAATGCAGCATGGCTTACCATGAACCGCGAAGGCATTCGCACCTTGGCTGCCGAAAAATTGGGATTGCCTACCTCTAAATACAAATTTGCATCTACACGCGAAGAGTTTGACCAAGCCATTCAAGAAATTGGCATTCCTTGCGTTGTAAAACCCATTATGAGTTCGTCGGGTCACGGTCAAAGTACCGTTAAAAGCGAAGCCGACATTGATGCAGCTTGGAAAGAAGCACAAGAAGGTGGTCGTGCAGGCGCCGGTCGTGTTATTGTAGAAGGTTTTGTAAAATTCGACTACGAAATTACCTTGCTTACCGTACGTCATTCGGGAGGCACCACCTTTATTAAACCCATTGGCCACCACCAAGTAGATGGCGACTACCGCGAATCTTGGCAACCACAAGCCATGTCGCCTGTTGCCTTAGAAAAAGCACAAAACATTGCTAAAGCCATTACCGATGCCTTGGGCGGATGGGGTATTTTTGGTGTTGAAATGTTTATTTGTGGCGACGATGTTATCTTTAGCGAAGTTTCGCCTCGTCCACACGACACCGGTATGGTAACCATGATTTCGCAAGACCTTTCTGAGTTTGCTCTACATGCTCGTGCTATTTTAGGCTTGCCCATTCCATCGGTTCGTTTCTTTGGCGCATCGGCTTCTAAAGCCATTGTGGTACACGGCGATACCGACAAAGTGGTATTTAGCAACCTAGAAGAAGTACTATCAGAAGAGAACGTACAAATCCGTTTCTTTGGTAAACCCGAAGTAAAAGGCCATCGTCGTTTAGGCGTGATTCTTGCCACCGACGAAACCGTAGAGAAAGCCTTAGAACGTGCCGAACGCGCCTATGCCAAATTAAAGGTAGAAGTGTTACCTAGGTAATTCACCGAACAACCAAAAAAATCTCAACCCTTGCCAAGGTTGAGATTTTTTTTATACCTTTGTGCCCAAATTATCGTAAATCGTTGAAATTATGGGTAAAAATCTTGTTATTGTCGAATCTCCAGCCAAAGCAAAAACCATCGAGAAGTTCTTAGGACCCGATTTTGAGGTATTATCGAGCTATGGTCATATCCGAGATTTAAAAACCAAAGACATTAGCATCGATTTTAAGAAACAATACGAACCCATTTACGAAATACCCGCCGATAAAAAGAAATTGGTAGCCGATTTAAAGAAAAAAGTAAAAGAATGCGAAACCGTATGGTTGGCTTCCGATGAGGACCGCGAAGGAGAAGCCATTTCGTGGCACCTATCTGAGGTTTTGGATTTGGCTAAAAAAGATACCAAACGCATTGTTTTCCACGAAATTACCAAAAACGCTATTTTAGCTGCCATCGAGAATCCACGTCAAATAGACCTTTCGTTGGTAGATGCCCAACAAGCGCGCCGCGTATTGGACCGCATCGTAGGCTTTGAATTATCGCCCATTTTGTGGAAAAAAATCAAACCATCGCTTTCGGCAGGCAGGGTACAATCGGTAGCTGTAAAATTGATTGTAGAGCGCGAACGCGAAATTCGCGACTTTGTATCGGAATCGAGCTACAAGGTTACTGCCCTATTTACCGCCACTGACGGCAGCGAAGTAAAAGCCGAACTTTCTAAACGTTTTGCTACCAAAGAAGAGGCACAAGCCTTTTTAGAAAAATGCAAAGAGGCACAGTTTAGCATCAGCGATGTAAGCACACGTCCTGCTAAGCGTACTCCAGCCCCTCCTTTTACCACCTCAACCTTGCAACAAGAAGCATCGCGCAAGCTAGGTTTTTCGGTCTCGCAAACCATGTCGATTGCCCAACGTTTGTACGAAAGCGGTAAAATTACCTACATGCGTACCGACTCGGTAAACCTATCGGCACTAGCGCTTAACACTGCCAAAGCTGAAATTATAGCGTTCGCTGGAGAACAATACAGCAAGGTGCGCAAGTACACCACCAAAGCAAAAGGTGCGCAAGAGGCACACGAAGCCATTCGTCCTACCTATATCAACGAACATACCATTAGCGGTACCAAGCAAGAGAAAAGCTTGTACGAACTTATTTGGAAACGTACCGTTGCATCGCAAATGGCCGATGCAGAGCTAAACAAAACTACCATTACCATTGGCATTACAGGCAGCGACGAGAATTTTGTAGCCGTTGGCGAAGTATTGGTATTTGACGGTTTCTTAAAGGTTTACATGGAAGGTCGTGACGACGAAGATACCGAACAAGAAAGCACCACCCTGCTACCCGCACTGAAAGCAGGCGATGCACTTACTTACCAACACATTGATTGTACACAACGCTTTACCCAACGTCCTGCCCGTTACACCGAAGCATCGTTGGTACGTAAAATGGAAGAATTGGGCATTGGACGTCCTTCTACTTACGCTCCTACCATTAGCACCATTCTTAACCGTGAATACGTAGTTAAGACCGACCGCGAGGGCGAAAAACGTACCTACAACGTATTGCGCTTGCAACAAAAGCAACTTACCGAACAAGAACAAACAGAGGTAGTAGGTACCGAGAAAGCCAAATTGTTCCCAACCGATACCGGTTCGGTAGTAAACGATTACTTGCAAGATCACTTTAACTATATTCTCGACTATAACTTTACCGCCAACATTGAGCAAGAATTGGACTTGGTGGCAGAAGGCAAAGAAGCATGGAAAACCACCATCGATAAATTCTACCAAGCCTTCCATCCACTCATCGAAGCATCGCTCAAAGAACGCACCGAACACCGTGTGGGCGAACGCATTCTAGGCATCGACCCTGCATCGGGCAAAGAAGTATCGGTAAAAATTAGTCGATTTGGCGTAGTGGCACAAATAGGCAGCGCTGCCGATAGCGAAAAACCTAAATTCGCCTCGTTAAAAGCCGGCCAAAGCCTTGAAACCATTACCCTTGACGAAGCCTTGGAATTGTTCAAACTTCCTCGCACCATTGGCACCTGGGAAGACAAAGAAATCAAAGCCAGCGTAGGTCGTTTTGGACCCTACCTTGCACACAACGGCTTGTTCTGTTCCATTCCTAAAGAACTAGATCCTATGTCTATTACCTTAGAGGAAGCCATCGAACTGATTACCGCCAAACGCAATGCCGAAGCCAACAAAGTGGTGAAAGTTTTTGACGAAGATGCCGATATGCGCCTACTAAATGGCCGCTACGGAGTATATTTGTGCAAAAACAAAACCAACTACAAGCTTCCTAAAGGATGCGAGCCAACTGCACTTACCTATCAAGACTGCTTGCAAATTATTGCAGAGGCAGGAGAAGCAAAACCAAAGGCAAAAGGGCGTAAAATCAAAAATAATTAAGCAAAAAGGTATTTATTCTTATAATTTATCAATTTTTCTGCCCAAAACCAGAAAAATTGATTATTTTTGCGCTCTCAAAATTACAGATAATTCATTTTAGACTATGACAAATAAAAAATTAGTAGGAGACAAAATCAAAGGCTTTCGCGAAGCCCGCAAAATGTCACAAGAAGAGTTAGCTACCAACAGCGGCCTAGAATTATCATTGGTTGCCGAAATTGAAGCTAACACCAACATTCCATCGTTATCGCCCCTTATTAAAATTGCACGCGCATTGGGTGTACGTTTGGGTACTTTCTTGGACGATACCGACAACCTTGGCCCTGAAATTTGCCGTGGTGGCGGTAGCGAAAAATGCCTTAGCACTTCCAATACCAAAAGCCGTTCTAATTCACACCTTGACTTTATGTCGTTGGCTAAAAGCAAGGCAGGACGCAACATGGAACCTTTTATCATTAACATAGAACCTGCAGCCACAGAAGGTTTATTGCTATCATCGCACGAAGGCGAAGAATTTATCTATGTATTAGAAGGTCAAGTAAAGATTAAATACGGCCAAGACGAATACGTACTAGAAGTTGGCGACAGCATTTATTACGATTCTATTGTTGAACACCTTGTTTACGCTACCCAATCGGCTAAAATTTTGGCAGTAGTGTATGCTCCTTGCTAATAAAACCATGAAATACGAACTTTCTACTAGAACCTTGGGCCAGTGGGTTGAGTATTGGGCAGAGCAAACACCCGATAAAGACTACATTGTATACGCCGACCGAGGTCTACGCTTTACTTGGAAACAATTTGACGAACGTGTAAACCACCTTGCCAAAGGCATGTTGGCCATTGGTATTGAAAAAGGCACACACGTAGGTCTATGGGCTACCAACGTTCCCGATTGGTTGACCTTTTTATATGCTTGCGCTCGCATTGGCGCGGTTTGCGTTACTGTAAACACCAACTACAAACAAAACGAGTTGGAGTACTTGTGCGAAAACTCGGACATGCACACCCTTTGCATCATTGACGGCACATGGGATTGCGACTACGTCGACATGACCTATAAAATGTTGCCCGAATTAAAAACCTGCCAACGTGGCAAGTTGCAAAGCGAACGTTTCCCCAAAATGAAAAATGTTATTTACATTGGTCAGGAGAAACACCGTGGCATGTACAACACTGCCGAAATCTTGCTTTTAGGCAGCTCGATAGCAGACGAAAAACTAAACGAGGCAAAAAAACAAGTAAACTGCCACGACGTAGTAAACATGCAATACACCTCGGGTACCACTGGTTTCCCAAAAGGTGTAATGCTTACCCACTATAACATTGCCAACGACGGTTTCTTTACCGGCGAGCACATGAAATTTACCAGCGACGATAAACTTTGTGTATGCGTTCCCCTTTTCCACTGCTTTGGCGTGGTATTGGCAACCATGAACTGCTTAACACACGGTTGTACCCAAGTAATGGTAGAAAAATTTGATCCATTGGTGGTATTGGCTTCGGTTCACCAAGAACGCTGTACCGCTCTATACGGGGTTCCTACCATGTTTATTGCCGAGTTAAATCACCCCATGTTCAACATGTTCGATTTAACCTGCTTGCGCACGGGTATTATGGCAGGTTCGCTTTGCCCTGTTGAATTGATGCGCCAAGTATCGGACAAAATGCACATGACCATTACCAGCGTGTATGGCCTAACCGAAACATCGCCTGGCATGACCCAAACTACCATCGAAGATAGCTTTGAAAAACGTTGCACCACAGTAGGCCGCGATTATCCTTTTGTAGAGGTACAAGTAATTGACCCCGAAACGGGCGAAATTTGTCCTCCTGGGGTACAAGGCGAAATGTGCTGCCGTGGCTTTAACGTCATGAAAGGTTACTACAACAACCCACAAGCGACTGCCGAAATCATTGACAAAAACGGTTTCTTGCACTCGGGCGACTTGGGTGTAAAAGACGAAGACGGTTACTACCGCATTACTGGACGTATCAAGGACATGATTATTCGTGGTGGCGAAAACATTTACCCACGCGAAATTGAAGAATTCTTATACCACCTAGAAGGCGTAAGCGACGTACAAGTAGCTGCTGTTCCTTCTAAAAAATACGGCGAAGAAGTAGGTGCTTTCATCATTCTTAAAGAAGGTGCTACCTTAGAAGCCGAAGACGTTAAAGATTTCTGTAAAGGCAAAATTGCCCGCTATAAGATTCCTAAATACGTATTCTTTGTAGATAGTTTCCCACTAACCGGTAGTGGTAAGATTCAAAAATACAAACTAAAAGAATTAAGCTTAAAGCTTTGCAAAGAACAAGGCATTGAGGTAATATAAAGAGAAGGGCGACTAAAAATTTTAGTCGCCCTTATTCTTATCAGAGTTGAATAAAAAGCTTTTTATTCAACTCCTGAGGTTAATCGGTGATGATTACTTTGAAAGCTGTTTCGTAACTTTGGAAGCGTACTACCAATAGGTACAAACCTGCATCGTAACCTTGTACGTCTACCAAGCCTTCTTCGGTGAACTTAGGTGCGTAGGTTTGACCCGACAAACTCATCAATTTAACATCCGAAATTTCTTCTTCTGCATCGATGGTTACAAAGTCTGAGGTTACCGAAGGATAGATGGTAGCTTTAGCTGCTTCCTCTAACTCACCAATGCCTACGTAATCGTATTTATTAGGAACAGAAGGCAAGTTATATTTGGTAGCAGTATATACTTTAACATCGCCAGCTGCAATGCTCATATTGGCACCGCCCGACAATAGTTGACCGCTACCTGCTAGGTAATCGTACCAGTTGTTGCCAGTAGGTAAGCTAAACGATTGAGTGGAGGTACCAAAGTTAGCCAACACAAAGATGCGAGTATTACCGCTGCCCCAAATAACGCTACGCAAAGCCTTACCAGTACCCAAATCGCTGCTGGCAGGATTGCCTGCAAAGGTATTAGGTGCTAATTTGGTACGCAATTGAATAATTTGGCCCAATTTTTGGTATGCATTCATACGATCCGCATTTTGGAACCAACCATACGATTCTGGCAAGGGTTTAGCATCGGTTTCGTGGCAAGGAGTTTCGCCTTTGTTTTTATTATTACCCGATGTAGCGGCTGCATTAGAACAGAACGAGAAATCGTAACCCAATTCGTCAAATTGGTAAATCATTTGAGGACCATTCAACATAACGCACATAGCTACTACAGCAGGAACACGTGCCAAACGAGTTTTCTCGTTCGATTTAATGGTTCCATTACCATAGGTTTTAGCTTTCCAGAAAGGACGTTGCTCGTCGTGCGAGGTTACA
This sequence comes from Paludibacteraceae bacterium, assembly GCA_904502115.1. GTDB lineage: Bacteria > Bacteroidota > Bacteroidia > Bacteroidales > Paludibacteraceae > Enterocola. The sequence continues at coordinate 33,271 of CAJGDW010000004.1, read as the reverse complement.
TAACTTACATAACCATCGTTATTAGCATTATTCAAAGCATCGCCTTCTTTTAACCAACCCATGGCCACTTGGCTATACGCATTGTTGGTATTTTCCCAGCACATCATACCATTGTTTACATAGCCAGCTTTTTCGCCACCTTGATCTTCCCAGTGTTCTAGGATAAAGTAAGCATCGGAAGCAACCGCTTTTACACCATTATTGTAATAGTAGTTAACGTTCGATTTACGGTCGTTGCAGTTAGGACCACAGAAACCATGCGAAAGGTCCATACGGAAACCGTCTATCTTATATTCGGTCAACCAGTGCTTCAAAGCTCTTGTCAAGTGTTCTTTGGTAGTAGTATAGCTGTGGTTCCAGTCTTCGAATACAGCAGCAGTATGAGGAGCAGTTACGTTAAAGTATGGGTTGTCTTTTAGGTTGTTATAACCACCATAAAGTTTTTCCAAAGAATGGTTACCGGTTGCGTGGTTAAATACCATGTCCACGATAACGGCGATACCACGTTTGTGGCATTCGTCTACCAATTTCTTAAAGTCTTCTTCTGGACCGTATGCTTTGTCCATGGCAAAATAGTGGTTAGGTGCATAACCCCAGCTTAAGTTACCATCAAATTCGCAAAGTGGCATAAATTCCAAGGCATTGATACCCAAGTTAGCCAAGTAATCCAAACGTTCGGTAATGGCTTTAAAGTTACGGTCTTTGCTGTACGAATAAGGCCAGATTTCGTAAATCACCAAGTTGTTGCGGTTAGGACGTTTAAAATTGGTAGTAGCGCTGCTCCATTGGAACGCTTTTTTACCAGGTTGGATAACGGTGGTATAACCTACAGCACCTTTAGGGAATGGCATCAAGGTTGGATCTTGTTGTTTAGGTTCCCATTTGTCGTCTTCGTGCAATACTTTGGTTGAATAAGGGTCTGACATTTGAACAAACGAACCGTTCGACATTTTTACAGCATATTGGAACGCATATTCTTTTCCAGCGGTCAAACCCGTAAAGGTATACCAGAAATAGTTACCATCTTTGTAGCATTGATAATCGTTCGATGGAGTCCAGTCATTGGCATCGCAGTAGATGTAAACATTTTTAGCAACTACACTGCTTTTGCTTGGAGCAACATACAACGATACAGTTACTTTGGTAGGATCGTTAGCATCGTAAAAGATACCATCGGTAATACCGCTAGGGCGCGCTTTTACAACAGGATCTTTTTCTACAAAGTTAAAAGGAACAACAATGTCTGCCGTTTGTGTTTTAGCATCCGATGTACGGAACAAGATGTTAATTGCAGTCAAATTTTCGCTAGCAGCACAAGCGTAATATTCGTCAAGCGAAGGAATGGTAAGGGTCCACTTAGTGCCCGATTTTGTACATTTGTACTTGTCATCGTTATCACCCCAAGTAGGAGCACATCTCCAAGAACCTTGCTCTTTCGATGTTACACCTGTATGTGCATAACAAGTGGCTTGGCCTGCCATAGCAGTACCTGTAGGATCAAACGTAATCACAATTTTTCCTGTGTAATCCAATGGAATAACCGCAGGATCGGTTGTAACTTGCGCCATGGCAAACAAACTTGCACACAGCATGGTTACAAGAAGTAACGTTTTTTTCATTGTAAATTGATTTTATAGGTTAGTAAATTATTTTTGCACAGATTGCATTTTGTAAAGATACTAAATAATATGATACGACAACAAAAAAATCATTATCTTTGTACCTAAATCATTTTGTTTAATCGTTTATTGAGAAATCCCCATAAAAAATATGGAACATAAACTATCTATCTACAACACGTTAAGTCGAAAAAAAGAGACATTCATCCCCTTGCACGAATCGTTGGTAGGGATGTATGTATGTGGACCTACCGTATACGGCGATGCCCACTTGGGACACGCACGTCCAGCTATTACCTTCGACTTGCTATTTAGGTACCTACAACACCTAGGATACAAAGTACGCTACGTTCGCAACATTACCGACGTAGGTCACTTGGAACACGATGCCGACGAAGGCGAAGATAAAATTGCCAAAAAGGCACGTTTAGAGCAAAAAGAACCCATGGAAGTGGTACAATATTTCTTGAACCGCTACCACCAAAGCATGGATGCGTTAAATGTTCTTCCTCCCAGCATCGAGCCCCATGCATCGGGTCACATCATTGAGCAAATTGCCTTTACCCAAAAGATTTTGGACGCAGGTTATGCCTACGTAAGCGAAGGTTCTGTATATTTTGACGTAGAAAAATACAACAAAGATTACCACTACGGCAAACTATCGGGCCGCAACATTGACGAACTGCTTGAAACCACCCGCGAATTGGATGGTCAAAGCGAAAAACGTCGCAGCATGGACTTTGCGCTTTGGAAGAAAGCACAACCCGAACACATCATGCGTTGGCCATCGCCATGGAGCGACGGTTTCCCTGGTTGGCACATGGAATGTTCTGCCATGGGTTGCAAATACTTAGGCGAAGAATTTGACATTCACGGCGGTGGTATGGATTTGATGTTCCCTCACCACGAGTGCGAAATTGCACAATCTACCGCAGCATTGGGCAAAGAATCGGCACGCTATTGGATGCACAACAACATGATTACCATCAACGGTCAAAAAATGGGCAAATCGTTGGGCAACTTTATTACGCTCGATGAACTGTTCAACGGCACACACAACCTATTGGTACAAGCCTACAGCCCCATGACCATTCGCTTCTTTATTTTGCAAGCACACTACCGCAGCACCGTTGACTTTAGTAACGAAGCTTTACAAGCTTCCGAAAAAGGATTGCAACGCCTAATGGAAGCCTACGAACGCTTGCAAAAGCTAACCGCATCGGCTACATCGACGGTAGAAACAGCTGGTTTGCGCACCAAACTAGAAGACGCCATGAACGACGACCTCAACTCGCCCATTGCCATTGCTCATTTGTTTGACGCTTGCAAAGCCATCAACCAAGTACACGACGGCAAAGCCACCATCAGCCAGGCCGACCTAGACGAACTAAAAGCTACCTTCCAACTCTTTATCGAAGATATTTTTGGTTTGCAAAGCGAAGAGAGCAACGCAGGCACCAACGATGCATACAAAAAGGCCATCGACCTTTTGTTGAATATGCGCCTCGAAGCCAAACGCAACAAAGATTGGGCAACGTCCGACAAAATCCGAAACGAACTTACCGCTTTAGGTTTCAGTATCAAAGACACCAAAGACGGATTCGAATGGAATCTATAAAAACAAAATCGGTTTATCTAGGTAAACCGATTTTTTTCATTCTAACGTTAGGCATAGGTTTTAGTATCTTTTTGCATTTTACCTTGCCAATGCCTTGTCGTCTAACCCAAAGAAATTGGGTTGCGCATGTCTATCGGCGCAAAAGAAATACACATCATGCTACAATTTTTAATCGAAGCAGATGGTATCCTGCCCGCAAAGCAGCACGCCTAGATCCTATTGAAGCAATTAGGTATGAATAAAACTTGCGCTGCTTAATTTATTTTGTATTTTTGCAACATGAAGTTAAAAACTATTGTAACAACGATTATTTGCCTATTCGCCGCAACAAGTTTGCGGGCTCAAATGGGTACGGTTTCCACCTACCACAACGAGAAGTTAAACAACCTTTTGTATCTAGAAAAAAGCAAAAAGTACACAAACGAAACAGAAGAAAGCATCCATGCGACTGGTTATCGTGTACAAATATATTCCAGCAATGCATCTCGTCAAGCCAAAGAGATTGCATTTAAATGGAAAGAAGATATAGAAAAAAAGTTTCCTGAATACAAGGTTTACGTACAATACCAAGCTCCCTTTTGGAAAGTTCGAGTTGGCGATTTTACCCATTATGGAGAATCCACCACTTGTAGTCATTTACTAAAGCAAGCGTACCCAAAGGAATCCAGCGAAATCATCATTGTTAAAGAAAAACAGGTTAAACCCATTTACTTCCAACCCATCGAAACACAACCTGTTGATTCTTTGACCCATGCATTCTCTATCGAGGATTAAAACGGAATTTATACATCACTATGCTTGTCAAGTTATACGAAGATAATCCCAATCCACGCGATATAAACGAAGTGGTTAAGATTTTAAAAGGTGGCGGTATCATTATTTATCCCACCGACACGTTATATGCCTTTGGTTGTGATATTACCAATGCCAAAGCGGTAGAGCGCATTTGTGCCATCAAGAACATCAACCCCGACAAAATGCCATTATCGTTTGTTTGCAGCAACATTAGCCACGTTAGCAACTATTCGTTTATTGACAATCAACAGTTTAAACAACTAAAATCTTGCCTACCAGGGCCGTTTACCTTCTTGCTTAAAGGCAATAGCAACCTGCCCAAATTATTCAAGAAAAAGAATGTAGTAGGTATCCGCATCCCCGACAACAACATCGCATTAGCCTTGGTAGAAGCATTGGGCAACCCTATTTTATCCTCGTCTATTTTGATTAACGAAGACGAACCCGAATACAGCACCAATCCCGAGCTCATGGAGGAACTTTACGCTGGCCGTGTGGATTGTGTCATTGACGGTGGCGAAGGCGAATTGGAACCTTCTACCATTATAGACTGCACCGAGGAAGAACCCGTTGTTAAACGTAAAGGGAAAGGTATTTGGATTCCCTAAAAGTTCCATCCACTCTTCATTATGAAAAAAATAGGTTTTATTCTATTGCTTCTAGCAAGCATTAGTCCTGTATTGTGTGGACAAACATCTCCGCTTCCACCTAAAGTTGTTATTGGCATAAATGTAGATGGTTTAAATTACGACTATCTTTCCATGTTTTGGAACGAGTTATCGGCAAATGGATTTAAACGCATCATGTACGAAGGAACTTGCATAGAAAATTTTGACTATGGTTACCAAAGTGCAGGATTCGCAACAGACTTAGCGACCCTTTATACAGGTTCACAACCCTATTTACACGGCATCGCAAGCAAGAATCATTACAACCGTTCTACTACCAAATCGGTTCCTATCTGCCAAGATGCCAACGCACACTCTTTTGGTTTAACACCTGCCTATTCATCCCATCGCTTACAAGCCTCTACCCTCACCGACCAGTTAGACGAATCAACCATGAGGAAAGCAAATATCGTATCCATTGCGCTTGATCCCACAGCAGCCGTATTACAAGCAGGACACACGGGATTAGCCTTATGGATGGATGCAGAAACAGGCAGATGGAATACCTCGTCGTATTACGAAACGGCCACCCCATCGTGGGCAGGTAAAACGGCCGACCACTACTTAGAGAAACGTTGGGAACCACTCGGTTTACCTAGTTTATACCATACCATTAGCACCAGCAAAAACAAAACCTTTGCTTACGATTTAGATCAATTGTGCTACGGAAAAAATAAGTACAAACAATTTGCCACCACTCCCTATGCCAACAACATGGTGGCCGATTTGGCCATGCAAGCCATTCAAAATTATGCTATTGGGAAAGATATGTGGCCCGACATGTTGCTTCTTCAATTTTCCTTACAACCTTTGTATACGCAAACATCTGCTAAATTATCCATTGAGTTAGAAGATGCGTATTTACGCCTTGACAAAGAATTGGGAACTTTTCTTGATTTTGTAGATAAATTTTATGGAAAAACAGAAGTGTTGGTATACCTTACCAGCAGCAGAGAGTTGCCCTATCTACAACCCATTAACCAACGTATACCCTCTAAATCGTTCTGTACCTATCGATACATGGCATTACTCAATGCCTACCTAATGGCACATTACGGCAACCACAATTGGGTACTAGGCGCAGAAAACGGACATATCTACCTGAACAGAAAACTGATTGAGGAACACAACAAAGACCTTCGTCAGGTACAGCAAACGGCTATTAATTTTATTTCAACCATTCCTGGTATTATGAATGTAAGCAGTTCGCAACAACTTGGTGAAGCCTACATCATGAATGTGCAACCACGTTATGCTTTTCATCCTACCACTTCGGGCGATTTATTGTTTAGTTTGCTTCCTGGTTGGTATGAGGTAGACAAGAACGACCAACCCACTGGGTTCTATAACACCTACAGAACCACTACTCGTATGTATTTATGGGGTTGGAAGATTCCTACCAGTCATGTCACAGAGAATGTTCCTGCCACTGCATTCGCACCTACATTGGCTCGATACTTGCGCATTAGCTTACCCAATGCTGCACAAGGAGGACACCTGCCTATTCGTTTACAGGAGTAAGCATCATGCGTCTCCAACGCAAATAACCCACTACGGCTAATGCACAATAGACGGTATAAAGACCTGCCGTAATAGGAATTCCTTTGTACCAATACAGTCCAACGGTTACCATATCTACCACTAGCCATACCAGCCATTGCTCTACGTATTTGCGCGAAAGCATCCACATAGCAATCATGCTAAGTGCCGTAGTAAAAGCATCTAGAAAGGGCACTGTACTATCGGTGCAATAGTACAAGAAGCAAAATAAGGATATATGGAGCAAGGCATATACTCCCATCAACCGGAGCGCTACCTTTAAAGGGGTTTGCGAAATGGGAAGCGGTTTGCCAGAAGGGCGTTTGTTTTTCCAAACAATCCATCCGTATAAGCCTGCCAAAACGTAATATGCGTTCATCATGGCATCGGCATACAATCCTTTTGAAAAGTAAAGCATACCGTGTACCAATGGCATAATCAATCCTATTAACCACAACCAGATACTGGCTTTGTATTCTAAATAAAGATACAACAAACCCAGTGTTGTACCTACAATCTGCAGTACGAGTGCCCAATCCATGCTAATGTTTGATTTTATTAGAAATTAAAGCGTACGTTTGCCAATGCATTAAAGCCTGCTTGTGGGAAATAGTAGGCTTCGTCGTATCGTTCGCCACCATAAATGGCCGAATACGCAAATGCATTGCTACAATACATACTGTTAAAGATATTGTTCAATAACACCCCAAAACGAATGTTCTTTTTATCGTCCAAATTTAGTGTGTACGATAAATCGATAGACGACACACAATAAGGATCGAGGGCAAGATTTTCGTTCATACCATTGGTAATGTATTGTTTACCAACATACTGCGTACGCCAAATTCCCTTAAATCCATGGGTGTGAAAATCGGCATACACCCCTGCTATAACAGAGGGCGAATAGGCAATGGTAGAATTTCCTATGTAGTTGGCCTCGGTTTGCCAAGTATCGTCGTTGTAAACATACTCGGTATAATCGTTGATGATATTCTGACTCAAGGTTACATTACCGCCAAGGCTCAACCATTTTAAAGGATGCGCATCGATGGTCAACTCAATACCCCTGCGGTAGCTATCGTCAACGTTGGTGTACAACGCCTCGTAGGTATCGGGGTTTTGTTCGCCCGTTAGCACCAACTGATCTTTGTACCACATGTAGTAAAAGTTAATGCCAGCCGTTACGTATCGGTGCCTAAATTGATAGCCAAACTCCAAATCCAACAGGTGCTCTGCCTTGGGTTGGTTATCGGCAGGCGCATTGGTAAAATCTTTACGGGTTGGTTCCCTGCCTGCCAACGCTACAGAAGCGTATGCGGTGTGGTATTTCTTAAATTGATACGTTAGCCCTACTTTAGGGTTAAAGAAATGGAAATATTTATCCAAATTCATTTGCAACATATCGTTGGTAGCATAGTCAAACACATCGTCTTTGCCTGTTATCTTCTGATTAACAAAACGATACTGCATATCGGCATACACGTAAAAACCCTTAAAGGCTTGCCAATTTACCTTGGCAAAAACATTGCCATCGTGCTTAAAAGAGGTATTGCGGTAATATTCAAAAGGAGCCGTAAAATTGGCGGCATCGGCAACCTCTAGCACCTCGCCATAATGGTCGCCACCGTACGTATGCCATGCCAATCCCATGGTTAAATCGACGGTTTGGTTGTTGTATTGAGCAGAACTTACCAAACCTCCAAAGTGGTTAAACATGGCCTTTTTACGCACCAAATTGCTCTCGTCCAACACAGCACCATCTTTATCGGTTAACCCCGATAACTGATAGGTGTACAAATCGCGGTTGTTCTTGTATTGTTGATAGTAACCATCGCCGTAGGTATAATGCAGGGTGGCATTGAGTTTCCAATGCGAATTGATGCGATGATTGATTACCAACTGATTGTTGATTTGTAGGTAATTATCTACCTGATCTTCGTAAAAACCCACCACATTGCCTTCATTATCGGTTATCTCGCCACAAGGATTATAGCGACGGTTTTGTTCCATCTGCTCCTTGGTAATACCATCCCAAGCGTTGTACGTTCTTTCTAAACCGCCAAATGAAAGCAGTTTTATCAGTGTATTATCGGACAGATAAGCAGCTTGGAACATATAAGAACCCATATCGGCAAAGGCTCTTTCCATGTAGCCATCCGAGTACACGTGCGACAATCGTCCATCGATGGCCCATTTGCCACCTAACAAACCAGACGAGATACGCACAGCTTGCTTGTTGGTATTAAAAGAGCCGTACGACATTTCGGCAGAACCGCCAAAGTTCATGGGTAGGTTATCGGTTGTCATGCTAATGGAACCGCCAAATGCACCCGATCCGTTGGTGGATGTACCCGCACCGCGTTGCACCTGCATAGAACCTACAGACGACAGCAGGTCGGGGGTATCCACCCAATACATTTTATGGCTTTCGGCATCGTTCATGGGTACACCGTTGGTAGTTACATTGATACGGGTACCATCGTAACCACGCATCCTAATATCGGTATAACCAACACCCCCACCGGCATCAGAAGTGGCCACCATAGAGGGGGTTTGCTGTAGTAAATACGGCACATCTTGTCCGTAATTATTCTCTTCAATTTCTTTGCCCGATACATCGGTAAATGCAACGGGAGTTTCTACATTCACGCGTGTAGCGCTCACACTAATTTCTTCTAGATCGTACTGTCGTAGTGAATCAACATTTGTTGCCCAACCCACCAAACAGAAACCACAAGAAGCAGCAAAGCAATAAATCTTTTTCATGCTAAACATCTCCTTTTTCTTTTTGAAGTTAAACAATAAATGATACACAAAGGAGACACATTCTTCCCGGTCTCGGCATTACCCGTATCCGGTTCAATGGGTATAATCTCAGCCTGAAAGTAAGGCACCCCTTATGATCAAATTAGAAGCAAAAAAAATAATCGAAAGGCCTTTTTCTTCTTTTTTGCGACGGCAAAGGTATTAAAAAAAATAAAAAAATGGCATTATTCGTCAGAAAATTCTACCAAAACGCTACGATAGGCACTAAATATCTTCGATTTTGAAACATATCCTACATATTTTGTTCCATCTAGCACGGGTAGATTCCACGCATTGCTACGCTCAAATTTTTTCATTACCAATTCCATTGAATCGTTTACATCCACTCGCTCGCGTGGTGCTACCATTAACTTTTGCATATTAAATCGTTGGTACAGTTCGGGACGGAACATGATGTTTCTGACTTCCTCTACACGTATCTCACCAACGTAATTATTATCTTTATCGATTACGGGGAATACGTTTCTGTTGCAAGTAGACATCATTTTTACCAAGTCACCTAACATAGCCTCGGGTGCAATGGGCAACATATCGGTTTCAATTACATTTTCTGTTTTTAGCAAACTCAACACCGCTTTGTCCTTGTGATGGGTTACCAACTCACCTTTTTGCGCCAAACGCATGGCATACAAGCTATGTGGTTCAAATACATAAATGGTAATGAACGAAAGAACAGACACAATCATAAGTGGCATAAACAAATCATAACCACCCGATAATTCGGCCGTTAAAAAGATACCTGTCAATGGAGCGTGCATAATACCCGACATCAACCCTGCCATTCCGGCCAAAGCAAAATTTTGTGCAGGTAGTTCTACACCTGCTTGGCGCAAAGCAAGTACCATGACATATCCAGTAATACAACCTACAAACAACGATGGTGCAAATAAACCACCGGTACCTCCTGCACCATTGGTGGCTGCCGAGGCAAATATTTTTAATAAAACAATCAGCAGCAAATAACCAATTACAAAATAAGCATTTTGATGGAATGCATAAAACAAACTATTTTCCAACAGTTGCTCATGATTCAAGTTAAGTAGGTTATTGATGGAATCGTACCCTTCGCCGTACAAAGGAGGTAACAAGAAAATCAACAAACTTAAAACAATACCACCCAACAACCATTTTTTCCATGGTTTTTCTAATTTTCTAAATATGCCTTCCATCCAGTTCATTCCGCGCGTAAAGTACAACGAAACAAAACCACAAATGACACCCAGCAGTACGTAATAAGGAATGCGATCCAAAGCAAATGCTTCACTCTGTAATGGGAACATCAACTCATCGCCCATTAAAAAGTAGGATACCGCAGTAGCAGTAACCGACGAAATCAGCAAAGGCACCACCGAATAAAAAGTCATATCGAGCATCAGTACCTCTAGCGTAAAGGCAACCCCCGTAATAGGAGCTTTAAAAATACCACTAATAGCACCGGCAGCACCGCAACCCACCATTAACATTAGGGTTTTCTGGTCCATTTTAAATACCCTCGCTAAATTAGAACCGATGGCAGACCCCGTAAGTACCACAGGCGATTCTGCCCCTACCGATCCACCAAAACCAATGGTAATGGAACTGGCCACAACAGAACTCCACATATTGTGCGCCTTTATGATACTTTTTCGTTGCGAAATGGCATAAAGAATTTTGGTAACGCCATGACTTATATCGTCTTTCACAATGTATTTCACAAACAAACTGGCCAACAAGATACCTACAATAGGATACAACAAATACAACCAGTTCTCCGAATAAACGCTAAAGTTAGTGGTAAGTATGTGTTGAATGCCATGAATTCCCCATTTTAGCAAACACGCCGCCAATGCAGTAAAGAACCCTACCAACAAACTAAGTAGAATAATAAAACGCTGCGTGGGAATCTTTTTCTCGCGCCAAGATAAAATGCGGTTATATAAATTACTAGCAGACATCACACACCCCTTCCTTTAAAAATAGTCACAATAGTACCCGCTATAACTTTAAGGTCTGTCCATAACGACATTTTCTTAAAATACATCATTTCGTACTCTATACGATCTAACATCATCGTTAAATTGCTCGCATACCCGTATTTAACAACACCCATCGACGATATACCAGGCCGTACATTGCATAGCAGATACACCAAAGGTTTCTCTTGTACAATTTGACGAAAATAGAACCATCTTTCGGGTCGAGGGCCTATTAACGACATATCGCCTTTTAATACATTGTAAAATTGCGTCACCTCGTCCAATCGATAACAACGCAAAAATCGTCCTATTCGAGTAATGCGTGGATCGTCCTCCGAGGATAACTGAGGACCTTTCTTTTCGGCATCCAAACACATAGTACGAAGTTTATATATAAGAAAAACCTTACCTCTCTGGCCTATGCGTTCTTGTTTATAGATGGGGCGTTTGCCTATCAACAAACAACAAACAGCCACAAAGGGACATACAAAAAGTAAGGCTAATAAAGAAAAGACGAGATCAAAGAAACGTTTTATAAACCGTTGATAGATAGGCATATAAGAACCTGATAGCAGCATAAATTTTATATCTTCAACCTCAACCGTTTTTACCCCTTGGTAGGTTGTTTCGGGAATAGATGTCGCAACTACAATGGACAACTTTCGATATTCAGGCATGGATAGCAACGAATACAATTGCTCAAAAGGAAGCGTTTGATCGGCAAAAAGAAGGGTGGTAGCCGAATGGCAATCCACCATTTGTTGCAAGTCGTCGTACATTCCCACACACAACGATTCATCTACCAGAACATCGTGCGATGCAGATACACGCAAACACCCCACAATCTCGTTATTGGGAAATAACCGATTGATGGTTGACAAAAGGTGTTGCGCCCATGCACCCGTTCCTATAATGAGCGTACGTCGCTTAAAGATTTTCATGAATCAAGGTCTAATGAGTACAAATGTACCATTTTTTTCAAATTTGATAATGGAAGAAGGCGATTTTTTTTCCATATCATCTTGTTTTGCTTGCACTATGTAATCAACTCCTTGCTTAATTTCATCGGATATTTCTGCATAAAAGGCAGGAGTTGGCTCGCCACTAATATTGGCAGAGGTCGATACGATGGGTTTTTTAAATCGAGCGCACAATTGTTTGGAAAAAGACTCATTGGTAATGCGAATGCCGATGCTTCCATCGTCTGCCAACAAGTTCGTAGCAACATTTCTACCTTCGGGATAAATGATGGTAAGGGGTTTATCGGCGCATTCTACCAAATCCCAAACCACATCGGGAATTTCGGTAACGTAGGCCTGTACTTTTGCCATACTATCCGTAAGCAGCAACATCGATTTACTATCCGAACGTTGCTTTAACTGATATATCTTTTGTACGGCTTCTGCATTGGTTGCATCGCACCCTATCCCCCACACCGTATCGGTAGGATATAGAATAATACCACCCGCCTGCAAAACTTCTACTATTTTTTTTATTTCTTCCATGATTCTCAAAAAAAATTGCTAACTTTACCGAATGTATTTTTGCAGTGGCAAATTTACACATTCTCTCGCTATAAACAAATAAATATAATATGCTTCGAAATTGGATTATTAACGAATTAACCAACCAAGAAGAATCATGTAGAAAAACACTTGCACAACAACTCAGAATTTCAGGCACCTTGGCCAAATTACTTGTTCAAAGAGGGATTAATACCCTAGAAGAGGCCAATGCATTTTTTCATCCAGAGATAGGTTTGCTACACGATCCTTTCTTGCTCAACGACATGGATAAGGCCGTAGATCGGCTCTATGAAGCGTTACACCTAAACCAAAAAATTTTGGTCTATGGCGACTACGACGTAGATGGCACCACTGCTGTTGCGTTGGTGTACAAATTTTTACAAAACTTTACATCGAACCTCGATTTTTATATCCCCGACAGAAATGACGAAGGATATGGCGTATCGTATAAAGGCATTGATTTTGCTGCCGAGAATGACATCAAACTCATCATTGTACTGGACTGTGGCATCAAAGCCATTGAAAAAGTAGCTTACGCCAAAGAAAAAGGCATCGATATCATTATTTGCGACCACCATACACCGGACAAAACCTTGCCCGAGGCGGTAGCGGTATTGGACCCCAAACGCGAAGATTCCACCTACCCTTACGGACACCTTTCGGGTTGTGGCGTTGGTTTCAAACTCATGCAAGCCTTTGCCATCAAAAACAACATTGAATGGACAAAGCTAACCCCATTATTGGATTTGCTTGCTGTCAGCATTGCATCGGACATCGTTCCTATTACCGGCGAAAACCGTGCACTTATGCACTTGGGACTAAAACAACTCAACGCCTCTCCATGCGTAGGCCTAAAAGCCATCATGGAGTTATGCGATTTAATCAATACGCCTGTTACAACCAGCGATATTGTCTTTAAAATTGGACCTCGCATCAATGCATCGGGTCGCATGAGCTCGGGTCGCGAAGCCGTTGAGTTACTCATTGCCAAAAACGAAGAAACCGCTCGCCAAAAAAGCGAAAACATCGATGCTTACAATCAACTGCGCAAAGACCTTGACAAACAAGCAACCGAAGATGCCCACAAATACATCAACGCTACACCAGTGGACGAGCAAACCTCTTCTATTGTTGTATACAACCAAGAATGGAACAAGGGGGTTATCGGAATTGTCGCTTCCAGATTAAGCGAGCATTACTACAAACCCGCCGTAGTGCTTACACTATCGAACGGTTTTGCTACCGGTTCGGCACGTTCCATTTTGGGATTTGACCTTTACAAGGCCATCGATTCGTGTCGCGACTTGTTGGAAAACTTTGGCGGACATACCTACGCAGCAGGGCTTACCTTGCGCCTTGAAAACATTGCCGAATTCAAAGAACGTTTTCAAAAGTACGTAGAAGAGAACCTCAACGCAGAGCAACAAGTACCACAAATTGACATCGATGCCGAATTGCATTTTGCCGAAATCAACCATTCTTTCTTTAATACCTTACAAAAATTTGCACCTTTCGGACCCGATAACAACAAACCTGTTTTTGTAACGTACAATGTTGTTGATTACCAAAACCGTTGTCGTTTGGTAGGACAAGGCAAAAAACACATCAAACTCGATGTACGCGATTTGACCGGAGGTCCCACCATGAGTGGCATCGCCTTTAACGCACACGACCCTGAAAATACCATCAAATACATCAATAGCGGAATGCCCTTCCACATTTGCTACACGTTAGAAGAAAACAATTTCAACGGCAAAAAGAGCATTCAACTGATGATTAAGGATATCAAAATTCCTTACTAATTCATGTCTCAGTACAGAACCATATTGCAACAATATTGGGGTTATGCTGATTTCAGACCATTACAACACGACATCATATCCTCTATTGGCAGCGGCAAGGACACGTTAGGACTTATGCCCACAGGCGGCGGAAAATCCATCACCTTTCAAGTGCCCGCCTTGGCCAAAGAGGGGTTGTGCTTGGTTATCACACCGCTTATTGCACTGATGAAAGACCAAGTTGCCAACCTGAAAAAAAAGAACATCAAAGCGGCAGCCATCTATGCTGGTATGGAAACTGCCGACATCCAGAAAACCTTCGATAATTGCATCTATGGGCATTACAAATTCCTGTACATATCGCCCGAGCGATTGGGCACCCGCATGTTCTTGGAACGCCTTCCGCTACTGGACGTCAGCCTTATTGCCGTAGACGAAGCACACTGTATTTCGCAGTGGGGGTATGATTTCCGTCCTGCATACCGAGAAATTGCCAACTTACGCAAACTACTACCTGGTGTTCCTGTACTCGCTGTAACCGCTACCGCCACACCCAAAGTAGCCGCCGATATTCAATTGCAGCTGCAATTTGAACATCCCAATGTTTTGCGCAAAAGTTTTTATCGTCCTAATTTGAGTTACAGCGTACGCGAAACCGAAGACAAACTGCAACAACTTTTACGCATCCTCAACAACGTACTAGGCAGTTCGGTAGTATACGTGCGCAACCGAAAGAAAACCAAAGAAATAGCCGAATTCTTACAGGCTAACAACATTCAAGCACATTACTTTCACGCAGGGCTTCCACTTACCGAAAAAGACAACAAGCAAAACCAATGGAAAGAAGGTACCTGCCGCGTCATGGTAGCCACCAACGCCTTTGGTATGGGTATTGACAAGGCCGATGTACGAACTGTTGTACACATGGACATGCCCGACAGCATCGAAGCGTATTTTCAGGAAGCAGGACGCGCAGGGCGTGACGAAAAGAAGGCCTACTGCGTTTTAATTTACAATAACAGCGACATTACGCAAGCCAAAAAACGCATCAAAGAAAGTTTTCCCGAAAAAGATTTTATTGCCGATGTTTACGAAAAACTGGCCTACTTTTTACAAGTTGGCATAGGTAGTTGCATGGGCAGTATTTTTAATTTCAACTTGGGCATTTTTTGCAAAAACTTTAAGCTACCCCTACAACAAACACACAACGCACTAAAAATACTGGAGTTAGCAGGATACATTGAGTACCACGACGAGTTGGAATTCAAAACACGTGTTCAGTTTACCTGCCCACGTCATCAGCTGTACGATTTGCGTTTGCACCCACTGGCCGAAAAGGTAATGAATGCTATCCTACGATCGTACACAGGTGTTTTTGCCGAATTGGTACCCATCGACGAAGACACCCTTGCTAACCATGCAGACATTACACATCAAGAAGTGCTGCAAGGACTCATCGAACTAAGCCACGAACACATCATTAAGTACGTTCCGCATCAAAAAACACCTTGCATCATCTATACCCGACAACGCGTCGAAACCAAACAACTTTACATCACTGCCGAGGTATACGACAACCGCAAACGTCGATTCGAAGAACGCATATCGTCCATGATTGGATACGCTACCGATACAGACCATTGCAGAAGCCAATACTTGCTATCTTATTTTGGCGAAGACCAGTCACAACCATGCTGCCAGTGCGACCATTGCCTAAAAAACAAAAACAAACCAGCCAATCTTGCAGCCGAAATAAAGGCCATCCTTGCACAACAGCCATGCAGCATCAACGAACTCATAGAACAAATGAGCTCCAAGCAAGCAGAAATTATAGAAACTATTCGATTACTGCTTGACAAACAAGAAATTACATACAAAGACCAATGCTTATTCTTGTCCAAACATGAACTTTAATTTAACCATATTAGGAACCGGTTCGGCCATCCCTTCGTTTGGTCGATTCTCTAGCGCACAGGTATTGCACACCCACGAAAAAAGTTTTTTAATCGATTGTGCAGACGGAACCCAATTTCAGCTTCGCAAATACAACGTAAAAACCAATCGTATGAACCATTGGTTTATATCGCATTTGCACGGCGATCATTGCTTTGGACTCATTTCTGTCATTTCTACCTTGGGTATGTTGCACCATACTGGCGACATTTTCGTACACGCCCATCCCGACTTACACCCTGTTTTGCAGGCCCAACTGAACTATTTCTGCAAAGACCTGCCCTTTCAAGTTCACTTTGAGGGTTTCAACCCACTTAAAAATACCGTTATTTACGAAGATCGCAGCCTTAGCGTGAGCACCATCCCTTTGGTACACAGCATGCCTACATGCGGGTTCTTGTTCAAAGAAAAAGAAGGTCAACCACACCTTAATCGTGAGTTGCTAGACTTTTACAAAGTAGGCATCGAAGACATCAAACACCTAAAAGAAGGAGCCGATTTTACTACCGAAGACGGAATAGTGGTTCCTAACAGCCGATTTGTTACTCCACCTACCCCTCCCAAAAGTTACGCTTACTGCTCTGATACCGCCTATACAGAGCGTATCGTACCCATCATCGAAGGTGTTGACGTACTATTCCACGAATCTACCTTTGGCGAATCGGAAGCTTTTCGCACCAAAGAAACCCTTCACTCTACCGCCAAACAAGCAGCCACCATTGCTCAACTGGCCCAAGTAAAGCAACTCATTATTGGACATTATTCGGCACGATACGCCACACTCGACCATTTATTACAAGAGGCTCAAAGTGTATTTCCAAACACACTTTTGTCATACGATGGCATGAAACACGAATGGTAAGCACCATTTTTTACAGAAAATAGGCATTACCTTACAAAATTTAACGCAAAACTATAGGAAAATACCGCGTTTTTCTGTAATTTTGCATGCAATAAATTTTCTATAAAAGTCTACCACTATGTCATTTATTGCAGACAAAATTGTAATGGACGGTCTTACTTTCGACGATGTCCTACTAATTCCAGCTTATTCAGAAGTTATTCCGCGTGACGTTGTGCTTACCACTCGTTTTTCGCGCAATATCGAGTTAAAAACACCCATTGTTTCGGCAGCTATGGATACGGTTACCGAGGCTAAATTGGCGATTGCCATTGCTCGTGAGGGAGGTATAGGTGTTATCCACAAAAACATGAGCATCGAAGAACAAGCTCGTCAAGTATATGCCGTAAAACGTGCCGAAAACGGTATGATTTACGATCCTGTGACCATTCGTCAAGGCAAAACCGTAGCCGACGCATTGGCGTTGATGAAAGAATACCACATTGGTGGCATTCCTGTTGTAGACGAAAACAACTACTTGGTAGGTATTGTTACCAACCGCGACTTACGCTTTGAACGCAACACCAAAAAATTAATTGACGAAGTAATGACCAAAGAAAACTTGGTTACTACCAATCAATCGACCGACTTGGAAGCAGCTGCTCAAATTCTACAAGAAAACAAAATCGAAAAACTTCCTGTAGTAGACAAAGAAGGCAAACTAATTGGTTTGGTTACCTACAAAGACATTACCAAAGCCAAAGACAAACCCATGGCATGCAAAGATGCTAAAGGTCGCTTGCGCGTAGCTGCAGGTGTTGGTGTTACAGGTGACACCGTACAACGCATTACTGCATTGGTAGACGCAGGTGTTGACGCCATCATTATTGATACCGCACACGGTCACTCTAAAGGCGTTATCGACACCCTAAAAATGGCCAAAGAAAAATTCCCACAAATTGACATCGTAGTAGGTAACATTGCTACTGGTGCTGCTGCAAAAGCCTTGGTAGAAGCTGGTGCAGACGCCGTTAAAGTAGGTA
Source organism: Paludibacteraceae bacterium (assembly GCA_904502115.1). Lineage (GTDB taxonomy): Bacteria > Bacteroidota > Bacteroidia > Bacteroidales > Paludibacteraceae > Enterocola. The sequence continues at coordinate 15,107 of CAJGDW010000004.1, read as the reverse complement.
TTGGACCTGGTTCTATTTGTACCACTCGCGTCATTGCGGGTGTAGGTGTACCTCAACTTTCTGCTATTTATGATGTAGCAAAAGCCCTAGAAGGAACAGGTGTGCCCATCATTGCTGACGGTGGTATTCGCTATTCTGGCGACATCGTAAAAGCATTGGCAGCCGGTGCTAGCTGTATCATGGCTGGTTCGCTTTTAGCAGGTGTAGAAGAATCTCCTGGTGCTACCATCATCTACAACGGACGTAAATTCAAAGCATACCGTGGCATGGGTTCGCTAGAAGCGATGCAAAAAGGTTCAAAAGACCGCTACTTCCAAGATGCCGAAGATGACGTTAAAAAATTGGTTCCAGAAGGTATTGCAGCTCGCGTACCTTACAAAGGCACCTTATACGAAGTAATTTACCAACTTTTAGGCGGTTTGCGTTCGGGTATGGGATACTGCGGTGCTCGCACCATCCAAGAATTGCACAATGCTAAATTTACCCGTATTACAGCGGCTGGTGTAAAAGAAAATCACCCACACGACGTAACCATTACGCAAGAAGCCCCCAACTATTCAAGAGGAGAATAATGAAAAGAATATTCCTGATACTTTGCATGGGTTTGACTACAGCATGGGCTGTAGCTCAAACCCTTGTTACCATAAATAACAAAGCAATTTCGGTAGACGAGTTTGAGTATTACTACCAAAAAAACAACCAAAATCAAGCTCAGCAGTTATCGCGCGCCGATTACATCAATATGTTTGTCAACTTTAAATTAAAAGTTGAAGAAGCATATACCCAACAGTACGACACCGTATCTGCCTTCCAAAACGAACTACAAGGTTATCGTCAACAACTAATAGGTCCCTATCTAACCGATAGTGTAAAACGTAACGAACTAGTACAGGAAGCATACAAGCATCTTTTGGAAGATATCGAGGTGAGTCATATCTTATTCCGCATTGACTTCCCCAACGAAGCTCCTCTTGCCCTAGAGAAAGCACAAAAGGCACGCAAACGCCTAAAAAAAGAAGATTTTGCTAAAGTTGCTGTCGAAGTTTCAGAAGACCCATCGGTAGTAGAAAACAAAGGTTACTTAGGATATACAACAGGCGGACAATTTGTTTATCCTTTTGAAAGAGCTGCCTACAATTTAAAAGTAGGCGAAATTAGCCAACCCATTCGCACCTCATTTGGCTATCATATCATCAAATTACACAATCGTCGTCCTTCCAAAGGCGAAGTACAATTGGCTCACATTTTTAAAGCCATCCCCGAATATGCCGATTCTACGCAGCTGATTGCCATCGAAGCGGTCGTTATGAAATTGTACCAAACACTGCTAGAAGGTGGTGACTTTGCTGCTTTAGCACGCAACAACTCAGAAGATGACACCGCAGCCAAAGGCGGAAAACTTCCTTGGTTAGGCATTGGCATGAGTAATCCATGGATTGAAAACGCAGCATTTGCCCTTACCGAAATTGGAGAAATTAGCGAACCTGTACATGCTCCATACGGTTGGCACATCTTCCAATTGCTTGACAAACGCCCTGTTCGTTCCTTATACGAATACCGCCCCATGATTAATACCCAAATTAACATGGACGAACGTCGTGCAGAAATTCACCAAAGTTTTATCGACAAACTTAAAAAAGAGTACAAATTCAAAAAGAGCAAAAAAGCGGGCATAATTGCAACTTTTGCCGATCAAGTACTTACTCAAGAAGATTTGGACAAGTTCTGCCAAGAAAGGCCTCACGGAAACGATTCTATAAACGATTTTATCAATTATAGCATCTATCAATACGAGAACAAGCACCTAGAAAGCAAGTATCCCGAATTTGGCATGTTGATGAACGAATACAAAGAAGGCATCCTTCTTTTCAATATTTGCAACGACCTAATTTGGAGCAAAGCCTCTAAAGACAAAGAAGGTTTGAAACAATTCTTTGAAAACAACAAAGAAAATTATCCCACAGACTACACTTACAACAAAGGCCCCGTAGTGAACGATTATCAAACCTACCTAGAAGAACAATGGCTAGCTAGTCTGCATCAGAAATACGAGGTAAACATCAATTACGACGTACTAAACAAGATTAAATGAAACGACAACACTGCATTGCCCTTGTCCTCGGCGTCGTTGTAGCGTTAACATCATGCCAAGAAACCTGGCGCGATTTAACCCGAGAAGCTGTATTGGAAGTAGAAGGTGAAATTTTGTACTTGGACGAGATACAAGATTTTATCCCAGACGGCGTAAGTCCCAAAGACAGTGCTTACCTTGCAGAGAGTTACAAAAAACAATGGATTACCCGTACACTGATGTATAAAAACGCCTACAACAATGTAGGAAACAACGAGGATATACAAAAACTCACCGAAGCATATCGCAAAGAACTTATCATCAATCAGTACCAGCAACAACTTATTGCCGAAAAATTAAAGGAAATTCCTGAAGCGACCATTACACAATATTACGAGACCAGCAAAGACAAATTCTTATTGGACGAATGCATTATTAAAGGGATCTTTATTAAAATACCATCCTCGGAAACCAATAAAGCAGAATTGCTAGAATTGCTATCGAATACTACCGATGAGCACCTAGAAAATACCATGCGATTCTGCACACAACATGCAGTCATGTACGAATTCTTTAATGAATCTTGGACATCTTACAGCAAGATTGGTTCCTTAATGCCAGAAACCATTGATCAAAACGACCCTGCACTAACACGCGGAACCATTGTGCAAGAAAAAGAGGGTTATTCCTACTTTTTACGCGTTACGGGAAAATGCGATGCGGGCAAACCAAAACCATACGAAATGATTAAAAACGAACTGCGCAACATCCTACTCAACCAAGAGAAGATAAAATTCATCAACCAGTTCCAACAATCATTATACAACGACGCTGTAGAAAATGGCGAAATTAAATACTTTGAAAACGAATAATTCTATGCAAAGAATCTGCTATACCTTCTTTTTCTGCATCAGTTTTCTTCTGTGCTGGGGCAACAATCAGATCATCGACCAAGTACTATGGGTAGTTGGCGATGAACCTATTTTGCGCTCCGACATCGAAACAGAAATTGCTCGACGCAAGTATGAGAAAGAAACCATAGAAGGCGACCCCTACTGTGTGATACCCGAAAACATAGCGTTGCAGAAATTATTCATTGCTCAGGCCAAATTAGACAGTATTAGTGTTCCAGAGGCATCGGTCAACCAACAAGTAGACGCACGCATCCGTTACTTTATTAGCCAAATTGGTTCGAAAGAGAAAGTAGAAGAATACTTTAAGAAACCCATGGCAGAGATTCGTTCTACTATGACTGCTGCCATACACGACCAATTGTTAGCGCAAGAGATGCAACGAACCATCTTCAACGATGTACGCATTACTCCTGCCGATATCAAGCGTTTTTACAATACTTTCCCAAAAGATAGTATTCCCATGATCCCTGAACAGGTAGAAGTGCAAATTATCAGCATCTCTCCCCGTGTTACCCTAGCAGAACAAGAACGTATTAAAAGTCAACTACGCGACTTTCGCGAAAAAATTGAATCGGGCGAATACGAATTCTCAACACTGGCCATTTTGTACTCTGAAGACCGTGGAAGCGCACTACAAGGAGGCGAACTAGGATTCATGACACGTGGAAAACTGGTGCCTGAATTTGCGAATACTGCCTTTGCTTTGTACGATCCTAAAAAGGTATCACGCATTGTTGAATCTGAATTTGGTTACCATATTATTCAGCTTATTGAACGCAAGAACGACCAAGTAAATTGCCGTCATATCCTATTGACTCCAAAAATTGGTTACAAGGAACGAGCAGAGGCGACACAACGCCTAGATAGTCTTGCAAAAGAAATTAGATTGGGCAATAGCAATTTTACCGATTGCGCCTTACAATATTCAGAGGACGAGATGTCGCAACAAAACGAAGGTACCATGATCAACATGAAAAATGGTACTACCAAATTCGAATTACAAGAATTACCTGCCGAAATTGCCAAAGCCATTTACAGCATGGAGGTTGGCGAAATTTCACAACCCTTTTCATACACAGACGAGAAGAATAAAGAACGCGTAGCTATCGTTCGCCTTAAATCGCGTATCAAAGCACACCGTGCACATCCCGACACCGATTACCAACTTTTAAAAGACATGGTTACAGGTAAGCGCAACCAAGAAGAGTTAGAGAAATGGATTCTTGAGAAACAAAAAGAAACCTACATCTACATTACTCCAGAATACCGCGATTGTAACTTCCAATTTCCTCACTGGATCAAATAACAAACCATGAAAAGGCAACACGTCATCCTTCTCATGTTTTGTTTATTGGCTGCATTTGCATGGAGTCAAAAGACCCTCATATACCTAGACCGTTCAGACAAACTCGAATTCGACAACGAGCGCTGGCCAGATTGTCAGATTTTAAGTGGACAAGTGCAATTTAGGCACGACGATATGATTATGTTCTGCGACAGCGCCTACTTCTACGACAAGAAGAATTACATCATTGCCACGGGTAACATCAAAATGATTCAGGCAGACACCTTGTTCATATACGGCGACATCCTTTACTATGATGGGAATACAAAATTAGCCAAGTTACGACACAATGTGCGCATGGAAAACAAAAGTGCAACACTTTATACCGACTCACTCAACTACAACCGTAAAAAAGAAATTGGCTATTATTTTAATGGAGGGCGCATCGTTGACAAAGAAAATGTACTTACCTCTATTAACGGAAACTACTACCCAAAAAGCGAACTTGCCGTATTCCAATACGACGTAGTATTAACTAACCCCGATTTTGTATTAACATCCGACACACTTCACTACGAGAGTATAACCAAGATAGCAACTATCTTAGGACCTTCTGATATTGTATACGAAGATAGCACCCATATCTATTCCGAATTGGGTTGGTACGATACAGAAAAAGACCAAGGTAAATTAATCCTTAACTCGTACGTCAATGATTTAGAAGGTCATCGCATTACAGCAGACACTCTTTTTCACGACCATAACATCCATCTTTCGGAAGGTTTCACCAACGTTCAATTAAACGATACTGCACAGCAAATTATCATTACTGGCAATTACGGATGGTACAATGACAGCCTTAAATCGGCACTTGTTACAAAAATCCCAACCCTTATACACTACGATTCTCAAAGTACAGATACACTTTTTGTTGCGGCAGATTCCATGTATTATTACGACAATGATTCCATACAACACATAAAAGCCTACTACAACGTACAAGCATGGGATGTTGATTTCCAAGGTATATGCGATTCTGCCTATTACAGTAGCCAAGATTCTACCCTACGCATGTACGGGGAACCTATTTTATGGAACGATAGCAATCAATTTACTGGGAACGAAATCATGGTCTATTTAGCAAATCAAGAAGTTGAATACATTGAGTTAGACCAAGATGCATTTATCTTTCAACGAGTAGACAGCAATGCCATCAACCAGGTATCAGGAAAGAATATACTAGGTTATATCAAAGACAGCAAACTGTACAAAGCCGATGTAAGTGGCAATGCCCTTTCTGTCTATTTTATCGAAGAAGAACAAGACAGCACCCAGGTGGATGCCAATGCAGAACGATCGTATGTAGGCATTAACAAAGCCGAGAGCAGTGAGTTGTTCATGTACTTTACAGAAGACAACAAAATCAAACGTTTGGTTATGACACCGAACTCAAACGGAACGCTTCACACACCCAAAAAAATAAACGACACCAATGTAACACGTTTGGGTGGATTCAAAGACTATCACTATTTACGTCCTACCAGCAAAACAGACATCTACACCCCTAAAAAGAAAGAAACCTTGAAAGCAGACGAAGCTGCTGTCAAGGTTCGTAAGAAACGTCAGCGCACCGATTAAGGTTGCAACGATTGTATTTTAGCAATGCTGTCGTCTATTAAATCTTGAGGTACCTCATAATTTGTTAGACCGCCGTGCAAGTATTTCTCGTAAGACATCATATCAATTAAACCGTGTCCAGAAAGCTGGAATAAGATCACTTTTTCTTTACCTTCTTCTTTAGCCTTCAACGCTTCACGAATAGCCACTGCAATAGCATGTGTCGATTCAGGAGCAGGAATAATACCTTCTGCTTGCGAGAACAAGATACCAGCCTTAAAGGTTTCATCTTGATGTACATCTTGTGCCTCAATGTAGCCATCTTTTCTTAATTGGCTTACCACATTGCCCGCACCGTGGTATCTTAAACCACCTGCGTGAATACTAGCAGGTTGGAATTCATGACCCAGCGTATACATAGGGATAAGCGGAGTATAACCTTCTGTATCACCAAAGTCGTAGCTAAATTTACCACGTGTAAGTTTAGGACAAGATGCAGGTTCTGCTGCAATCAGTCTTACGTCTTTGCCTTCTGTTAATTTATGACGAAGGAATGGGAAAGTAATACCACAGAAGTTAGATCCACCACCAAAGCACGCAATTACCATATCAGGATAATCGCCCGCAATTTCCATTTGTTTTTCGGTTTCAAGACCCGAAATGGATTGGTGAATAGCCACATGGTGTAGCACACTTCCTAAGCTATAGTGAGTATATTCGTCTTTCAAAGCCTCTTCGACCGCTTCAGAAATAGCCATACCCAAACTACCCGATGTACCAGGGAATTGCTCACGCATTTTTCTACCAATTGCAGTAACATCACTTGGAGAAGCATAAACCTTGGCTCCGTAGGTATTCATCACCGCTTTACGATAAGGTTTTTGTTCGTAGCTACATTTCACCATAAAAACGCGCAAATCCAAGCCAAAGTGCTTACAAGCAATACTTAACGAACTACCCCATTGTCCGGCACCCGTCTCGGTTGTTAAGTGTTTAATACCTTCAATCTTATTAAAATAAGCTTGTGGAATAGCCGAGTTCAACTTATGCGAACCTACAGGCGATACACTCTCGTTTTTAAAATAAATCTTAGCGGGCGTATCCAATGCTTTCTCTAAACCAGAGGCTCTTACCAATGGTGTAGGACGGTAAATGCGATACAAATCACGCACTTCATCAGGAATTTCAATCCAGCGTTCTGTAGAGAATTCTTGTTTTATCAACTCTTTGGCAAAGATAGGCTCCAAGTCTGCCTCTGTAAGAATCTCCTTTGTTCTAGGATTCAAATAAGGCATTGGTTTGGTTTTCATATCTGCCACAATGTTATACCAAGATGTTGGCATCTCATTTTCTGGCAATACGATTTTTTTGGTTGTTTTCATATTGTATTTGTTTTTGTTCAATTACTACCTTATTACTAAAAAAGAAAACCGCAGGTGGACTACCTACGGTTCTATATTTAATTATATATAACATCATCCACCTTTACTGCTTAAAGGCGGCGCCACCAAAATTTATTTGTCATATATAGTTTCATTTCTCTTGAATAGAACAGCACAAAGGTAGCATTATTTTTCATAATTGCATAAAAATGCGCTATTTTTTTTAGGTATATCCATGCAACACAAAAAGTTCGAATCGTTTATACAACAATCCGAACTTTATTTTGTATTACAGCATAAATTAAGCTTGAGCAGTTTGTTCTGCTGCCAATTTACCTCTGTAGAAACCACATTGGCTGCATACAGTGTGTGCAATGTTCAATGCACCACAGTTAGAGCAAGCTACCAAAGTAGGAGCCACTGCTACGTCGTGAGTTCTACGTTTTGCTGTTCTGGTTTTCGATTGTCTTCTTTTGGGATGTGCCATAGCTTTCTATATTTAATTGTTTATCAACGATTTTAATTGTTCCCAACGGGGATCAATGCTTTCAGTTTTTTCTCCAGGTGCGTATTGCTTCAATTGTTCTTCCATCTCTGGGTCGCAGTCACCTTCTTCGTGTACTGGACAAATAGGAATGGTCAACGCTGCAAATTCAAACAAGTACCAACCCAAATCAAACAAATCTTGCTCACCTATAACAACCAATTCATCGGTTTCTTCGGTAGGGTCGGTTCCATATTTTACCACCAAATGATCAACGCAATCAACAGGCCAAACCATGTTTTCCAAACAACGTTGACATTCAATCAAGATTTCTCCTTGCTGTTCTAACGTTATATCGAATGCGTCTACCACTTTCTTAATGGTTACCGAAGCTTGCACAGAACCACCTTTAATATCGTTCTGTTCCAAACTTTGATAAAAAGCATCATCTAGTTGAAAAGAAAACACACTTATGTTGTCTTCTAACTGTTTTAGAGATAGTTTAAACTGATCTAAACAAGCCTTCATAATGACACTTTTTCTGAAAGTGGATGCAAAGATAGTGATTTTTAATTGAATAGAAAGTTTTTTCGCAATATTTTTTATGCTTTTTGCAATTCTATCCGAAAAGTAGTACCCACATTTACCTCCGAACTACGTACATAAATTCTTCCTTTGTGGTATTCATGGATAATTCGATGCACCAACGACAAACCCAAACCCCAACCACGCTTCTTGGTGGTAAAACCGGGACGGAACACCTTAGAAATATTCTGTTTCGAGATTCCTTTGCCGTTATCTGTAATATCGATATAAATCCAAGCATCTTTAGCTGTCAAGAAAAGACGAATCTCACCTTTCTCATCAATCGCATCCGTCGCATTCTTGCATAAATTTTCAATTACCCACTCAAACAACGGTACATTCATCATCGCATAATACGTACCTGTAGCATCAAACGACAATTCTATTTGACGCGAGATACGTTTACGCATATAAGCCGTTGTTCTTGCAATTACCTCGTTTACCTCCGTCAACTCCAACTCTGCTTTCGACCCAATTTGCGAGAATCTATCGGCTATGGTACGCAACCGATTCACGTCCTTCGACATCTCTGGAATCATCTTATCGTTTGGATAGTTTTGCTTTAAGATCTCCGTCCAAGCTAACAAAGACGATATGGGTGTACCTAATTGATGCGCAGTCTCTTTTGTCAACCCTACCCACACCTTATTCTGTTCAGATCGCTTTGTTATATACAATATAACCAAAATGAGCACAAAGAATACGATTAACACCATCGACAGCACCATGGGATAATACGTAAGCGCTTTGAGCAGCACTGAATCATCGTAGTAAATATACTGATGCACCCCGTAGCCAATATCAATTACAATGGGTTCATTGATAGACGAGAAATCTTTTGCAATTTGCGTCAATTCCTCGGGCGTATATTCTTCTTTAGGCAGATTTCGATAGGCTATAACTTGATAATTCTCATCGGCTAGCACAACAGGAATAGTTGTATTGGCAGCAACTACCTCGTTGGCCATGGTAAAATCACCCTCTGCCGAAAAACTTGCCAACTGTTTGGTCGCTGTTGCCCACAGTTCCATCTTCGCATCCTCTTCGTTCGATAATTCATCGATGAGTTTGTGCGATACCACCAGTGATGCTAATACAATCAGCACCGCCACCACAATAAATGCGTACTTAAATGAATTTTGCGATTCGTAGATACTTGCCATCACTACAATAACGTTAATTTCTTGATTTTGTTGCGCACAGCAACAACTATTTAGCGATATTTACCAGCCGATATATCTTCTAAAATACTCAGATAGCTTTGGTAACGCGATTCACTAATCAAATGCTCTTCCACCGCTCTGCGTACCGCACAATCAGGTTCATTTCGATGCAAACAATCGGCAAACTTACACGATTTTGCCTGCTGAAAAATTTCGGGAAAATAATGACCAATTTCGGCAGGTTCCATATCAATCAACCCAAAGCCCTTGATACCTGGGATATCAATCAATTTTCCGCCTGCTACGGCAAACATTTCGGCATAAGTAGTGGTATGCATACCCGTTTGGTGCACTTTCGATATCGAACCCGTTTTAACACCCAACGAAGCGTCTACTGCATTCAAAAAAGACGATTTCCCAACTCCCGAATTACCCGCCAACAAACTCACCTTGCCATCAATTCGTGTTTTGAGTGCTTCTATCCCCTCGCCCGTCTCAACAGAACAAGTTATCACTTCATAACCTAGCGAGCGATATAAATAGCAATATCCTTTCAAATATTCATCGTCCTCGGGCAATAAATCCACCTTATTTACCACTAATACCACGGGCACATCGTACGCCTTAGCCGTTACCAAAAATCGGTCTACAAACTCATTGGGCGTTTCGGGTTGTGCCAACGTAACAAACAAGAACACTTGGTCTAGATTGGCAGCCAAAATATGCGATTCTTTCGACAAATTAGAAGCCTTACGGATAATGTAATTGCGTCTTTCTTCAATCGATGTAATTTGCTCACCCTCTACCTCTACCCAATCACCTACCGCAATAGGATTGGTTGTACGAATTCCTTGCAAGCGAAAACGTCCTTTCATACGTGCTTCTACTACGTTGCCATCCATCAGTTCTACGCAATAGCGACTACCTGTACTTTTAATCACCAAACCTTTCATATTAGAATGCTTCTGTTGCTGTAATGTAAAATTTAACCTCGCCATCGTTGTTACCTGCCACATCCAATCGCAAATGCACACGTGCATCGTTTAATCGGAAACGCAAGCCTGCTCCATACCCTACCTTTAGTTTATGAATGGCAGGGTTGTACACATCAAACACATCGCCCACCGAGCAAAAAACAGCCGCCTTCAACCGGGCATAAATAGGGATACGATACTCTGCTTGCACCATAAACATGGTATTATCGGTATATTTCCGTTCTCTAAAACCTCTAATCTGATCGCTACCGCCAATGGTAGGCAACATCTGAAAAGGGACTTCCTTGCCCAAACGCATATCGTAATATACCTGCCATGCAAATACTTGTCCTAACCAAGTGGGTATATACTGCCTAAAATCGAGCGTCATAGAGGTAAGCGAATAGGTACTACCCAATGCTTGTTGATAGGTGATGCACGAAAATTTAAGAAAGTTAGAAAACTTCTGCGGATAGAACCCATTATCGCGCGTATCGTAAGCAAATTGCACCCCTAAGCCCAACATAAAATAAGGATCCCAACCCGCCAATCCGTAGCGTTGCTCCACATACGGACGCATACTCGCCACCGAATCCGAGAGCAACAGACGTTCACCTCTTACCCCCACATACAAACCCAGCATTACATTCGGATTGAACAAGTAAAAAGGCTGTACATTGATGGCAAAATTTTGTGCCGTGTATAGCATATCATCAACGGGAGTGGTATTTCCGATGCCATAATAATGATCGGGATAATGCCGCAAATTCGCATTGCCCGTTAGGTACATCTTGTTATTAAAGAAATAAAAACGAGGGTTAATATTAATCTTGGCCTGATTGTTTAAGGTATAAATAACACTACCCGATATGCTGCTAATCTTGCTTAAATCGTGGCTCTTAAAATAATAGCCACCCGTAGCACCAAACCCCACACTGGTTTCTTCTTGGTAAAAACCGATAGGTACAGCAAACCAGCTTCGCTTTACTGCAGGCGAAGCTATTTGTTGCAACATCTCGGTCGATTTAGCGACAGAATCCGCCTTCTCTACAGAAAGGGCGGATTCTATGATACATACGATTCCTATGAGCAATAAGAAGAATCTTCTCATGAAAGAGATTAAACCGTCATAATTTCTTTTTCCTTCTCTGCCACCATTTCGTCTATACGTTTGATAAACTTATCGTGGATTTTTTGAACGTCTGCTTCAGCATCTTTTTCAACGTCTTCTGGCATGCCGTCTTTGATGGATTTTTTCAATGCATCAATGGCATCGCGACGTGCATTACGAATGCTAATTTTAGCATCTTCGCCTTCTTGTTTCGCTTGTTTTACCAACCCTTTACGACGTTCCTCTGTCAAAGGAGGAATACACAAACGAATCAATTCGCCGTTATTCTCTGGGGTAATACCTACTTCAGAAGCCATAATTGCTTTTTCAATCTCTCTGATCAACGATTTTTCCCAAGGTTGAATAGCAATGGTACGTGCATCTGGAGTTGAAATAGAAGCCACACCCGACAACGGAGTCATCGCTCCATAATATTCAATTTTAATACCATCTAGGATACGTGTATTTGCCTTACCTGCACGAATACGTGCCAACTGTTCATCTAAAAATAGCAAAGAGCATTCCATTTTTTCGGAAGCCTCGTTCAAGTTTTCTTTTATATCTACCATATTATTTCAATTATCTAGTTACCAATGTTCCAATTTGTTCTCCACGTAGCACCTTGCCCAAGTTACCATACACATCCATGTTAAACACATAAATGGGCAGGTTATTTTCCTTGCACATGGTAGTAGCGGTCAAGTCCATTACTTTTAAATTACGGTTGTAAATCTCGTCGAAAGTAATGGTATCAAATTTTACGGCCGATGGATCTTTTTCAGGGTCGGCGGTATAAATACCATCCACACGTGTTCCTTTCAACATTACATCTGCTTTTACTTCAATGCCACGCAACGAAGAACCAGTATCGGTTGTAAAGAAAGGATTGCCCGTTCCACCCGATAAAATAACCACTTCGCCAGCTTCCAAGCATTGAATGGCTTTATCGCTGCTATAATATTCACCAATAGGTTCCATGCGAATGGCGGTCAATACGCGATTTTTAACGCCTACAGCGGTCAAAGCAGAGCTTAACGCCAAGCTATTGATAACGGTAGCCAGCATACCCATTTGATCGCCTTTTACACGATCAAAACCCTTAGAAGCGCCACTCAATCCTCTAAAGATATTTCCACCACCAATTACAATGGCCACTTGCACACCCATTTGGGCCGCCTCTTTGATTTGTTGAGCGTAATCAGACAAACGGTTGGAATCAATGCCATAACCTTGTTCGCCCATCAACGACTCACCACTCAATTTCAATAAAATTCTTTTAAATTGCATGCTTATAATTTTGGATTTACAAATATAATGTAAAGCAAGAGCTATGGCAAGAAAAAAAGGTATTTTTTAGCGCAACAAAGGTGTTTTTCAACCCTACCCTACAAAACACAAAAGACCACCCGTAGGCGGCCTTTTGAATTATCTTAAAAATGCGATTATTCTGCACTTTCAGCTGGAGCTTCAGCAACTTCTGCTGCAGGAGCTTCAACAACTGCTTCTTCTGCTTTAGCAGCTGCTTTTTTACCAGCACGACGGGTTTTGGTTTTCTTTTTACCAGCAGCTTCTTTCAACAAGTTTTCGTTGTAGTCAACTAGCTCAATGAAGCACATTTGAGCAGCGTCACCCAAACGGAAACCAGTTTTCAAGATACGGGTATAACCACCAGGACGATCGCCAACACGTTGAGCGATTTCGCCGAACAACAAAGTTACAGCTTCTTTATCGCGCAATTCAGCGAATGCCAAACGACGTGAGTGAGTTGTATCTTCTTTTGCACGGGTAATGATAGGTTCTACGTATTTACGCAATTCTTTAGCTTTAGCCAAAGTGGTGGTAATTTTTTTGTGTTTTAGAAGTGAAGTTGCCATATTAGCCAACATAGCGCTTCTATGAGCAGTCTTTCTTCCTAAGTGATTAAATTTTTTATTGTGTCTCATCGCTATTACTCTTTATCTAATTTATACTTTGTGATATCCATGCCAAACGACAAGTTTAATGTTTCTAATTTGGCATCTAACTCAACCAATGACTTTTTACCGAAGTTACGGAATTTAAGCAAATCGTTACGATTAAAGGCTACCAATTCAGCCAATGTTTCTACATCAGCAGACTTCAAGCAATTCAAAGCACGTACCGATAGGTCTAAGTCAACCAATTTGGTTTTAAGCAATTGACGCATGTGCAAAGCTTCTTCGTCAAATTCTTCTACACCTTCAGAATCGCTAAAGTCTAAGGTAATTTTTTCGTCAGAGAACAACATGAAGTGATGAATCAAAATCTTAGCTGCCTCTTTCAATGCTTCCTTAGGATGTACCGAACCGTCAGTAATAATTTCAATCAACAATTTCTCGTAGTCGGTTTTTTGTTCAATACGATAATTTTCGATCGTATATTTTACATTTACGATTGGAGTATAAATAGAGTCGATAGGAATTACACCAGTATCTTGGTTAGGCATACGGTTTTCTTCTGCTGGAATATAACCACGACCTTTATTGATGGTCAATTCCATACGGAATGAAGCCGATTCATCCAAAGTACAAATCAATAATTCGGGATTTAAAACAGCGAAACCGTTCAAAGAGATATCGCCAGCTTTAAATGAAGTAGTATTGGCTACATCAATCGTTACTTTCTCAAAATCAGCACCTTCTACCAATTGTTTGAAACGAACTTGTTTCAACGCCAAAATGATGTTAGTTACATCTTCTACAACACCAGGAATGGTGTCGAACTCATGATTAACCCCTTCTATTTTTACAGAAGTGATAGCAAAGCCTTCTAGCGACGAAAGCAAAATGCGGCGTAGTGCATTACCGATGGTAATACCAAAGCCTGGTTCCAATGGACGAAATTCAAATTTTCCATTAGAATCATTTGCTTCGAGCATAATAACTTGCTCAGGTTTTTGAAATGGTAATAAAGGCATAATTTAAGATTATTTAGAGTAAAGTTCAACGATTAATTGTTCCTTGATATTTTCAGGGATATCTGCTCTGTCTGGCATGTGCAAGAACTTACCACTTTGAGAAGCAGCGTCGAATTCAATCCAAGGATATTTGCTGTGGTTAAATCCAGACAAAGAAGCAGCAATTACTTCTAGCGATTTAGCTTTTTCGCGAACACCTACAACATCACCAGGTTTAACTTGGTAAGAAGGGATGTTTACTACAGCACCATTTACTACAATGTGTTTGTGGCTTACCAATTGACGAGCAGCAGCACGTGTAGCAGCAAAGCCCAAACGATATACTACGTTGTCCAAACGAGATTCCAACAATTGCAACAACACTTCACCGGTAATACCTTTGGTACGAGTTGCTTTAGCAAATAGGTTGCGGAATTGTCTTTCTAGCACACCGTAGGTGTATTTAGCTTTTTGTTTTTCTTTTAATTGAACACCGTATTCAGAAGTTTTTCTTTTACGAGAGTTACCGTGTTGACCGGGAGGATAGTTTCTTTTTGACAACACTTTATCAGCACCGAAGATGGGTTCACCAAATTTACGGGCTATT
>CAJGDW010000003.1 GCA_904502115.1 Paludibacteraceae bacterium | reverse complement strand
TCTCCTCCAATTGGTCCTGCCTTGGGTTCCAAGGGTATCAATATCATGGAGTTTTGCAAACAATTTAATGCCAGGACCCAAGACAAAGCAGGAAAAATCTTGCCAGTGGTCATTACCTATTATTCGGACAAATCGTTCGATTTCATCATTAAAACTCCTCCGGTAGCCATCCAATTGCTTGAAGTTAGCAAGCAAAAAAGTGGTTCGGCACAACCAAATCGTAAAAAAATTGCAGAGATTACTTGGGAACAAGTTAAAGCTATTGCAACTGACAAAATGCCCGATTTGAACTGCTTTACCGTAGAAGCTGCGATGCGTATGGTAGCTGGTACTGCAAGAAGCTTGGGTATCACCGTAAAAGGCGAATTCCCTAGTGAAAATTAATAACCCTTCAATTTTAAGACATGAGTAAACTAACAAAAAATCAAAAGTTGGCTGCTGGTAAAGTTGAAGTAGGTAAAAACTATTCACTTGCAGAAGCCGCTCAATTAGTAAAAGACATTACCTTTACTAAATTTGACGCATCTGTTGACATTGACGTACGTTTAGGTGTAGACCCTCGTAAGAGCAACCAAATGGTTCGTGGTGTAGTATCTCTACCTAACGGAACTGGTAAAACCGTACGCGTGTTGGCTCTATGTACTCCTGACAAAGAAGCAGAAGCAAAAGCTGCTGGTGCTGACTATGTAGGTCTTGACGAATACATCGAAAAGATCAAAGGTGGCTGGACTGACATCGATGTCATCATCACCATGCCTTCTATCATGGGTAAGATGGGTGCTTTGGGTCGTGTATTAGGTCCTCGTGGTTTAATGCCTAACCCAAAAAGTGGTACCGTTACCAATGAAATTGGCAAAGCTGTAAAAGAAGTAAAACAAGGTAAAATTGACTTCAAAGTAGACAAAAATGGTATTGTTCACGCTGCTATTGGTAAAGTATCTTTCGATGCTGTAAAAATTGCAGAAAATGCCAAAGAATTCATCAGCACTTTGAACAAATTGAAACCTACTGCAGCAAAAGGTGTATATATTAAGAGTATTTATCTTTCTAGTACCATGAGCCAAGGTGTCAAAGTTGACCCTAAATCGGCTGAATAACCATTAAAAAAACGTGATTATGAAAAAGGAAGATAAAGCTATATTGATTGAACAATTACAAGACACCGTAAAAAAATATGCTCACTTCTACGTAGCCGATACATCTGGCTTGAACGCAGAAAGAACACACGCTTTGCGTAAAGCATGTTTTGAAAAAGGTGTTAAATTGATGGTTGTTAAAAACACCTTGTTCCAAAAGGCCCTTGAAGGTTTAGAAGGCGATTATAGCCAACTATTTACCTCTTTGAAAGGTTCTACCTCTATTATGTTCTCGGACAACGGTAATGCACCTGCACGTCTTATCAAAGAATTGCAAAAAGATAAGGCTAACAATGGCAAACCAGAATTGAAAGCAGCTTACGTATACGAAAGCTACTACGATGCTAGCCAACTAGAAGCATTGACCGCTTTGAAATCGAAAGAAGAACTTCTTGCCGAAATTATTGGCTTGTTGCAATCACCTATGCAAAATGTACTTTCTGCATTGCAATCGGGTGGCAACACTATCCATGGCGTGTTGAAAACACTAGGCGAGAGATAATAAAACAAAAAATAAATTAGTAACAATTTTTAAAACTCACTAAAATGGCAGATTTGAAAAAACTTGCAGAAGAACTAGTTAACCTAACCGTTAAAGACGTTAACGAACTAGCTCAAATTTTGAAAGAAGAATATGGTATTGAACCCGCTGCTGCAGCTGTAGCTGTTGCTGCTCCTGCTGCTGGTGCTGCTGCTCCTGCTGCTGAAGAAAAAACTTCTTTCGACGTAGAATTGAAAAGCGCTGGTGCTAACAAACTAGCTATCGTAAAATTGGTTAAAGAATTGACAGGTCTTGGCTTGAAAGAAGCTAAAGATATGGTAGATGCAGCTCCTTCTGTAATCAAAGAAGGCGTAAGCAAAGACGAAGCAGAAGCTTTGAAAAAACAATTGACCGAAGCTGGCGCTGAAGTTGAATTGAAATAAGAAAACCACCTGTTAATCAGGGACTTCGGTTTAGAACCTTAGCAAATTAAGGTTCTAAACCTTTTTATGCTTAAAAAAGAGTGGTGTACTATTCGACAACGAATAAGGCAATCACGAGTTTATTTAACCTTGCTGATAGACGTCTCGTATGAGTAACCAAAGAATTAATTTCTCCTCCATAAAAAATCCGTTGGAATATCCGGATTTCCTTGAGGTTCAACTAAAATCTTTCAGGGATTTTTTCCAACTTGATACCCCTCCGGAAAAACGTAAAAATGAGGGATTGTACAAGGTATTTGCTGAGAACTTCCCCATTACAGATACCCGAAACAATTTTAACCTTGAGTTTTTAGACTACTTTATAGATCCTCCTCGTTATACCATCGAAGAATGTATTGACAGAGGTTTAACCTATAGTGTACCTTTAAAAGCAAAATTAAAATTGTCGTGCACCGACGATGAGCACGAAGATTTTGCTACCGTTATTCAAGATGTATACCTAGGTCCTATCCCATATATGACCGACAAAGGTACTTTTGTAATTAACGGTGCAGAACGTGTTGTAGTATCGCAATTACACCGTTCTCCTGGTGTATTCTTCGGCCAAAGCATGCACACCAATGGTACTAAATTGTATTCTGCACGTATTATTCCTTTCCGCGGATCGTGGATTGAGTTTACGACGGATATCAGTAACATCATGTACGCTTACATCGACCGTAAGAAAAAATTACCCGTAACAACCTTGTTGCGTGCAATCGGTTTTGAAAGCGACAAAGACATCCTTGAAATCTTCAACCTTGCAGAAGAAATTAAGGTTAACAAAGCAAACTTGAAAAAAGCAGTAGGTCGTAAAATTGCTGCTCGTGTTCTAAAAACATGGGTAGAAGATTTTGCTGACGAGGATACTGGCGAGGTTGTTTCTATCGAACGTCACGAAGTTGTGGTGGATCGTGAAACCATCTTGGAACCAGAACATATTGAAAAGATTTTGGAAACCAACACTCCAACTATCTTGTTGCATCGTGACGATGCCAATATGTCTGACTACTCTATCATATACAACACTTTACAAAAAGATACCTGTAACTCAGAAAAAGAAGCTATCTATTACATCTATCGTCAATTGCGTAACGCAGAACCTTCTGACGACGCAAATGCACGCGAAGTAATCAATAGCTTGTTCTTCTCTGAAAAACGTTACGATTTGGGTGACGTTGGTCGTTACAGAATTAACCGTAAATTGAATCTTAATATCGATTCCGAGATTAAAGTATTGACTCGCGAAGATATTATTGAGATTATTAAATACTTAATTGAGTTAATTAACTCAAAAGCAGACGTTGACGATATTGACCACTTGAGCAACCGTCGCGTACGTACCGTAGGCGAACAATTGTATGGTCAATTTGGCGTAGGTTTGGCTCGTATGGCTCGTACCATTCGCGAAAGAATGAACGTACGTGACAACGAAGTGTTCACTCCTATTGACTTGATCAATGCTAAAACCATTTCGTCTGTTATCAACTCGTTCTTTGGTACCAATGCCTTGTCGCAATTCATGGACCAAACCAACCCATTGGCAGAAATCACTCACAAACGTCGTTTGTCTGCTCTAGGTCCTGGTGGTTTGTCGCGCGATAGAGCTGGTTTCGAGGTACGTGACGTTCACTATACTCACTATGGTCGTTTGTGTCCTATCGAAACTCCTGAAGGTCCAAACATTGGTCTTATTTCGTCGCTTTGCGTATTCGCAAAAATCAACGATCTAGGCTTTATTGAGACTCCTTATCGTAAGGTAGCAGACAAAACCGTAAACCTTAAAGCTGACGAGGTAGTTTACTTAACTGCCGAAGAAGAAGAAGGCAAAATCATTGCACAAGGTAATGCTCCTTTGAACGACGATGGTACCTTTATCAGAACACGTGTTAAATCGCGTCAAGATAGCGATTTCCCTGTTGTTGCTCCAGAAGAAGTAGAATTGATGGACGTAGCTCCACAACAAATCGCTTCTATCGCAGCTGCCTTGATTCCTTTCTTGGAACACGACGACGCCAACCGTGCATTGATGGGTTCGAACATGATGCGTCAAGCAGTGCCTTTATTGCGTACCGAATCGCCAATTGTAGGTACCGGTATTGAACGTCAATTGGTACACGACTCTCGTACTCAAATTACCGCTGAACGTGATGGTGTAATTGAATACGTAGATGCTACCGTTATTAAAATTCGCTACGACTACACCGAAGAAGAACTATTTGTTCGCTTCGATGATGCCGTTAAAGAATACCACTTGCCTAAATTCCAAAAAACCAACCAAAGTACCACCATCGACCTTCGTCCTATTGTACGCAAGGGAGATCGCGTAACCAAAGGTCAAATCTTAACCGAAGGTTACTCTACTCAAAATGGTGAGTTGGCTATTGGTAAAAACTTGAAAGTGGCCTTCATGCCTTGGAAAGGTTACAACTACGAGGACGCTATTGTTATTAACGAACGAGTAGTACGCGAAGACTTGCTTACTTCTGTACACGTAGACGAATATACACTAGAAGTTCGCGAAACCAAACGTGGTATGGAAGAGTTAACCGCAGATATTCCTAACGTTAACGAAGAAGCTACCAAAGATTTGGACGAAAACGGTATTATCCGCGTAGGTGCGCTAATTGAACCAGGCGATATCCTTATTGGTAAAATTACTCCTAAAGGCGAATCGGATCCTACTCCAGAAGAAAAACTTTTGCGTGCTATCTTTGGTGACAAAGCTGGCGATGTAAAAGATGCTTCGTTGAAAGCAAATCCATCGCTTCGTGGTGTAGTAATTGGCAAACGCTTATTCTCGAAAGCTCAAAAAACCAAAAAAGAGAAAACCGAAGAAAAAGCACAAATGCAAGCCTTGGATGCTCAATTTGAAGACGAAGCAGCAAAACTAAAAGCTGTTTTGGTAGAGAAATTGATGGATCTTACCAATGGCAAAACATCGCAAGGTGTAAAAGATTTCTTGGGCGCTGATTTAATTGCAAAAGGTAACAAATTTAGCCAAAAACAATTGGCCGAAATTGATTATACCACTGTTCAAGCTAGCAAATGGACTACCGACAATCATAAAAACGATATGATTCGCGACGTAATCCTTAACTACTTGCGCAAATACAAAGAAATGCAAGCTCAATTGCAACGTAAACGCTACAACTTGTCTATTGGTGACGAATTGCCTCCTGGCACCATCCAATTGGCTAAAGTATACGTAGCTAAAAAACGTAAAATCCGCGTAGGTGATAAGATGGCAGGTCGCCACGGTAACAAAGGTATTGTATCGCGTATTGTACGTCAAGAAGATATGCCTTTCTTGGCAGACGGTACTCCAGTAGATATCGTATTGAACCCACTAGGTGTGCCTTCTCGTATGAACTTGGGTCAAATCTTTGAAACCGTATTGGGATGGGCAGGCAAAGAACTAGGTGTTAAATTTGCAACGCCTATCTTTGACGGTGCTACCCTAGACGATTTGAACCAATGGACAGACAAAGCAGGTATTCCACGTTACGGTAAAACTTACCTATACGACGGTGGTACTGGCGAACGCTTTGACCAACCTGCAACTGTAGGTGTTATCTATATGTTGAAATTGGGTCACATGGTTGAAGACAAAATGCACGCTCGTTCAATCGGTCCTTACTCACTTATTACACAACAACCTTTGGGTGGTAAAGCCAACTTTGGTGGTCAACGTTTTGGTGAGATGGAGGTTTGGGCATTGGAAGCATTCGGTGCATCGCACATCCTACAAGAAATTCTTACCATTAAGTCTGACGACGTAATGGGACGTGCTAAAGCATACGAAGCAATTGTTAAAGGCGATCCTATGCCACAACCAGGCATCCCAGAATCACTGAATGTATTACTACACGAATTACGTGGTTTAGTTCTTAGCATCAAATTAGAGTAAAAGACAGGAATTATGGCATTTAGAACTGATAATAAACAAAAAAATAATTTTAGCAAAATCACCATCAGCTTGGCTTCTCCAGAAGAAATTTTGGAGCAATCAAGCGGTGAAGTGCTAAAACCAGAAACCATCAACTACCGTACGTATAAACCCGAACGCGATGGTTTGTTCTGCGAACGTATTTTTGGTCCTACCAAAGATTACGAATGTCATTGCGGTAAATACCGTAGCATTCGTTACAAAGGCATTACTTGCGACCGTTGTGGTGTTGAAGTAACCGAAAAGAAAGTTCGTCGTGAACGCATGGGACACATTAAATTGGTAGTTCCTGTTGCTCATATCTGGTATTTCCGTTCGTTACCTAATAAAATTGGTTATTTGTTGGGCTTGCCTACCAAAAAACTAGATTCTATTATCTACTACGAACGTTACATCATTATCCAACCCGGTATCCGTACCGACTTGGCTGCAGGTGACTTGCTTACCGAAGAAGAATACTTGGACATCATGGATTCGCTTCCACGCGAAAACTATTTGTTAGAAGATACCGATCCTAACAAGTTTATCGCCAAAATGGGTGCTGAAGCCGTTCAAGACATGCTAAATCGTTTGGATTTGGATAGCCTATCGTACGAATTGCGCGACAAAGCAAACAGCGATGGTGCACAACAACGTAAAACTGAAGCGTTGAAACGCTTGCAAGTTATCGAATCGTTCCGTGCATCGAAAAACCGCAACAAACCCGAATGGATGATTGTAAACGTGGTTCCTGTAATTCCACCCGAATTGCGTCCATTGGTTCCATTGGATGGCGGTCGTTTTGCAACATCTGACTTGAACGATTTGTATCGTCGCGTTATTATCCGTAACAACCGTTTGAAAAAATTGATCGAGATCAAAGCTCCTGATGTAATTTTACGTAACGAAAAACGTATGTTGCAAGAAGCGGTTGACTCATTGTTTGACAATACCCGCAAATCGACTGCAGTAAAAGCTGACGCTAACCGTCCTTTGAAATCGTTGTCGGACAGTTTGAAAGGTAAACAAGGTCGTTTCCGTCAAAACTTGTTGGGTAAACGTGTTGACTACTCTGCTCGTTCGGTTATTGTTGTAGGTCCAGAATTGCGCATGCACGAATGCGGTCTGCCTAAAGACATGGCCATCGAATTGTATAAACCTTTCGTTATTCGCAAATTAATTGAACGTGGTACTGTTAAAACAGTAAAAGCTGCCAAAAAAATGGTAGACTTTAGAAAAGATCCTATTGTATGGGATATCTTGGAACACGTAATGAAAGGTCACCCAGTATTGTTGAACCGTGCTCCTACCCTTCACCGTTTGGGTATTCAAGCATTCCAACCTAAAATGATTGAAGGTAAAGCAATTCAACTACACCCATTGGCATGTACCGCTTTCAACGCGGACTTTGACGGTGACCAAATGGCTGTTCACTTGCCTCTTGGTAACGAAGCTATTTTGGAAGCTCAAATCTTGATGTTGGCATCGCACAACATTTTGAACCCTGCAAACGGTGCGCCTATTACCGTACCTTCGCAAGACATGATTTTGGGCTTGTACTACATGACCAAAGAACGTCCCGGTGCATTGGGTGAAGGTTTGAAATTCTATTCACCAGAAGAAGTAAACATTGCTTACAACGAACGCAAAGTATCGTTGAACGCAAAAATTACTGTTAGAACCAAAGACGTAGAAAACAGCTTGGTTGTAACCAAATTGATTGAAACCACCGTAGGCCGTGTATTGGTAAACGAATGCGTTCCTAACGAAGTAGGTTTCATCAACGAACTGATTACCAAAAAATCGTTGCGTAACATCATTAGCCGTGTTATTAGCACTTGCGGTGTTGCTCGTACTGCCGATTTCTTGGACGATATCAAAAACTTGGGTTACTACATGGCGTTCAAAGGTTGTTTGTCGTTTAACCTAGAAAACGTAATTATTCCTGCCGAAAAAGAAAAATTGGTAGCTGAAGGTTACGAAAAAGTAGAAGGCATCATGATGAACTATAACATGGGTCTTATTACTTACAACGAACGTTACAACCAAATTATTGATACTTGGACACACGTTAACAATAACCTATCGCGCATCTTGATTAAACAATTGCAAGAAGACGAACAAGGCTTCAACTCTGTTTACATGATGTTGCACTCTGGTGCTCGTGGTTCTGAAACCCAAATTAGCCAGCTATGCGGTATGCGTGGTCTGATGGCTAAACCTCAAAAAGCAGGTTCTGAAGGTGGTCAAATTATTGAGAACCCCATTTTGTCGAACTTTAAAGAAGGCTTGTCGGTGTTGGAATACTTTATTTCTACCCACGGTGCCCGTAAAGGTTTGGCGGATACCGCTTTGAAAACTGCTGACGCTGGTTACTTGACCCGTCGTTTGGTAGACGTTTCGCACGACGTTATTATTCAAGAAGAAGACTGCGGTACTTTGCGTGGTTTGATTGCAACCGAATTGAAAAACAACGAAGACGTTATTTCTACTTTGGAAGAACGTATCTTGGGTCGCGTTTCGGTACACGATGTAGTTCATCCTATTACCAACAAGATTATTGTAGGTGCTGGCGAAGAAATTACCGAAGAAGCTGCTAAGATTATCCAAGAATCGCCTATCGAACAAGTTGAAATTCGTTCGGTATTGACCTGCGAATCGAAAAAAGGTGTTTGTGCTAAATGTTACGGCCGCAACTTGGCTACTGGCAGAATGGTACAAAAAGGCGAAGCTGTTGGTGTAATTGCAGCTCAATCTATCGGTGAGCCCGGTACTCAGCTTACACTTCGTACCTTCCACGTGGGTGGTGTTGCTTCGAACGTTGCAACCGAAAACAAATTGATTTCACGTTACGAAGGTATTCTTGAAATTGACGAGTTACGTACAGTTACTACCAACGAAGGTAAAGAAATTGTTGTAAGCCGTCTAACTGAAATGCGTATTGTAGAGCCTACAACCAAAGTTATTTTGACTCAACAAAACATCCCATACGCTTCTACCTTGTTTATTAAAGCAGGTACTACCTTGAAAAAAGGCGATGTAATTTGCGAATGGGACCCATTTAACGCGGTTGTTATTTCGGAAGTAACAGGTAAAATTCAATTCGAACACATGATTGAAAATATTACCTACAAAACCGAATCGGACGAACAAACTGGCTTGAAAGAAAAGATCATCATTGAATCGAAAGATAAAAATAAGATCCCATCTGCCCAAGTATTGGATGCCGAAGGCAACGTTGTACGTAACTATGCATTACCTGTAGGCGCTCACGTATCGCTAGACGAAGGTGCTGCTATTGAAGTTGGTCAAACCTTGTTTAAAATACCTCGTGCTGTTAGCAAAGCAGGTGACATCACCGGTGGTCTTCCACGTGTTACCGAGTTGTTTGAAGCACGTAACCCATCTAACCCTGCTATCGTATCTGAAATTGATGGTGAGGTAAGCTTTGGTAAAATTAAACGTGGGCAACGTGAAATTATCATCACCTCTAAATCGGGCGAAGAAAGACGTTACTTGGTTCCATTGTCAAAACAAATCTTGGTACAAGAAAACGACTTTGTACGCGCAGGCGGTGCTCTATCGGACGGTGCTATCACTCCATCGGATATCCTAGCAATTAAAGGTCCTACCGCTGTACAAGAATACATTGTAAACGAAGTACAAGACGTATACCGCTCACAAGGTGTAAAAATCAACGATAAACACTTTGAAGTTATTGTACGTCAAATGATGCGCAAAGTGGAAATTGACGACCCAGGTGATACACGTTTCTTGGAAAAACAAATTGTGGACAAACAAAGCTTTATGGCTGAGAATGACCAAATTTGGGGCAAGAAAGTGGTTACCGATGCAGGTGACTCACAAATTTTCCAACGTGGTATGATTATTACTGCTCGTAAATTGCGTGACGAAAACAGTGCATTGAAACGTAAAGACTTACGTCCTGTTGAAACACGTGATGCAGTTCCTGCAACATCGAGCCAAATTTTGCAAGGTATTACTCGTGCCGCATTGCAAACCACCAGCTTTATGTCGGCTGCTTCGTTCCAAGAAACAACCAAAGTATTGAACGATGCTGCTATCAACGGCAAAGTAGACAAACTAGAAGGTATGAAAGAAAACGTAATTTGCGGTCACTTGATTCCTGCTGGTACTGGTCAAGCTGAGTTTGAAAAGATTGTTGTAGCTTCGCGCGAAGAATACGACAAACTAATGGAAGCAAAACGTAGTGTTATTGATGTAAACATTGCCAAAAAAGAAGAAGGCATTGCTATCAACGAATAATCTAACTACTCTATACAAGAAAAGAGGACAACGATGGTTGTCCTCTTTTTGTGTTTTATACCCATAATTGGTTTATTGCGCCCACAACTTATATTCGTTGAATTTTTCCATAATCATATCAACATAAGTAACGGGTTCTTTGCCCCTACAATATCCATACTTGCATACCTCGTCTGCATAAAAAGCAGGATCTGATTTCTTTAGCAAAAATTCTCTTACATCGCTCCATACATCTGGATTTTTTTGATACTTGGCCGCTAAGGCACGCGCATCAAAGATATGTCCTGGTCCAGCATTATAAGAGGCTAACACAAACTTAATACGTTCCTCCTTGTTTTCTATCTTAGAAAAAAGACGATCGATGGATAGAAAATAAGAAACTGCTGCTGCTAGATTTTTAGCTGGTATATAAACATCTTCGGGAGTTAAATTAAGCGAGGCCGCAGTATTGGGCATTAGTTGCATAAGTCCACCTGCTCCTGCCCACGATACAGCATTGGGATCGAAACGAGATTCTTTAAAAGCAACCGCTGCTAACAAACGCCAATCCCAACCCAAGCGCTCCGACTCCTTCTTAAATAGTGCATCGAACGAAGATATCTCGCTAGGTACAGGAATTCTCTTATACCCTACCGATTCAAAATATTTACTTTTCTCAAAATACTTTTTATGGATGGGAACAAAGGCTGCTTGTTTCTCTGCATAAGATGCCCATTTGTTGATATATTGAAGCAACTGAGGAGCATGTTTAGACACTACCCAAGCGGAACGTTGTGGAAAACTAATATCCAAACTATAATCTAGGTTACCAAAGAATGTTTTATTCAGGCTAGCTGTTACATCGTCAGAAACCGTATAGGCCAACTGATGATGAGCAACACGTGCTATTAACTCATCGGTTGAGATGGAATCATCTAGAGTTACAATGTTTATTCCACCACCAATCTCGTCGTCTAGGGTTTCTAATCGAGCCTTATATATACT
This sequence comes from Paludibacteraceae bacterium, assembly GCA_904502115.1. GTDB lineage: Bacteria > Bacteroidota > Bacteroidia > Bacteroidales > Paludibacteraceae > Enterocola. The sequence goes on along the minus strand of CAJGDW010000003.1, from coordinate 29,808 downwards.
ATTCTCTGCAACAGTAATGGTATTGCCAGCTAAATCCAATACACTTTCTAAAAGGCTATCTGACTGACACTGCACCAGAACTTGATTGCTCACATATTGAATATCCGTAAATGCTACTTTCGATTTATTTTCCTGCGTATAGGGAATACGATAGGCAATTAAATCGCCCTTGCCTTCTTCTAACCAAAGTAACATGGTGGGCATATCTGGAGCGATGATGATTTGAGAGGTAACATTGAGTTCTTCACACAATTTTTTTTGTACCTCGTATTCGTATCCCATCTCGTTATCGCGGTATAAGAAATACGATGTAGGGCCATACATGGTAATTACACGCAATGTATCTGATGATATAATATCAGCTAAATCGCGCAATACAATTTCCTCTTCTTTGGCTGATTGTTCTTCTGCTGGTTTACTACATGAAGCAACCAGCAATAGACACATTGTACATAAAAGATAGAACTGTTTTTTCATGCAAATCTAACACTCCTTATTATTGAAAGGTAAATATAAATTTTATAACTGAAAAAAACTATATTTTACTGGTTTTAATGATGGAATTTTCTAATTATTTTCTTATTTTTGTTGTGTTATAAATGAATGTTATTTGTAGCGACCCATACTTAATTTTAATTTTTTTCAAACTAAAAACATCAAGAATTATGTCATTAAACAAAGTTATTTTAATTGGAAATGTAGGACGCGACCCAGAGGTTCGCTATGTAACAGACAACGTACCTGTAGCTTCTTTTACCGTTGCTACCACTAAAAGAGGATACAAAACACAAGACGGAAAAGAAGTACCTGAAAAAACCGAATGGCACAACATTGTGCTATGGCGTGGTTTGGCAAAAGTAGCCGAACAATACGTTAAAAAAGGAACTCAAGTGTATATTGAAGGCGAATTGCAAACCCGTAGCTGGGAAAAAGACGGCGTAAAACACTACACCACCGAAATCATTGCAGGCGATATGCAATTATTAGGTCGTCGTTCTGACAATGCATCGAGTGCACCAGCAGTTGCACCAGCAGCTCCTGCACAAAATAATGCTGCACCATTTGCAGCAGATGGTGGCAGCGACGATTTGCCATTCTAACAAAAAGACAGAGTCGTTTACAAATAATTTGGGGTTGACCAGCTGGCCAACCCCATTCTTTTTATGCTTTACAAACCTTTTTGAATGTTCCAATACCAATTTAAAAGTACTGCTATCAGCAAAGCCGCATAAACTGCTATAGGCAAAGGTTTGTGCATGATGCTTTTAAGTGTTTCTGTCCCTCTAATCTTATCAACAATCCACCAAAGTAACGCAATGACAACCAATAGTTCTGCTATTACAGCTAAAGGATTGATGTAGAGCGCTTCTACGATATTTCCTTGCAATAATTGAATGGTGGCTCTTATGCCACCACAACCTGGACAAGGATAACCTGTAATATTCTTAAAGGGGCATATTGTCATGGTTTCCTATTTGTATGAACCTTAATGTCCATACATCATAAGACAACGTTGCAATTTAGAGAAATTGAATTGCTTAGTAGCATCGGTAATTAAAAACCAATCAATAATAGCCCAAACACCACAACCACCTGCAGTTAACAATTTTAAAATACCCAAACCGGTATCTCCAATCATGAAACGATCAATACCCCAACCTCCCAAGAAAATAGAAATCAACATCATAGTAGAAGGAGATTTAAAGTCTTGCGCATTTAAGATCATCGATTTATCATCGGGAAACTGCTCCAATTGTTCTTGAAGCATAAGCAGATGCTCGGGCGCAAATTTGTCAGCATGAACTGCTAAAAACATGTCAATTTTACTCTTTTCCATTATTCTGTAAATTATAAATTATAAATTGTCTTTTTCAATGTCTTTAAAATAATTGTAGGTTCCCACTTTTAGTTCGATGGTAGCAGCCTCGTCGCAAACAATGATACCTTTGGGGTGCATTTGCAAAGCGCTGATGGTCCACATGTGATTTACACTGCCCTCGATGGCAGCCGCTAGCGCACGTGCTTTGTTATGACCGTTTACTAAGATAAGCACCTCTTTGGCATCCATTACGGTACCTACGCCAACGGTAAGTGCAGTTTTGGGCACTTTGTTGATGTCGTTATCAAAGAAACGTGAGTTAGCAATAATGGTATCGGTAGTAAGGGTTTTGATACGGGTACGCGATGACAACGACGAACCGGGTTCGTTAAAGGCAATGTGTCCATCGGGACCAATACCTCCTAAAAATAAGTCAATGCCACCTGCCTTAAGTATGGCTTCTTCGTATTGAGCACATTCGGCCGCTAAATCGGGTGCATTGCCATTTAAAATGTGTACATTTTCTGCTTTGATATCAATGTGACTAAAGAAATTGTTCCACATGAATGAATAGTAACTTTCGGGATGCTCTTTAGGCAAGTTTACGTATTCGTCCATGTTAAAGGTAATGACGTTTTGAAACGACACTTTGCCTTGTTGGTTAAGTGACACCAATTCGCGGTACATACCCAATGGAGAAGAACCTGTTGGAAGACCCAAAACAAAGGGTTTTTCTGCTGTAGGCGCTGCGCTATTGATTTTTGCCACTACATAATTGGCTGCCCATTTAGACATTTTATCGTAATCGGGCTGAATGATAAGTCTCATAGTTTTCTATTTTTTTCGACAACAAATATAATGTATTTGAAAAAAAACATTCTAGATTGCTCCTATTTTTTTTCTATTTTTTTTATTCCTTTTTTCTATTCGATAGAATGACACCCCAAAATAATAATAATTTGCAAATTTATAGTACCTTTGTAGGAAGGTTTAGTAGCATGCAGTTCAAGAATATCATCGGTCAACAAGCAATCAAAGACAGGCTAATGGGGTTAATCAAAGAGAACCGTTTGCCTCACGCCTTGCTTTTATGGGGAAATGAAGGCATTGGCAAATTGGCATTGGCCATTGCCTTGGCACAATACTTGCTTTGTGAAAACAGGCAAGATATCGACGCTTGCGACGAATGCTTATCGTGCAAACAAATAAAAAAACTCATTCATCCAGATTTACATTTTGTATTTCCCATTGTTAAGAAAACAACCGAACCCATCTGCGACGATTTTTTGGAAGATTGGCGGGAAATGATTACACAATCGCCCTATTTCTCGTACCAACAATGGATGGATAAAATTGGAGATGGAAAACAAGGGCAAATATACAGCCGCGAGAGTGAAGAAATATTGCGTAAACTGAATTACAAAAGTTTTCAGGGTGAGTTTAAGGCAATGATAATATGGCTACCCGAAAAAATGAATGCCATCTGTGCCAACAAACTGCTCAAATTGTTAGAGGAACCACCCGAAAAAACGTACTTTATATTGGTTAGCGAACAACCCGAACAATTGTTGACAACCATATCGTCGCGTACGCAAATGATTCATGTCCCTGGCATTGCAACGGAAGACCTACAACCCATTGTAGGAGAAGAGATTGCTCGCGTTGCCAATGGGAACTACATCAAAGCGATGTTGATGCAACAGCAAGCAGGTGAAAGCAAAACCTACTTTGATTTGTATCGCAACTTGATGCTCATGGTGGTAAGACACGATGTACTAGGCGTAAAACAATGGGCAGAGCAATTGCACGAAATGGGACGCGAAGAAATGAAGAACTTTCTTCAGTATGCACAACACATTACACGCGAGTGTTTTATTATGCATTTTGGAAAAAGGGAACTAAACTATTTAGAAGTACACGAACAAGATTTTGCACCTAAATTTGCTCGTTTTTTGAGCACTGACAATATTGAATTTATCATGGAGACCTTTGCCAAAGCTGTAACTGACATTGAACAGAACGGCAATGGAAAGATTGTGTTATTTGACACGGGTCTCTTGCTAATGACAAAAATAAAATAACCAATGGATTACACATTAGATACAGGAAACAGAAGATTAACAGCTGCCGGATGCAAAAAAAGTTCTGGTCAGATGTTAAGTATACACGACTGGCTTGCCGACATAGAAATCAATAAGGAAAGCTGCCAATACGTCGAAGTTCAATTCAAAAATACCCGCAAAGGTTACTACCTCAACTCGAATAACATTGATTTGGAGAAAGGCGACATTGTTGCCGTAGAATCAAATCCAGGTCATGACATTGGTACCGTAACCATGCAAGGTTATTTAGTTGCCTTGCAAATGCGCAAAAATGGATACGACCCACAAAAAAACGAGGTAAGACGTGTTTACCGCAAGGCGCGTCCTGCAGATATCGAAAAATGGGAAGAATCAAAGGCAAAGGAACACGATGCCATGCTACGCACCCGTAAAATTGCCAAAGACCTTAACTTGGATATGAAAATTGGCGATGTGGAGTACCAAGGCGACGGAAACAAGGCTATTTTCTACTACATTGCCGACGAACGCGTGGACTTTAGACAGTTGATTAAGGTGTTGGCAGAGGTATTCCAAGTGCGCATTGAAATGAAGCAGATTGGTGCTCGCCAAGAGGCAGGTCGCATTGGTGGCACAGGTCCTTGTGGTAGAGAGTTGTGTTGTTCTACTTTCTTAAGCAAATTTTCGTCGGTGGGCACCAATGCAGCCCGTATTCAAGACTTATCGATGAACCCTCAAAAACTGGCTGGACAATGTGCCAAACTAAAATGTTGCTTAAACTATGAATTAGACAATTACATTGAGGCTATCAAAGAGTTTCCCGATAAATCAATTCAATTAGAAACAACCAATAATACCTACTATTTCTTTAAATTGGATGCGTTTGCCAGAAAAATGACCTACTCTACAGCACCGAACATGCCTCAAAATCTAGTAGAGATATCGTTAGACAGGGCAAAAGAAGTGATTGCATTAAACAAAGAAGGTAAAAAGCCAGATAATTTATCGGAAGAAAATCAATCACAACAAAACGCTATTATCGATTTTACATCTTCTGTTAGCGAAGGCAGTTTGACTCGTTTTGATGCAAAGAACAAGAAAAAGAAAAAGAAGAAACACAAACATAAACACAATGACAAAAAACCTAGCAACAATGATTAACCCCAAATCGTGGGGATGGTTGGTGATGCTACTATGCATGTGCGCATGCCAATCTGATGCCGTATTTGAGGAATATCAGGATGTATCGCCAACAGCATGGGACATGAACAATCCCGCTCATTTCGAGGTAGCCATAAACGATACAACAGGACACTACGATGTCATTTTGCATATTCGCAATACCGACTCATATCCATACCAAGATTTATGGTTATTCACACATTCCTCTGCTCCTGACAGCACGGTGGCATTGGATACATTAGCATGTTTCTTAGCCGACAATCAAGGAAAATGGTTGGGTGAAGGATTATTGAGTGAGTACGATATGCCTCTACTATACATGAGCAACATACGATTCCCCAAAGAAGGGACTTACACCTTCGACATTGCCCATGGCATGCGAGACAGTCTTTTGCAAGGAATCAGTCGTATAGGATTAACCGTAGAACCTACTAAAGTAAACACAAATGTCGAAAAATAAATTGGCCAAATTTGCCGATATGGAAACGTACAACCATGTATTCCAATATCCATTTGGCAAATTAAAAGAAGAAGGAAGTTTTCCGCAAAAAGGAAAATGGAGCGAGTTTTTTAAGAACGACAATCCCATTGTATTGGAATTGGGTTGCGGCAAAGGCGAATATACCGTAGAATTAGCACGTTTATTCCCCAATAAAAACTTTATTGGGGTGGACATTAAGGGAGCACGTATGTGGACAGGTGCCAAGATGTCGCTAGAAGAAGGATTGAACAACGTAGCATTTTTGCGCACCAACATTGAACTAATTGAATATTTCTTTGCAGCTGGAGAAGTTGCCGAAATTTGGATTACCTTTCCCGATCCACAAATGAAAAAGGCCACCAAGCGACTCACCTCAACTTGGTTCATGAAACGCTACCAAAACATCATGGTTCCAGGCGGTCTTATTCACTTAAAAACGGACAGTCCTTTCTTGTTTACATACACAACGTACATGGTTAGAGACAACCAGTATCCTGTTGTTTTTCAGACGGACGATTTATACCATTCCAACTGGGTGAACGAAATTTTATCGATCAAAACCTATTACGAAAAACAATGGTTGGAAAGAGGACTTACCATCAAATACATTCAATTTCAGTTGACACCTAAAACGGAGTGGACAGAGCCCATCGAAGATATTGAAGAAGATACTTACAGAAGTTTTAACCGTAGCAAACGCAGTGCTGCTACACCAAATGAAGAAGCATGACACTTTATCCTAACTTGATATTAGAAGCCCTCTCGCACGTAAAATACCCCGGCAAAGAGGGAAATATTGTAAGCCTTAACATGGTGGCCGACAACATACGTATTGACGGCAACAGCGTTTGGTTCTCGTTGCTACTTCGCCCCAACGATCCTTTTGGAAAATCGTTGGTAAAAGCATCGGAACAAGCTATCTTAACCTACATTAGCCCCGATGTTGACATCAAAGGACACGTAGACATTATACAAGTAAAACCCGAACCCATTGCTACCAAACAACCTTTGGAAGACGTTAAATGCAAAATTGCCATTTCATCGGGCAAAGGAGGTGTAGGAAAATCGACCGTTTCGGCCAACCTAGCGGTAGCTTTGGCTAAATTGGGTTATAAAGTAGGGCTTTTGGATGCCGATATTTACGGTCCCTCTATTCCTAAAATGTTTGGCATAGAAGAAGAAAGACCCGTTGCCGACGACGAAGGAAAAATTGTACCCATCGAAAAGTATGGTGTTAAGATTTTATCCATCGGATTTTTTGTCAACCCAGAAAGTGCCATTGTATGGCGAGGGGCTATGGCCAGCAATGCCATTAAACAACTTATTAACGATGCCGCATGGGGCGAATTGGACTTTTTCTTGATTGACTTGCCGCCTGGCACCAGCGATATTCACTTAACCATTGTAGGCAGTTTGCAATTGGACGGCGCTGTTGTGGTGAGTACCCCACAAGCCGTGGCATTGGCCGATGCTATTAAAGGCATTGACATGTTCCAAAACGACAAAGTAAACGTCCCTATTTTAGGATTGATTGAAAACATGGCATGGTTTACTCCAGTAGAACTTCCTGAAAATAAATACTATATATTTGGTAAAGAAGGAGTAAAACGTTTGGCAGAAGAAAGAGGGTTAACGCTACTAGGACAAATCCCCATTGTACAAGGCATCTGCGAATCGGGCGACAAAGGAGAACCCATCGCACTTAGCAACCACGAGATTGTTGCAACTGCTTTTGAGAATGTAGCAAAAAATAGTATCTTTGCAAAAATTGTAGAGCAAAATGAAATTTGAAAAAGAATTAGTAAACACCATCATTGATGGCATTCAAGACAATAAAGGATTAAAAATAGTGGTAGCCGATTTGACCAAAATTGGCAATACCATTTGCAACTATATGATTATTTGCGAAGGCAACTCAAACACCCACGTAAATGCCATCGCAACCAACCTAAGAGAGTATGTTCGCGAACACATCGGCGAAAAACCAATGGCCATGGAAGGATTTGAAAATTGCGAATGGATTGTAGCCGACTATGCTGACGTAATGGTACACATTATGCAACGTGAACCTCGTGCATTTTACGATCTTGAGCACCTATGGGAAGATGCGCAACTTACAGAAATTGAAGACCTATTATGAATAACAATAAAAACATACGCAGAACACCCAATCAACCCAATGCACCCAAATCAAAATTTAATTGGTATTGGTTGTATTTAGGTATTGTAGCGGTGTTGATTGCTTTGCATTTTATGGGCGACGAAACACCCATGAAAGAGATACCCTATTCGCAATTTCAAAAATATGTCGAAAAGGGGTATATTGACGAAGTAACCATCATTAACAAGGAAACAGCAGAAGTAAGCGTTCAACCAGATAGTATTGCAGCATTTAGCGAGATTTTTGGTGCATCAGAAGCTCAAAAATACACCAAAGCCCCTCAACTTACCGTTAAAATTCCATCGAGCGATCGATTTGATGAATACATCTCTAGCAAACCTAATATTGACGTAAAATACGAAGAGCGCAAAAATTATATTGACACCATTTTGTGGTCATTTGGTCCTATCTTGTTCTTTGTATTGCTTTGGATTTTTATGATGCGACGCATGGGCAGTGGTGCACAAGGCGGCATCTTTAATGTGGGTAAATCAAAAGCTCAATTATTTGACAAAGAAACATCGGCACACAAAGTTACGTTTAAAGATGTAGCGGGATTGGAAGGTGCAAAACAAGAGGTTGAAGAAATCGTATCGTTCCTTAAAAACCCCAAACGCTATACTGACCTAGGTGGTAAAATACCCAAAGGAGCTTTATTGGTAGGCCCTCCCGGGACAGGTAAAACCTTGCTGGCCAAAGCAGTAGCAGGCGAAGCGAACGTTCCATTCTTCTCTATGTCGGGTTCTGACTTTGTAGAGATGTTTGTGGGTGTAGGTGCATCGCGCGTACGCGACTTGTTCCGCCAAGCCAAAGAAAAATCGCCATGTATCATTTTTATTGACGAGATTGATGCCATTGGTCGTGCTAGGGGCAAAAATCCATCCTTTAACTCGAACGATGAACGTGAGAATACACTGAACCAATTGCTTACAGAAATGGATGGTTTTGGTTCAAACAGTGGGGTTATTATTTTGGCCGCCACCAACAGAGCCGACATCCTTGACAAGGCTTTGTTACGTGCAGGACGTTTTGACAGACAAATCAGTGTTGATTTGCCCGATGTTCATGAACGCAATGAGATTTTCAAAGTACACCTACGTCCTTTAAAAACATCGGCCGATTTAAACATTGATTTCTTGGCCAAGCAAACACCTGGATTCTCGGGCGCCGACATTGCCAACGTATGTAACGAAGCGGCTTTAATTGCAGCCAGAAAAAATAAAAAGGCAGTAGAAAAGCAAGACTTTTTAGACGCTGTAGACCGCATTATTGGTGGTTTGGAAAAGAAAACAAAAATCACTACCTTGTCGGAGAAAAAATCCATTGCCACCCACGAAGCAGGACATGCATCGGTTAGTTGGCTATTGGAATTTGCCAACCCATTGGTAAAAGTAACCATTGTGCCCCGTGGCAAAGCATTGGGAGCTGCATGGTACCTACCAGAAGAACGCCAACTTACCACCAAAGAACAAATGTTGGACGAAATGTGTTCGCTTTTGGGTGGTAGAGCTGCCGAAGAGGTTTGTTTTGGCAAGGTGTCGACCGGAGCACTGAATGACTTGGAACGTGCAACCAAAATGGCATACGCCATGGTAGTGTATTATGGCATGAGCGACAAACTGAAAAACATCAGTTTTTATGACTCAACACAAGCAGATTATTCATTTACCAAACCCTATAGCGACAAAACAGCCGAAATCATTGACAAAGAAATGCAAAGCATCGTATCGGAACAATACGAACGTGCTAAGTCTATTATTTCGAGCAACCGCGAAAAACACCAAGAATTGGCCAAATTATTGGTTGAGAACGAGGTTATTTTTGCGGAAGATGTAGAACGTATCTTTGGCAAGCGCCCATGGGTAAGTAGAATGGATGAGCTTATGAACGAGAATAAGAAAAATGAGCCTGCAGATGCTACTCAACCTAACGAGAACAGCGAGCCAGAAGCCAAAATAGAAGAACAATCCATAGAACCCAATCAGGAGTAGTCATGAAAAATTTCATACAACGAGCCATTACTGGTATTGTATTTGTAGCCATTGTGCTTGCTTCCATCTATTTTCAACCTGAATACAACACATTAACGACCTTATTTCTTTTTGTAGTGATTTTTGGGTTGCAAGAATTTTACACGATGGTAAACAAAGGATTTAACCTACAAGTACCTACCTTAAACTTAACCTATTGCGGAATCATATTATATACGCTAATATCAATTATTGCAAAAGGAGACCCCCGATTAACTACCTCCACGCTAATACTTGCATCGTTATGCGTATGTTGCATAATGGGAATATTTATAATAGAACTATACCGAAAGAAAGAACGCCCCATACATAATTTAGCATTCTCAATCTTGGGATTAGCCATGGTTGCATTGCCTTGCAGCTTAATAAACCTAATCGCTATCCCTGGGCAAATTCATTGGGTATTTGCTATTTTTATTCTAATCTGGTTATCAGACACAGGCGCCTACCTAGTGGGTTGTACATTAGGAAAGCACAAATTATTTGAACGTATATCACCAAAAAAATCGTGGGAAGGATTTTTTGGAGGTTGTGTTTTTACCATTGGCGGAGCCATGTTACTATGGCACTTATTTACAACCACATGGCCCATAGCAACCAATACAACGTGGTGGCAATGGTTGATATTTGCCATTCTCATAATTGTATTTGGAACGTATGGCGATCTTGTTGAATCGCATTTGAAACGTGCTACTGGCATAAAAGATTCTGGCAAAATTTTACCTGGACACGGTGGTATTTTAGACCGCTTTGACAGCTTGTTATTTTGTATCCCTGTTATATTTGTTTACCTAGAAATACTTAAGTTATTATGATTAAGATCCATAAAGAAGGCCGTACATGGTTACTCATTTTATTGTTTGGACTCATTATTATGAATAGCCTGCTGTACTATTTAACCGATTTGCTCATCGTTTCGTTAATTGTTGGCGGCATATCGCTTGGGTTCTTTATTTTCTTTACTTATTTCTTTCGCATACCCAACCGAATTGTAATTGCAGACGAGAACTTCATTGTAGCTCCTGCCGACGGAAAAATAGTAGTCATTGAGCCTACTATCGAGAACGAGTTCTTAAAAGAAAAACGCATACAAGTTTCTATCTTTATGTCGGTGTTTAATGTGCACGCAAACTGGTTCCCTATATCGGGTAAGGTAAAACACGTATCTCACCAAAACGGACGTTACATGGCAGCCTACTTACCTAAATCTAGTACTGAAAATGAGCGTTCTACCATTTTAATTGAAGCACCTAACAAGCAAACCATTTTGGTAAGACAAATTGCAGGAGCTCTAGCTCGCCGCATAGTAACCTATGCCAAAGAAGGGCAAGATTGCAAAATAAACGAACAACTAGGATACATTAAATTTGGTTCTCGCGTGGACCTATATTTGCCACTTGATGCTGAGATTTTAGTTGATATGGGCGAAGAAACCGTAGGCAACGAAACCATTATTGCCAAACTAAAACACGACGCTTAATAAGCGAAAAATTTATACATCTTAATTCTTATTCTTTTTTATGCTAGTAAAATGCTACGGAGCGGCGGTGCAAGGCATCGACGCTACCACCATTACCATTGAGGTAAATGTTTCTCTTGGCGTACGTTTCTTTTTAGTAGGACTACCCGATAGCGCCGTAAAAGAAAGCCACGAACGTATACTTTCTGCCTTTACCTACAACGGCTACAAATTTCCTAAACAACAAGTCATCATTAATATGGCTCCTGCCGATATCCGCAAAGAAGGGGCTTCCTACGACTTACCCCTAGCTATGGGGATGATGGCAGCTAATAATCAACTAAGTTTCGAAAAACTAGAGCACTACATAATGATGGGAGAACTCTCGTTAGACGGAACACTTTTACCCATAAAAGGAGTACTACCCATCGCCATTCGTGCCAAGCAAGATGGCTTTAAAGGCATCATTATTCCCATTGCCAACGCAGCAGAGGCTGCCGTTGTGAATGGTCTAGAAGTAATTGGCGTAAACAATATAACACAAGTGGTAGATTTTTTAAGTGGTAAAACTACTATACCTGCCACGCACATAGATACCGAACAAGTTTTTAGAAAGCAAAGTAACCTTATTGACCTTGATTTTTGCGAGGTTAAAGGACAAGAGAACGTAAAACGTGCCATGGAAGTAGCGGCTGCAGGAGGGCATAACATTATAATGATAGGACCTCCTGGGGCGGGAAAATCAATGTTAGCAAAACGCATATCGTCTATACTCCCACCATTATCGCTATCTGAAGCGCTTGAAACCACTAAAATACATTCTGTTGCAGGAAATTTAGGAAAGGGATGCTCACTGATGTACCAACGCCCCTTTAGAAGTCCACACCACACCATCTCTGACGTCGCTTTGGTAGGTGGCGGTTCATATCCACAACCTGGCGAAATGTCGCTAGCCCACAATGGAGTGCTATTTTTAGACGAACTACCAGAATTTAAACGCTCGGTGCTAGAAGTAATGCGACAACCACTTGAAGACAGAAAAATAACCATTGCCCGTTCTGCAATGACCGTTGAGTACCCTGCCAGTTTTATGCTAGTAGCATCTATGAACCCTTGTCCTTGTGGCTATTACAACCATCCTGACAAAGATTGCGTATGTGCACCCGGAGCCGTACAAAAATACCTCAACAAAATATCAGGTCCTCTACTTGATCGCATTGATATTCAGATAGAAATTGTTCCAGTTCCATTCAAAGACCTAAGCAGCAAGCAAGTAAGCGAAAAAAGTGAAGTGATTAGGGAGCGTGTAATTAAAGCGCGTAAAATTCAGCAAGAACGTTTCAGAAACGAAGCTAACGTATACTGCAATGCACAAATGAACACACGTCTCCTAAATGAATACGTAGTGTTGGACCAAACTTGTAAAAGTATATTACAACGAGCCGTTGACCTACTAAAACTTTCTGCCAGGGCTTACGACCGCATATTAAAAGTAAGCAGAACCATTGCCGACCTTGACGGTTCAGAAACAGTTCTGCCTAAACATTTATCGGAAGCGATTACGTATCGAAACCTTGATAGAGAGAATTGGGCGGGATAATGAGCCTTATAATTGAGCAATCAATTCTTTCATGATAAGGGTCATTTTGGGTTGTGCCAGATTGGCAATTTGTTGAACTTCTTCGTGCGAAACTTCAACAACTTGCCCTGGTACACCCAAATCGGTAATAATAGACATAGCAAATACTTGAATGCCTGCATGCACCGCCACGATTACCTCTGGAACGGTTGACATGCCCACGGCATCACCACCTATCACCCTAAAGTAGTTGTATTCTGCAGGGGTTTCAAAAGTAGGTCCAGAGGTTCCTACATAGACTCCTTCTACCACTTTAATGCCGTTATCTTGGGCAATTTGTTTGGCTTTATTGCGCAACTCAACGGGATATGCCTTACTCATATCGGGGAAACGAGTTCCCAAAGATGGCTCGTTCTTGCCGCGCAAAGGATGTTCGGGGAAGGTATTGATATGGTCTGTAATGATCATTAAATCGCCTATTTGGAACGATGGATTCATACCACCTGCGGCATTAGAAACCAACAACGTTTCTACACCCAAGGCTTTCATTACACGCACGGGAAAGGTAACCTCTTTCATGCTGTAACCCTCGTAATAATGAAAACGACCTTGCATCGCCAGCACTTGGATAGAACCCAACATACCTACAATCAATTTACCGGAATGTCCCTCTACAGTCGAAACAGGAAAATTGGGAATACTTTCGTATGGAATCTCTTGTCTATCGGTTATTTGGGTGGCTAATTCGCCCAAACCCGTACCTAAAATAATACCTACCTTTGGCAGGTATTGCATCTTAGCGGTTAAAAAACTCGCTGTCTCGTTTATTTTTGCTAACATAGTCTATCATAAGTTTATTAAAATCCTTTTCGGCATTTTGCAAGAAACTAACCTTTATAGGCAATACCCAAACCTTGTCTTTAAGTGATTCGGGTATAATTTTTTGCGCGCGCAATTTAACTGCATCCTTTTCGGTTACAACAATACATTTGTTAGAACCACTCATCTCGTCAAAACGCTTTTGTATCTTTTTCCAATCTTTTTGGGAAAAATGATGGTGGTCTGCAAACGATATAGCATTTACAGATGCCACATGCTGCGACAAATAGGACAACATTGGTTTGGGTTGAGCTATACCTGAAACCACCAAAACCTCCATATCATTGGTTAATGGTAGGGTTTGACTGGTAAATATAGACTGCAGCGAATCGTACTGGTAGGTTGTATAAAACAATCGCTGATAAGGTCGGGGCGAGATTTCGTTGTATAAATTACGTAAGTCAATGGGTTTAAGTGTAGATGGACATTTGGTAATAATAATAACCGATGCACGATAGCGTGAAAGAGTCGACTCGCGTAAATTTCCAACAGGCAGCAACTTATCTTTTGTTATCAGACGATTATAATCTATCAATAACACAGATAGTCCAGGTTCTACGTATCGGTGCTGAAAAGCATCGTCCAAAACAATGGCATCGGTAACAGGATGGTACTTTTCGATGTAATCTATGGCTCTGCATCTATTGGCATCTGCTACCACCACCGCATTGGGAAATTTCTGGTAGATTTGAAAGGGTTCATCGCCTATTTGACGGCTATCGCTGCTAGGGGTTGCCACTTGCAAACCACGCGATTTACGTTTGTAGCCACGACTCACCATCGCCACAGGAAACTGTTGCTGCAACACACTCAAAATGTATTCAACATGAGGAGTTTTACCAGTTCCACCTGCTGTTATGTTTCCAACCGATATGACGGCTGTTTGAAAGGAACGAGATTTTTTCCATCCCCAATCAAACAGACAATTTCGAATGTATACTGCAAGTCCATACAGCCACGCAAACGGCCATAAATACCAACGTAATTTCATAGTTTTTTAGGTTAAATTCCTAGTAAAAACACTTTTACAAAGCATTTATTACTACGCAATCACAAATATAATAAATTTTACTCTAATTTCGTACTAATAAATGCAAACGATAACGCAATTTTGTAAAATAGCGCCTTAACAATCCAACATTTTTTGTATTTTTGCAAGCGGAAAATTATAATCACTAACATATATGGAAAATATCAATTGGTCTGAACTAGGCTTTGGCTACATGAAGACAAATGCCAACGTTCGTTGTGAATACCACAACGGTCAATGGGGAGAATTAGAACTTCACACAGAAGAAACAGTAAACTTACACATGGCTGCAACTTGCTTGCACTATGGTCAAGAAGCTTTTGAAGGTTTAAAAGCATTTAAAGGAAAAGACGGCAAAATCCGCATTTTCCGTATCGACGAAAATGCCAAACGTATGGCATCGTCTTGCAACGGCATTTGCATGCCTCCATTGCCAGAAGGCGTTTTTGAAAAAGCAGTTTTGATGGCTGTAAAAGCAAACATCGAATTTGTACCTCCTTACGAAAGCGGTGCAGCTTTGTATATCCGTCCTGTATTGTTTGGTTACACCCCACAAATTGGTGTTAGCCCTGCTAAAGATTATTTGTTCATCGTGTTTGTATCACCTGTAGGTCCTTACTTTAAAGGTGGTTTCTCTACCAACCCATACGTAATTACCCGCAAATACGACCGTTCTGCTCCTCTTGGTACTGGTATCTACAAAGTAGGTGGCAACTATGCAGCTAGTTTGGCAGCTCACCAAGAAGCACACGAAAAAGGTTATTCATCTGAATTCTATTTGGATGCCAAAGAAAAGAAATACATCGACGAATGCGGTGCAGCTAACTTCTTTGCTATCAAAGATAATACCTACATCACTCCAAAATCGTCTTCTATTCTTCCTTCTATTACCAACAAGAGTTTGATGGTATTGGCAGAAGATTTGGGTCTTAAAGTAGAACGTCGTCCTATTGCCGAAGAAGAATTAAGCACATTCGAAGAAGCAGGTGCTTGCGGTACTGCTGCTGTTATCAGCCCTATTCAACGTCTTGACGACTTGGATAACAACAAATCGTACGTATTCTCAAAAGACGGCAAGCCAGGCCCTATCAGCACCAAATTGTACAACAAATTGCGTGCTATTCAATACGGCGACGAACCCGATACACACGGTTGGATTACTTTTGTTGAATAATGAAATTTATCATCATCAATGGTCCTAACCTTAATTTGTTAGGCACACGTGAACCCGAAATATACGGGAACCAAGGATTTGAGCAATACCTAAGCACATTGCGCAACCAATTTCCATCGGTTCAAATTGATTATTATCAATCGAATGTTGAGGGGGAACTTATCAACAAACTACACGAAGTGGGATTTTCATACACCGGCATTGTTTTGAATGCCGGTGCATATACCCACACCTCTATTGCCATAGGCGATGCCATTAAAGCCATCACCACCCCCGTTATAGAAGTGCATTTATCGAATGTTTTTGCAAGAGAAAGCTACAGACACGAGTCGTTTTTGACTCCTGTTTGCAAAGGGTGCATTTCTGGCTTTGGATTAAAATCTTACGAACTGGCATTGCGCAGTTTTTTCTAAAAAAAACACATCCCTTATTAAACCTTTAGCTTTTCATCTCGTCTAACCTGCATGAAAAAACTATTCCTTGTACTACTTACGCTCACTTGTATTACCTCTTTGTGGGCTGCAAACGACCTAAAAGTTAGTGGCAAACTCATTGATGGTTCTAACAACGAACCATTTGCATACGTAAATATTGCACTATACAACACTAACAATCAATTAATTTCCGGTGCAATGTCGGATATCGATGGTCATTTTGAACTTTTTGCCGACAAAGGTGATTATATCCTTACCATCAGTTTTGTGGGTTATAAATCGTATAAAAAGGCACTACAACTATCACCCCTCAAACCTCATGTACGTTTAAATACGATTATTATGGAAGAGGATGCTAAATTGCTGAAAGAGGTAGAGGTAACTGGGCAGAAATCTGCCATGCAACTAGAGTTAGACAAGAAAGTCTTCAATGTTGCCGACAATATTTTGGCAGAAGGAGCTTCGGCAAGCGAAGTTTTGGAAAATATTCCATCGGTCGAAATTGATACCGAAGGAAATGTTTCTTTGCGTAACAATTCTTCTGTAGAACTTTGGATCAACGGCAAACCATCGGGTTTATCGGGTAGCGACAAAGGTCAAATCTTAGAAATGCTTCCTGCCGAATCGATCGAGAAAGTGGAACTTATCACCAATCCATCGGCCAAATACAATCCAGAAGGTAGTGTAGGTATTATCAATATCGTACTAAAAGAATCGCACAAGGGTGGTTATTTTGGCAGTGTCAATGCGGGTGCAAATTACCAAGAGGGCAACGACTACCCTGGTGCCAACTTAGGATTAAACTTTACCTACAACAACTCAAAGTGGGATTTCTTTTTAAATGCATCGGGCAGACACAACTTGCGCAACCGTTCCAGCTATAACAACAGAACATCGTTTGAAGAAGGAGCAGATACTACGTACCTGAATCAAAGCAACAATAACATCAATAAGTTCTACAACGGATTTTTGCGTACAGGTTTTACCTATCGCATCGACCAAAAGAACGAAATTGGCATGAGTGCGTTTGGTGCTTACAACCGTTTTGAGCGAAATAACCTGATTCACTACACCACCTTAAACCAAGACAAAGATACCACTGCGGTACGCAACAGAACAACCAATAGCTTAGGCGACATGGCTTTTTACAATGCCACAGTCGACTTTAAACACAAATTTGTAGAAGACAAGGAAGAAATTAGTGCCAACCTTAATTACTTTGGTTTTTTACGAAACAGCAATAGCGATTACCACAATTGGCAAAACAATACAGGAAACATAAGCCAAACAACCGAATACCAACAACAGAATGAGTTTGGACACAGTGCATCGGCACAGGTTGATTACTACAATAAATTTACGCCCAACTCTAAGTTAGAGGTGGGAGCAAAAGCAAGTTTTGACTATCAAGACAGCAAAGACAGATCGTTCGATAAAGATCACACAGAAATAGCTGATCGATACAATCCATTCTTGTACACCGAACAAATATATGCTCTATACGCTAGTTATGGTAATAAATTTGATTGGTTTGGATTCCAGGTAGGAGTAAGAGCCGAGGAAACCATTACACAAGCCAATGGCATTAACCGCTCGTACTTTCAAGCGTTCCCATCTGCCTATCTGTCGTTCGAATTACCCCAATCGAACGAAATACAAGTAAATTACACCCGTCGCATTAACCGACCAAGGGGAAATGCCATCAACAATTACGTTGATAGAACAGACCCCACCAACATCAGTTACGGCAACCCTTGGTTGATGCCTGAGTTTAGCAACAACGTAGAATTGAACTACTTAAAAACCTGGGATTTACATACCCTATCGGCTGGTTTGTACTACTCGTACACCGAAAACGTAATTCAACGCGTAAGCAAGCTAAACGAAACCGGTGTAATGGAAAACACGTTCGAGAATATTAACTATTCGCACAATGCTGGCATTGAACTAATTGCCAAAAACAGGTTATTCAAGAATTACCTTGATTTAACTACCAGCGTTACAGGTTACTACTACTGTTTGGGCGAGAACAAGGAATACAACATTGCCCGTACCGAAAATTTCTCTTGGAATGCTCGCATCAATGCCAATGTTAAAATACTAAGTAATTTATCGGCACAAGTAACCGCCTACTACAATGCTCCCCGCTTAGTAGCGCAAGGTAGTGTCGATCATCGATACGGATTAAACGCAGGCATCAAGGCGTCGTTCCTTGACAAAGCATTGAGCATCAACTTTACGGTTAACGACATTCTTAACTCGCGCTCACATAGTGTAAGAACATCATGGAGCGATAACTTCTACCAAGAAAGTGCTACCACCTCTATTGGCAGAAACTACAGACTGTCATTATCTTACAATTTTGGCAACATGAAACCCAAAAGAAACAAAACCCCTCAACCTAACAACCAGAACATGTCAGACGGTTTTGAAGACGATATGAGTACCGATTTTTAGAAAACTTTTTATACCTTTGCGTAAAATTAGACGTATATCAATATGAAACGAATTCTTATTTTTTGCACAGCATGCTTTATGGCATGTATGGCAATGGCTCAAGCCAAACCAGAAGTTAAAACGGTTCTAAACTACGACAAGAATCTTATAATGGGTTATACCATTACCTACGAATACCCTGTTGAAGACATCGAAAATGCAGTTGTTGAACGACTTGAAAAAGAAGGCGTAGAAGGAAGCAAAAAGAAGAACTTTTATAATTTCAAAGGTATCAAATACAACTACATTTGGAATAAAACCTTCGATATGTATATTCAATTTACGGGTTCTAAAAATGCAGGAACCATCAACATGATTCTTTCGCAAGGTTACGATAATTTCATTGTTCCTACCGAAGATTCTATTACCACTGCCAAAGTATACGAATGGTTAATTAGTTTGGATTTGGATGTGCAAAATTATCGATATAATCTAGCGATGGAAGCACATAAAGAAGAATATAAAGGTATCGACAAAGAATTGAGCAAACTAGAAAAACAACGCACTAAGATTGAAAAGAAAATCAAGAAAAATGCCGATGCTCAATTAAAATTTGAAGCAAGCAGAACCATTATTGGCGAAAACGATCTAAACGTTGATACCAAGAAACTTGAAAAAGAAGAGAAGAAAGCTCAAAAATTACTAAACGAAAAGAACGAGTTGGAAGAAGAATTGAAAAAGATTAACGATAAAATTGACAACGTTCGTTCTGACCTTAACAAGAAAAACAATGTTATTTCTGATTTAGAAAAAGAAAAACCTAAATCAAATACCTTACAAAAAAGCAAAAAATAAAAGATGGAGTGTTTATTCTGCCTCTTTGAATCATACACCGGAGCCCGACCAACCCAACATAGGTTATTGGCGGGCTCTGGCTCTAATAGGGTCTATTATCGCCTATGGCAAGGTGAACAAAGTTACATTGCTGTATACGGTGCCGATCAGAAAGAGAACCAAGCCTTTTTGATACTATCCGAGCAAATGGCCAACTGCGGTATTGCCGTGCCTACTGTATTGGCCGTATCGGACAACCAACAATATTACCTTTTGAGCGATTTGGGCGATGAATCGTTGTTTTTTGACCACATTGCCAAAGGTTATGATGAAATCACTGTTACACTGCTTCATAAAACCATTGCTCAATTGCCCCGTATTCAGTTTGAAGTAGCCAAAAACCTCGATTTTTCCATCTGCTACCCACAAGCATCCTTTGACAAGCGCACCGTTTATTGGGACTTAAACTATTTTAAGTACGAATTTCTTAAACCATCGGGCGTAGAATTTAACGAAGCTTGGTTAGAAGATGATTTTGATGCTCTTTGCGCCGACCTTTTGGCAGTAGACACCCCCACCTTTATGTACCGTGATTTTCAGAGCCGCAACGTAATGGTGGTGAACAACGAACCCTATTTTATCGACTATCAAGGAGGCAGAAAGGGGCCTTTTTACTACGATTTGGTATCGTTTATTTACCAAGCCAAGGCCAATATGCCCGATAGTTTACGCGCATCACTTATCGAAACATACAAGATAGCCCTACAACCCTATTACAACATAAATGATGCAGAATTTTCGCAACAAATAGCCCTTTTTGCTTTGTTTAGAACCTTGCAAGTATTGGGCGCATACGGTTTTAGAGGATTGGTAGAACAAAAAGCTCACTTTATTGCCAGCATTCCATTTGCCATTGCCCAACTAAAGCAACTCTTAGGGCAAAACGACTACACCCGATACCCTTATTTGGTTAGTGTATTGCAAACATTGGTAGATCAATATAAAGACACACAGTCTGCTAATATCGACAGCAACAAACTTTGTGTTGATGTGTACAGTTTTTCGTACAAAAAAGGCATCCCCACCGATTATTCGGGCAACGGAGGCGGTTTTGTATTTGACTGCCGTGCTATTCATAACCCAGGCAGGTACGAACCTTATAAAAAACTAACTGGTTTAGACCAGGAAGTAATTGACTTTTTAGAAGAAGACGGCGAGATTTTAACCTTTATGGAACACATCTACGCCTTAGCCGACCCTGCCGTAGAACGTTACGTAAAGCGTGGATTTACGCACTTGCAATTTAGTTTTGGCTGCACGGGTGGACAACACCGCTCGGTTTACGGTGCCCAACACCTAGCCGAACACATTGCCCAAAAATTTGGTGTACAGGTACGTTTACAACACCGTGAAAGAAAAATTACCCAATATTTTAATTGTTCAAAAGAATGAAAGCCTTTGTCTTTGCTGCAGGATTAGGAACTCGACTTAAACCCATTACCGACACCATGCCAAAAGCATTGGTGCCTATTCAAGGAAAACCACTTTTGGGCCACGTAATGGAAAAACTACAAAGTAGTGGGATGACAGATTTTGTCATCAACATCCACCATTTTGGCGAGCAAATTATTGATTACCTCCAACAAAACTGGAAAGACGTTCCCGTAGCCATATCAGATGAGCGAGCAGCATTGTTAGAGACAGGCGGTGCGGTAAAAAAAGCAATTCCTTTATTGGGTGATGATTCTTTTTTAATACACAATGTTGATATTTTATCGAATGCTAATTTAGCCCAATTAGTGGCAGAGCACACCAATAAAAAAGCGGCAGCCACCCTGTTGGTGAGCAACCGCAAAAGCAGTAGGTATTTATTGTTTGACAAAGACATGCGCCTAAAAGCATGGACCAATACGCAAACTGGCGAAGTAAAATCGCCCTACTCAGACATAGATATCAACACACTTACGCCATACGCTTTTGGTGGAATTCATTGTTTTTCGCCCCTATTGTTTGCCGAAATGAATCCCTACCCAGATAAATTCTCTATTATTGATTTCTACCTTGATCAATGCCTAAAATACCCTATCTATGGGTGGGAACAAGAAAATTTACAACTTTTGGATGTAGGTAAGATCAACTCGCTTGAGTTGGCCAATAACTACATTGCTCAATTAGAAGAAACAAAGGAAGTTAAATAATGGGATCTGGCAAATGAGGGAAATGCTCTTTGTGAGCACGATTTTGTTGTCGCAAAAGCCATTTGCCTGCATCTTCCCAACTATTCAATAACCAGCCCCCACATTCGGGACAAAACGACTCCGTCCCACAATCGCGACACATATTGAATTTTCTACCACAATGATCGCAAGTAAACTGGGTAGATTGTAGCAGCCTGCCCGCCAAACTTTCGCCACATTTAGCGCATACAATGGGAGTGGTATCAGGGCGTTTTACCAAACAATTCAAACGAGGAGTTGGATACGTAGGACGAGGGCCAAACGGAGCTTTATCTTTATTTTCCATAACAATCATTTTCTGTGCGAAGTTACTACATTTTAATACGCTACCATAACAAAAAATGTATTATTTTTGTAGATTGAACACATAAAACGATTAGTAACATGAAAATAGCACTTATTGGATACGGAAAAATGGGCAAAACCATCGAACAAATTGCCCTTAGCCGCGGTCACGAAATTGTAAGCCGCATTGACATTGACAACCAAGAAGATTTTGAATCGGAAGCGTTTAAAAGTGCCGATGTAGCCATTGAATTTACGGCTCCAAAAGTAGCAGTAGAAAATTACAAAAAGGCATTTGCCGCTGGTGTTTCGGTGGTATCGGGCACTACGGGTTGGACCGAGCAAATGCCAGAAGTTCAAGCTTTGTGCGACGAAAAAGGATTGGCTTTCTTCTGGGCTTCTAACTTTAGTTTGGGAGTAAACATCTTTTTTGCGGTTAACGAATACTTGGCACGCATCATGAATCAATTCCCCGCCTACCAAGTGGGCATGGAAGAAACCCATCATACCCAAAAATTAGATGCTCCTAGTGGAACTGCTATTACCCTTGCTGAAGGCATTCTAAACAACATGGAACGCAAAAGCACCTGGGCATTGGGCGAAGGCAAAGCAGAAGACCCTACCCTTACCATCAAAGCCATTCGCGAAGGCATGGTTCCTGGCATCCATACCATTCAATACGAATCTGACTTTGACTACATTACCATTACCCACGATGCAAAAAACCGCAACGGTTTTGCTCTTGGTGCCGTACTTGCTGCCGAATTTACTTGTGGCAAAAAGGGTTGCTTAGGAATGAAAGACATGCTTAAATTTTAATTATGATTGACTTGAAAAACTTTTTTTCCAATAAAATTGATTTTAAGAAGGTTCCCACTAAACAATGGATAAAGATGGCAGCAGCCTGCCTTCTGTACATCTTATTCATTACATGGGTAGGTAATTTTTGGTGGTTATTATTGCTCCCATTTATTGCCGATGTTTACATAACCAAGTTGATTCCATGGACCTTTTGGAAAAACATTAAAAATCCACGACTACGTAGTTTGTGCAGTTGGATTGATGCCATTGTTTTTGCTCTAGTTGCGGTATACTTTATCAATAATTTCTTTTTCCAAAACTACCAAATACCATCCTCATCGCTCGAAAAATCTTTATTGGTAGGCGATTACCTTTTGGTAAGCAAAGTGCACTATGGACCACGTGTTCCCATGACACCTTTGTCCATGCCTTTGGTACAACATACCTTCCCATGGGGTGGACAATCATTCAGCACCCTTATCGAATGGGGTTACAATCGTTTAGCAGGCATTGACACCATTAAACCCCTGGATATTGTAGTTTTCAATTTCCCAGCAGGCGATACGGTCGCCACCAAAGTTCCAACTCCCGATTATTATCAACTATGCCAGAAATATGGTCGCAATACAGTACACGAACATCCAGAAACTTTTGGCGAAATAACATGGCGCCCTGTTGATAGACGAGAAAATTACATCAAACGTTGCGTAGCCATACCTGGCGATACACTTCAAATCATCAACAAACGAATTTACAGAAATGGTCAACTACAAAACGATCCAGAGGGAGTACAATACAATTACTTGGTATGTACAGACGGTCGCGCTATTAGTAACCAACAGTTTGAACAACTAGGAGTAAGCGTAGACGATCGCATTCTAATGAATAATTGGATAGAAGCAAACAATATCTTACAACAATTGGGATATTTACCTACCAATGGCAAGTTTCCACCCGTTTACTACCTCCCACTAACCAAAGATGCTTATAACAAAATAAAAGGATTCCCTCAAGTTGTTTCTGTTAAAGATGATGCAGGTTTGTTTGGCAATAATGTATTCCCAACAATTAAAGAAGAATGGACACGCGACAACTATGGTCCAATATACATTCCTCGAAAAGGGGTTACCACACCACTAACGCTAGAAAACCTACCCCTTTACGAACGAATTATTCATGTTTACGAAGGACATGATTTGAGTGTAAAAGACGGTGTCATTTACATTGACGGTAAAAAAGCGAACTCGTATACATTCCAAATGAACTACTTTTGGATGATGGGTGATAATCGACACAATTCAGAAGATTCACGTTATTGGGGATACGTACCAGAAGATCACATTGTAGGCAAACCCCTGTTTATATGGATGTCGATTGACAAGGACAAATCGTTCTTTGAATCAATTCGATGGGAACGATTATTTAAAAGTGTGGATGACTTATAATGAACGAATCCATTTTACTAACCTCTTTCTACGCCGGTAATATACAATATTACAGCAAGTTAGCTTATTACGAAACTTGCATTACCGATATACATCAACATTACGAAAAGCAAACTTTCCGTAATCGATGTACCATTGCCACTGCCAACGGGCGCATGGATTTAATCATTCCCATTATCAAAGGCAGCGAAGGTAAAACCATCGATAAAGACATTAAAATTGCGGACGATAATTGGCAAAAAATACATTGGGGAGCTTTAGAGGCTGCCTATAGACATAGTCCGTTTTTTATGTATTACGAAGACGATATTCGTCCTTTTTACCAAGATCGATACACGTATTTGGTAGATTTTAACGAGGCATTACAAACGTGCATTTGTGACTTGATAGGAATTCAACCCACTCTATTGCGAAGCAACAGTTACCTAACAGCAACCAACAACCTTGACTTTAGAAAAACATTGCATCCTAAACACCCTATTGTAGACAAGCATTTTACCAACGTTCCCTACTACCAAGTATTTGAGCAAAAACAGGGTTTTATCGAAAACCTCAGCATTCTTGACCTCTTGTTTAACATGGGAAACGAAACCATTCTTGTATTGCAAAAATCTTTTGTACCATGAAACGCCTAGTAGGAATTTTGCTGTGCATGTTAGCTTGCTTTCAAGTTGCCTTGGCGCAAATTGAAAGCGAAGGTACTCCTACGCCTTTTGCCCTACCAGCACAAACCTACCATCGTTCGGCCACATCATTTTTTTATCCCCTACAAATAGACACCACACAAGCGCTAGTAAGCGACCAAAGGAACTATGCCATAGGCCATGTAGCACCCGTTCATTTTACACCCCAAAAAGATGGTATCTGGGAGGTTTTAGAGAACGGGACCCGCGTTTGGCGCATGGGATTGCTATCCGATGGAGCTGCCTCTATGAGCATTGTATTGGCGCAATTGAATATGCCTGATGGCGCCAAACTGTTTGTATACAATCCGTCTCAAACCCAGGTATTAGGGGCATTTGGCACTGAGAACCAAAACGAAAGTGGTATTTTGCCCATTCGTCCACTTATCGGCGATAGTTTGATTATAGAATACCAAGAACCTAGCGATGCTGCCTTTAATGGAACCTTCTGCATCGAACGTGTTGCACACAACCGCAGCACCGGCACCTTTAATGGTTCCAACCATTGCAGTCCGCACGCACTCTTTACCAACGATTTACCTCAACAAAAACAGTCGGTTTGCTTGCTTTATGTTGTTTCATCTACGCAATCTTCTTTTGGTAGTGGGTGCCTAATCAACAATACCGATGGCAAACCATACGTTTACACAGCTGCCCACAATTTTAAAGCAGCAGAAGATGCTAACCGCACCATTTTCTACTTTAACTACGCCGTAACAGAACAAGACAGCACCATACAAGGCAGTCAAGAATGCTCCATAGGTGGCAGCATCCTGCGCGCATGGGCTACCAACATTGATATGGCATTGGTAGAACTAAACCAAATGCCTCCCAGGGATTACCGCCCCTACTTAGCGGGTTGGAATAGAAGCAAATCGCCACAAGCACCGCTTATCAGCATCCAACATCCCAAAGGAGATAGCAAACGCATGAGCTATGCCAATACCACACCGGTTATATCAGACTACCCAGGTTATTTTGAAAACCAGATTAAAAAGGGATGGTGGCATATTAGCAGATGGAGCAAAGGATGCACAGAAGCTGGATCTTCTGGGTCGCCTTTGTTTGACAAGAATGGATTAATCATTGGGGCACTTTCGGGTGGGCAATCGAACTGTTCCAAACCCATTAACGACTATTATGCCCGATTGGATACGGCTTGGAATTTTCACAGCGATTCTGACAAACAATTAGCTTGCTGGTTAGACCCTAACCACACCAATGCTACTTCTATGCCAGGCGTTGACCCATACGCTGAGGGCACCTGTCATCGATTAAAACACATCGAAAAAGGCAACAATATTCAGGCACTTAAACACAGCAAAGGATATTATGCTGGACACAACCAACTGCAGCACACTGCATTTGCCGAAAAGTATACTACTACAGAAGAAGGAACCCTTTATGGCGCATATATTATGCCGTTCAAAGGGCGTTATAGTGGCGATGCCCCTGTTTACTTAACCGTTTACAGCGGGACGGACCAACCCACACAATTGTTAGGAAAAGTATTGGTTAGACCACGCGATTTAACGTGTACACGCGAAGGGAAATGGGGCACTGCTACCAAAACGGTTTGGAAAAACAAAGAAAATTACATCCGTTTTAACCAACCCATTGCCGTTCCTAAAACGTTCTTTGTAGGAGTAGAAATTCAGTACAATTCGCTAACCACAAGCGATACCTTAGCGCTTTATCAGGCGAAAGCACCCCACAACTACGCCTATTTCTATAACGGAAGTTCATGGAACCCTTATTCGGCACACAACATTTCGCCTACCAACCTATCGTTATGGATAGAACCCGTTCATTGTTTGGGTCAGCCAACTGCTATCGAGTCTGTCAACCAAGAAACGATAAGCATTTATCCCAATCCAACACCCGACAAAGTAACTTGGGATGCAGAGCATGCCAACGCCTACCAACTCTACAACTTGCAAGGACAGTTGCTGCTAAAGGGAACAGACAACCAAGTATGGATACCGCAAAAAGGGGTATTTGTTTTGTGTTTATTCCTTGACCAACAACCCGTTGGGATTCATAAAGTAATTCGCTACTAATGCAACACAGCACACAAGGCATTGTTTTAACCACCACGCGTTACAAAGACAACGCGTACATTGTAAACATCTTTACCAAAGATTTTGGGAAAGTAAGCTACGCTGTGTACAATCCGCAAAGCAAACGCGCCAAAATAAAATTACAACACCTACAACCCATGTCATTGCTCGATATGGAAGTAACCCATCGCGAGAACAAGGACATCCAACAATTAACCGAGGCAAAACTTCACCCCCTTTCGTATCAATTATACGAGCATCCTGCCAAAATTTCCATCTGCTTTTTTCTAGCAGAAGTAATTCAAAAATCGATCGAAACCACCAACGTCGATCACGAACTATACCAGTTTATGGTACACAGTTTGGAAACGTTGGTACAAAGCAAAGAGGTACAAGCATTTCCACTTGCCTTTTTGCTCGATTTTGCCAAATACATTGGTATCTATCCGTACGACGAAGTAGAGAACGAAGTCATTAAATTGCTCCCAAAAGAAGAAAAAGAGCTATTCTCGGTGCTGATAAAAGAGCCTCAACTACTGAGTTTAGGCGAAAGAAGAAGATCCATGCAACTGCTCATTGCTTATTACAAACATTACCTACCAGGCATGGGAGAAATGAAATCACTTTCGGTATTAACCGAACTTTTTAGCGCGTAGATACGAAGCAAGGTATTCTTGTTCCGGTTGTCCTGGAGTAGGAACAAAAGTGGCTACCGACAATTTGCCCATAGCTGCCAAATCCATGACGGTACTATAACCCGAACGGCAAATGATATGCGTTGCTTGCAACAACAAATCTTGCAAGGGTTGCGTTGACATGGATGGATACACCTCTACTTTCCCAACACAATGCGGTTCACTGCCTTTGTCTGGCAATCCTTGAACCAAAACAACCCTCTCTGCTGGTTCTATCTGCAACGAATCTAGCAAATATTCCTCAAAAATACTGCGCTGCGGTTCTATACCCGACAAAACAGCCACGGTTAACCTAGTTGAAGCATCTTGCGGTTCTGATTTGACAAATCTGCTCAACGGGCCTATGTAGGTTACATTGTTAGGCCTTTTCTTAGGGTGCGATAATTCCCCTGCCAATGCTTTATCGGCATCCTCATAATCGGGCACCCAACACGCATCGTATTTTTCTATCAGATGACGATGCCAGCGAGCTACCAACGGTTCCAAAAATCCAAAAGGAGAAGGTAATTTTACGCGTAACTGATGTGTGATATAAATGCTCCTAGCCTCTTTGCAGTGACAGCCAAAACGATTGTCGGATACCACCTCGGTAATGGCATACGCTTGCACGATTGAGGCCAATTCTTTTTGCTCCGTTTTGATACGCTTTAGCAAGCGAGGAAACGCCTTTAATACAGCTCCTATTTGTGAAGTACCAGCAGAATAACGCAGGGTAAAAGACTCAAAAGGAATAAAGGTTAAGGTAGGAAATTCTTGTTTTAGCAACTGGGCAGATTGTCCCGAACCTGCCAACAAGACCTCGTGCCCTTCTTCTAAAAAGGCATAAATAAGGGGGATGCAGCGCGATGCGTGGCCCAACCCCCAATCTAATGGACAAACCAAAATGCGTTTTTTGCTATTGTTTGTCATGGTGTAACTAGCGTATTGAGGCCTATTTTCTTTACCTGCGCCGCTATTTGTTTTAATTCCTCTTCGGATACGTGTTCTATTCCGTCAATGGGCACCTTGCGGTTAATGCTATATAATTGCACTAACGAGGGTTGAATGCGTTTTAATGCTTTCAACCATGCTTCAATTTCTGTGGGAGTCGTATTATCTACCCCTGCACCACGTAAAAACATGGTTTGTACAATGCACTCGCCCCTAAATGACGCCAATTGTTCTATCAATGTTTCCATAGAGAAATCGGACGATACAGGGCGATTCATTTTAAGCAAGGTATCAGGTATTGCACTATCTAACTTTAAGATTGCATTGTCTACTTGTCGCAAACCATCTAATACCGCAGGTTTGTCCAATTGCCAAGCATTGGTCAGTACCGATATTTTTGCATCGGGATAGTAACGATTACGCAACTTTTGGGTATCCAACACAATTTCCTTGAAAGCTGGATGCAAGGTTGGTTCGCCATTACCTGCAAAGGTAAAGGTATCTATGGGTTCACCATCGGCTTGCTTGTAAGCCATGAGTTTTTCCTCAAGGGCAGTACGTACTTGTTCACGCGTGGGTAGTTGCGTATCCTCACGTCCATCTGCATTCAATCCACATTCACAATAAATGCAATCGAACGAACAAATCTTTCCGTTTTGAGGCAACAAGTTTATGCCCAACGACACTCCCAATCTGCGACTCTTGATAGGGCCAAATATAACCGTATTAAATAACATTACTTCAATAAATTTGCTTGTGCTTTCGCCACTTTTTCAAAGCTGAATCCAGCCAACACCTCTTGCATCAAACCTTTGATTTGATCGTTGCATAGGTTGCCAATACTACCTTCGTGCGTATGCTGAATGTTTTTATCGGGGGTAAAGTTACCCGCTTCAATTTCCAATCCTACTTGTTTGTAGGCATCGCGGAAAGGTGTTCCAGCCAATGTGCGTTTATTTACTTCCTCTACACTAAAGATAAGGTCGTATTTGCTATCGTTCAAGATAGTTTCGTTTACTTCTACTTGCTCTATCATGCTATGAGTCATCACTAAAATATCAATCATCTCGTCAAACATGGGCAAATAAACCTCTTTAATAATTTGCAAATCGCG
>CAJGDW010000002.1 GCA_904502115.1 Paludibacteraceae bacterium | reverse complement strand
TACCAGTTCGTGGCCGTTTTGGGCTAACAAAGAGCCGAGGCTACGCGCCACTTGGCGGTAGTCCTCGGCTATGTTGTCGCTCGACGAGCAAAATACAGCTACTTTCATTGTTTAAGCGTCAATGCGTGCGTAGGTAGCGTTTGCTTCGATAAATTCGCGACGAGGTTCTACGTCGTCGCCCATAAGCATAGAGAAAATGTGGTCTGCCGCAGCAGCGTTTTCGATGGTAATTTGACGAAGCGTTCTGCCTTCTTTGCACATGGTGGTTTGGCGCAATTGTTCTTCGTTC
This sequence comes from Paludibacteraceae bacterium, assembly GCA_904502115.1. Lineage (GTDB taxonomy): Bacteria > Bacteroidota > Bacteroidia > Bacteroidales > Paludibacteraceae > Enterocola. Next base: position 41,575 of record CAJGDW010000002.1, on the reverse strand, counting down.
ATTTCGCCCAAACCTTTGTAGCGTTGTACGTGAATACCAGCTTCGTTACCAGCACCGTATTTTTCAATAAAGGCAATGCGTTGTTGTTCGTTCCAGCAATATTCTTCTATTTTACCTTTTTTACATAGGTAAAGTGGAGGAGTAGCAATGTAAACGTGACCGTTCTCAATCAATTCTTTCATGTAGCGGAAGAAGAAGGTCAAAATAAGGGTGGCAATGTGGCTTCCGTCCACGTCGGCATCGGTCATGATGATTACCTTGTGGTAGCGAAGTTTTTCCATGTTCAGTGCCTTGCTGTCTTCGGCAGTACCAATGGTTACGCCTAGTGCGGTGTAGATGTTTCTAATTTCTTCGCTTTCAAAAGCCTTGTGTTGCATGGCTTTTTCTACATTCAAAATTTTACCACGCAAAGGCAAAATAGCTTGTGTAGCACGGTCGCGGCCTTGTTTAGCTGTACCACCTGCCGAGTCCCCTTCGACTAGGAACAATTCGCATTCTGCAGGGTCTTTGCTAGAGCAGTCTGCCAATTTACCAGGCAAGCCACCACCGCTAAGAGGCGATTTGCGTTGTACCAATTCGCGTGCTTTGCGGGCAGCATGACGTGCTGTAGCGGCCAAAATAACTTTTTCGATGATGGTTTTGGCAGCATTGGGGTGTTCTTCCAAGTAGTTACCCAAAGCTTCGCTCACGGCTGCGTCTACCGAACCCATTACCTCGTTGTTACCCAACTTGGTTTTGGTTTGACCCTCAAATTGAGGTTCGGCTACTTTGATAGAAACCACCGCAGTTAAACCTTCGCGGAAGTCGTCGCCGTTCAACTCGATTTTTTGTTTTTCTAATTTTTCGAGCATTTTGTTGTCTTCGGCGTACTTTTTAAGGGTACGAGTTAAACCACGGCGGAAACCTGCCAAGTGAGTACCCCCCTCGATGGTGTTGATGTTATTTACGTACGAGTGGATGTTTTCGGTGTAGCCCGTATTGTAAATCAGTGCAATTTCTACAGGGGTTTCGCCCTTGTTGGTTTGCACGTGAATAACGTCTTCAAATAGTTTGTCGCGGGTTTCGTCCAAGTAAAGAACAAATTCTTTTAAGCCCTCTTTAGAGTAGAAGACTTCGCTTTTGGGCTCTGGATGATCTTCGCTTACACGGTAGTCGGTAAGGGTAAGACGGATACCTGCATTCAAGAAAGCCAATTCGCGTAGGCGGTTGGCCAAAATATCGTATTTGTATTCGGTAACGGTAAAGATGCTGCCGTCTGGTTTAAAGGTAACGGTAGTACCTGTGCTATCCGATGTGCCAATTTCGGCAATAGGAGCAAGGGGTTTACCAATGCTGTATTCTTGCATGTAGCGTTTGCCATCGCGGCATACTTCGGCGCGCAAGTAGGTAGAAAGTGCGTTTACACACGATACACCCACACCGTGCAAACCGCCCGATACTTTGTAGCTATCTTTGTTAAATTTACCACCAGCGTGCAACACAGTCATAACCACCTCTAGGGCAGATTTTCCTTCTTTTTCGTGCATGTCAACAGGAATACCACGACCGTTGTCTTTTACGGTTATCGAGTTGTCGGCATTGATGCTTACCTCGATATCGGTACAATACCCAGCAAGGGCCTCGTCAATCGAGTTGTCGACAACCTCGTACACCAAGTGGTGCAACCCTTTAATACTGATGTCGCCAATGTACATGGCGGGACGCATACGAACGGCTTCTAACCCCTCTAGCACCGTAATACTACTAGCACCATATTCGGCTGCGTTTACTTTTTCTTGTTCTTCCATATTGTGTTTTTGAATTGTCAAATAAACGTACAAATTTATAAAAAATAATTGGTATTGCGCAAATTTTTATGCCTTAATATCTACCCGCGGACGCACGAGCCGTGCGTCCCTACTGCGTTGAGGCGATTCATCTTCCGACTTGGTTTCCGGTCGGGATTTTTTCAAGTAGAGAGAGCAGAGGCAAGTTTACTTGACTATGCCGAGTCACGAGAAAAAACATGAAATAATTACACATACAAAAACTACAAAATGTGAACTCGCTTCGCTCAAACAACACATTTTGCTTAACGTTTTTGCACATATAAATCTTTTTCCGACCTCCACCAAATGTCGTCAGATTGAATCGCCGAAACAAAAATTATTCGCTTCGCTCATGATTTCAGGATGCGCCTCGGCACAATCCAAACGCCCTTTTTCCCTTCGGTCAACCACACGTTGACAAGCTCAGGGACTGAAAAAAATATTTCGATTCACCGATTCACCGATTCTGCGATTATTCAGGCTTCGCCTTCATGAAGTTTGGCATCGGCTCAGCAGAGACAAAGTAAACATTGTCTCTGCATTCGCCTCGCACAAACTTTCACCGATTCATCAAAAATTATTACCTTTGTCCATCAATACTAAATCATTATGAAACACATTGCAATTGTAGCTGGGGGCGATTCGTCCGAAGTAGTAGTATCGCTAAAAAGTGCTCAAGGAATCAAATCGTTTATCGACCAAAATACCTATAAAACCACCATTGTAACCATTATCGGAAACGAGTGGAACGCTGTTGTGAGCGAAACAGAGCACTATCCCATCGATAAAAACGATTTTTCGTTTGTTATGAACGGCGAAAAACAACGCTTCGATTTTGCCTACATCACCATTCACGGAACACCCGGCGAAAACGGTATATTGCAAGGCTATTTTGATTTGATTGGATTAAAATACTCTTGTTGCGGTGTGTTGGCAGCCTCGTTAACCTTTAACAAATTTGTGTGCAACCGCTATTTGCAAGGTTTTGGAGCCAAAATTGCCCAATCGGTGTTGTTGCGCAAAGGCGATAGCTACAATGGCGACGAAATTTTAGCTACCGTAGGTTTGCCCTGCTTTGTAAAAAGCAACGTAGGCGGCAGCAGTTTTGGCGTTACCAAAGTAAAAGAAGCCAGTCAGTTGGATGCTTCTATACAACGTGCCTTTGCCGAAGGCGACGAGGTGATTATTGAATCGTTTTTGCAAGGAACCGAAATTACCTGCGGTATGTACAAAACCCACAACAAAACCGTGGTATTCCCTATTACCGAGGTGGTTACCGAGAACGAATTCTTCGACTACGATGCCAAATACAACGGTCAGGTAAAAGAAATTACCCCTGCTCGTATCTCCGACGAACTTACCGCCGAGGTACAACGCCAAACCGCTAAATACTACGATATTTTGGGTTGCAAAGGCATTGTGCGCATCGACTATATTATATCGCCCGATGGCGTTCCACACGTGCTAGAAGCCAATACCACTCCAGGTATGACGCCTACCAGCTTTATTCCACAACAAGTGCGCGCCGCAGGTTTGGACATCAAAGATGTAATGGCCGATATCATTGAAAGCAAGCTCAACTAAACATGCATTCCGATAAGTTACTTTCGGATACCATTCGGTTTTTGCGCTTCCCGCTCATGGTGGGGGTGGTTATTGTGCATACCACTTTGGATAGCGTAATCATAGGTGGCGATAGTGTAACGCAGGGAGGCATGTTCCCTATTTTTGATATTTTCAACCATTTGTTCGATGGCGAAATAGTGCGCATGCGTGTGCCACTGTTTTTCTTCTTTTCGGGCTTCTTGTTCTTTTTTCAAGGAGCCTTTTCAAAACAATTGTATGCCGATAAACTAAAAAGGCGGGTAAAAACCTTGTTGGTGCCCTATCTTTTTTGGATATCCGCCCTGTTGCTGATGATTTTTGTGGCACAACAGGTATTTCCTTCGTTTACATCGGGCAATAATTTTCCCATCAAAGAGTACACCCTAATTGATTGGCTAAAAGCCTATTGGCATTCCTTCCCCATGAGTCCGTTTTGGTTTATTCGCGACTTGATGGTGGTAGTGGTTTGCTCTCCGTTGCTCTATTTTTTGGTACGATACTTAAAAATATTTGGCGTACTGCTGCTGGGCGTTTTGTGGTGCATGGGCATCCAAACACCTTGGGTAGGAGTAAACGTTACCGCTTTTTTCTTTTTTGGACTGGGTGCGTGGTATGCGCTAACCAACCAAAACTATACCCCTATTTTGGTCAACTATAGGTGGTATTTGCTAGGACTATATCTTCCGTTATTGGTACTCAATACGGTGCTTTGGTCCAGCTCTTTTGCGCAAATAGCCCTTTTGCAACGCTTGGGTATTTTGTTGGGTATGGCTACCTTGGTAGCTTGGGTAGCCAGGGGCATTCAGACGCAAACCATACATGCCAACAAAACCTTGTCCGATGCTGCTTTCTTTTTGTTTTGCATCCACAACCCCATAACGGTGTTTGCCTCTAAATTGTGGGTAACCTACCTGTCGCCCATGAACGATGCCAAAATGATTATCGGTTATGTGCTGATTCCAACCGTTGTAAGCATAGGCGCGGTGTATCTGTATCTTTTCTTGCAAAGAAAATTTCCACATTTTACAGCGATTATTACGGGAGGTCGATAAAAAATACTTATTTTTGCAAAAAAATCTAAAATATGCAATCAGACAAGTTGTTATCTCAGACGATTCATTTTCTACGTTTCCCACTTATCTTTTCGGTAGTGTTATCTCATACCGATTTTGTTGGCGTTGCTACTAATGGAATGGCTGCGATTCAAAAAGGAGCATATCCAATATATGACTTTGTACATCAGTTAGTAAAAGGTGAATTTGCTTCGCTTGACGTATCATCTTTTTTCTTTTTTGCTGGATTTTTATTTTTCTATAAAACCAAATTTAGTGCGGTAACGTATGCCAATAAATTAAAGAATAGGGTGCATACCCTTTTAATTCCATACTTCTTTTGGAATGCGTTGGTGATTCTTATTATGTTAGGTGCCAATTGGTTTTTAAAAGGATTAACAACAGGTGCCAATGAATCTTTTGCCGACAAATCAATTACGGAATGGCTGAGTATGTTTTGGGTGTATCAAGAAAGAACCCCTGTAGCAGGTCAATTTTGGTTTATTCGCGATTTAATGATGATGGGCTTAATAAGTCCGATATTGTACACATTGATCAAGTACCTAAAATGGATATGGGTGCCATTAGTAGGTTATTTCTGGCTTGTTAATACCCCTACTTTGGTGATAGGTTTTGGTTTTGAAGCTTTGTTCTTTTTCTCGTTAGGTGCGTGGTTTAGTATTCATGGTGTAAATTTTGCCACCTTGTTCAGGTCTATTCGTAAACAAACATTGGCCTTGTTTCTTGTTTTAGTGGTAGTAAATATGGTTCTTTGGTCTTCAGAGTGCATACAAACCTATGGTATTTTGCACAACATAAATGTGCTGATAGGTATGGCAACCGTGTTTGGATGGGTAGCTAGAGGAAAAGAACTTAATAAGATTAATATTAGCGAAAAAATTGCAAGTTCCACTTTCTTTATATACGCCTACCATTTGATTATGATGGTATTTATGTTGAAAGTATGGGTTAAAATATTCTCACCAGTGAATGATGTAACGTTAATCATTGGTTTCTTTGTGTTGCCAATATTAGTGGCGGCTATAGGCATGGGAATATATCATTTACTAAAGAAGATACTTCCTCGTTTTACGGCTATTATTACGGGTGGAAGATAGATGAATTATGATTAAACAATTGCAACAACAAGTAGAAAAAGAGTTGGCAAATATCCAATGGATAACCGAGCCAACAGGTTTATATAGTCCTATCGATTATGTTTTGTCGTTAGGCGGCAAGCGCATTCGCCCTGTATTGACCTTATTGGCATGCAAACTTTTTTCGGGCAACGAGCAACCTGCTATGCCCGTTGCTTTGGCCATTGAAGTATTTCATAATTTTACGTTGTTGCACGACGATGTCATGGACCGTGCCGATACCCGTAGAGGCAAACCTACCGTTCATAAAAAATGGAACGATAATACCGCTATTTTATCGGGCGATGCCATGCTTATCAAAGCTTACCAATTCATGCAACAGGCTCCTGCCGATAAACTTCCTGCGTTGCTCGATTTGTTCTCTAAAACCGCTATAGAGGTGTGCGAAGGTCAGCAATACGACGTTGATTTTGAAAACGACTTGGCCGTTACCTTGCCTCAGTACATTGAAATGATTCGCCTTAAAACAGCAGTATTGCTAGCGGCATCTTTAAAAATGGGTGCTCTTATAGGGGGTGCGAGCCTACAAGATGCCGATGCGTTGTACGATTACGGCATCAATTTGGGTTTGGCATTCCAGTTGCGCGACGATTATTTGGATAGTTTTGGCGATACTGCTGTTTTTGGAAAGAAAATAGGAGGCGATATTTGTTGCAACAAGAAGACTTTCTTAATGATTACGGCATTGCAATTGGCTAACGAAGAGCAGCGCAATGAACTGATGAAATGGATGCGTTGCAACGATCCTGCTTGTTTTGAAGACAAGGTAGCTGCTGTATTGAAAATCTACAAAGATCTACAAATTGATATTCGTTGCGAAGAGGCTATTCATAATTATTTTGAAAAATCAGTCGGAAGTTTAAAATCCATTCAACTATCTGATAATGATAGAGATATATTGATTAAATTTGCTAACGACCTGATGGGGCGAAACCGTTAATCATATTTTTTTGTTGAAAAAGTATGGCGGTTTCAATAAAACGTGTTATTTTTAGGGCATAAAACCCGAAAAATCACGTATTATGCCCTATAGACGTCTACCCAATACCGACGCAGCTCGCCTGCGTGCCATGAAAATAGCCAAAGAAAAATACGACCGTTTGGGTGCATCTTCAGTACCCTTTTCTGCGCGAACGGCCAATATTGTCAGAGGTCTTATTCCTACGTTCGAACGTGCTATATCCGATTATAAGGCAGCCATGAATGCGCAGTCAGAGAAAAATGTGCGTTACCAACAATTGGTACGAATGGCACGCATGTATGTATCTCATTTTATACAAGTGCTTAATTTATCGTGTCAACGACACGAAATTAAACCCGAAAAGAGATTGATGTACAAACTTCTGCCAGACAATTATACTGTACCCGATTTAAGTACCGAAGCATTGTTGATGGAGTGGGGCAAAAACATTATTGATGGAGAAATGGAGCGTTTGCGCCAAACACCAGGTGGTGCTATTTATAATCCATCTATTGGTAAAGTAAAGGTGTATTTTGATCAGTTTGCCGATGCCTATCAACTAAAGAAAGTGTCGCAAAAAAATGCGGGACGCTATCTGGACACGGTGCAAGCCATGCGTAAAGAAGTTGATGCCGCTATACTACAATTATGGAACGAGATAGAAGAGTCGTTTGCTAACTTGGGTGTAGAAGGCATGCAAGAAAAATCCAAAGAGTTTGGCATTGTATATTATTTGCGCCGTAAAGAACGTAAACTATTGGGTCTTCCTGTCTCGGGCGACGAAGACGAAGATTAACATGGTGGCGATGTAGGTTGCCAAACTAAAAAGTGCCAATCCTACCATAATGGTGTGTTCTAAACCTGTGGGTGCGCCCATTGTAGATAGGTTGGTTTCATCGCTATATTGATACAAAAGTTTGTAAGATAGCACAGAGGTCGCATTGTTAACAAAGTGTGCCCAAATGGGAATCCAAAGCGATTTGCTGTATACGTAAAAATAACCCAATGCAGCTCCTAAAATAAGTCGGGGAATAAATCCATAAAACTGAAAGTGGATAAAACTAAATACAAAGGCAGTGACCCAAACCGCAAGGTGGGCATTGCCTGTTTTATTTTCTACCCCCTTTTGTAATCCTCCTCTAAACAAAAGTTCTTCGCCAATAGCAGGTATCAATGCCATTACTACCAATGCTATTACTATGCTGTCAATCCCTTCTCCTTGCATCATCTTAATTGTGATGTCGTTTGCTGCATTTTCAAGGCTGCGCATAAATTCTTCGAGTGCCTGTAGTGATGCTGGCAGTTGGATGCCATCGTTCCAGAGTGCAGTAATGTTTACCAATGGAATAATGGTAAACATAGAGATGGTAGCAATAACATACAACCAAGGATTTTTCATGCTATCCAGACCCAAATAGCGCAAAGGTTCTTTACTAATTAGGTATGCGTACAACCATCCACCCCCTATAAAGGTAAGGATAGACTGAAAGGCTTGAATACCTAATAGACCGCCAGTATTGACTGTTTGCAAATCAATACCCATTACGGAACTAACCAAGACGCATATAACGCTCGATAGGATGGAAAAAAACAGGGGAATGCCAATAAGCAAAGCCGTTTTGGTGTACCATTTACTATTGGCAAATAATCCTTTCAGTTGTATCATAGTTGTTCAATTGTGCTAGTGGTAGATTGTACGTTTAGTTGGGTGCTAGCGCCTATTATTAACGGATAATTTTGGTCTACATGCCCAAATGGCGCATTCATGCAAACAGGGTAGTGGTAATCTTTTACTGCTTCGGCTATGATGCCATAGGCACCCTCGGCAAAGCTTGTGTCGGGCTCGATGTCAGAGAATTGCCCTACAATTAGCCCGCTTATTTGTTCCAACAACCCACTTAGGCGTAGGTTTTGCATCATGCGATCGATGTGGTAAAGCGGTTCGCACAAGTCTTCTATCAGTAAAATATTGCCCGATGCTTTTAAATCGATGGGCGTGTTGCGCAATCCGTATAGCACCGATAGGTTGCCACCAATCAGTTTGCCACTGGCAACGCCCTCTCTGTTTAACGGATGCGGTGCGACTTGGTACGAAGGCAACTCGCCAAAAAGCAGTCTTCGCAATTGCTCGCTGGGGGCTTGCTCTTGACTAATTTGTTTGGCCATGATGCTGTGTATCGACTCAATACCAACGGCCGATAAAGCACCGTGCAACACCGTTACGTCGCTAAAACCTATCAGCCATTTGGGATACCTTACCAATGGAGCTAGGTTTACCTTATCGATGATGCGTGCCAATCCATAACCACCTCTTAGGCAAAGAATTGCCGCTATATCGGTTTGGTCAATGGCCCATTGCAAATCGGCGATGCGCTCTGCATCCGTAGCCGAAAAACGGTGGTGTTTACCCCTAGCATGTTGCCCAATAATTACTTCAAGACCCCATTTCTCGAGTGTTTGGATAGCTCCGTCAATCCATACAGCATCTACTGCGCCCGATGGGGCGACAAGGGCAATTTTACTGCCTGCAGTTAAAAAGGGTGGGCGTATCATGGCATTATTTTTTAGGGTGCATACTTACCAATGGGATAATCATTTCTTCGAGCGATATACCCCCGTGTTGGAACGTATCTTTGTAATAGCTAACGTAATAATTATAGTTGTTAGGGTAGGCAATAAAGTCGTCACACTCGGCAAAAATATAAGTAGAGCTGAGGTTGGGGGTAGGCAGCAAGCAAGCTTCGGGCTGCGTAAGTGCCAACACTTGTTTTTTATCATACGCCAAGTTTTTGCCCACCTTGTAGCGTAAGTTTACGTTGGTGTTTTTATCGCCAATAACCTTAATGGGGTTTTTAACGCGAATGCTGCCGTGGTCGGTGGTGAGCACAATGTGCACGTCTTGCGCGGCTAAAATGCGGAAAAACTCGGCAATAGACGAGTGTTTGAACCACGAATGTACCAACGATCGGTAGGCTGCCTCGTCGGGTGCCAGTTCGCGGAACAATTTCACCTCGGTACGAGCGTGCGATAGCATATCAACAAAGTTAAACACCACCACATTGAGCGGATTATGAAGCAGCTGCTTTAGGTTTTCGTTCAGCTTTTCGCCTGCCACGTTGGTGTTAATTTTGTGGTAAGAGAAAGCATATTTCTTTCTAAAACGATCCAGCTGGGTTTGAATAAGCGCCTCTTCGTTCAGGTTTTTGCCTTCGTCTTCTTCTTCGTCTACCCACAAATGAGGGTACATTTTTCTAATTTGCGAGGGCATCAATCCCGAAAAAATAGCATTGCGAGAGTATTGCGTAGCCGTAGGCAAGATGCTGTAAAACGTATCGTCGCTGTCAAATTGGTACAGCGATGCCAACTCTTTTTGCATCACTTTCCAGTGGTCTAGTCGCAGGTTATCGATGAGTACAAAAAACACCTTTTTGCCCTGGTCCAATAGGGGGAATACTTTGTTTTTAAACAAGTCGGGGCTCATCATGGGCCTGTTTTCGGTGTTCTTCCACCAGTTCTCGTAGTTCTTTTTAATAAAGCGTACAAACAGGTTATTGGCTTCTGATTTTTGCATTTGCAACATTTCGTTCAGCGTGCTTCCTGTTTCGGCAAGTTCCATTTCCCAATATACCAGGTGGTTGTAAATGTTGCGCCAACTATCGGCATCGGTGCTGTCGTTTATTTGTGTGCTGATGCGCATAAACTCCATTTGGTAGTTGCTGGTGGTTTTTTGCGATATAATTTCGTTGGCCTGCAACACCTTTTTAATGGTCATGATAATTTGGTTGGGATTAACCGGTTTTATCAGGTAGTCGGCAATTTTTTGACCAATGGCTTGGTCCATAATGTCTTCTTCTTCGCTTTTGGTAATCATAATAACCGGTAGCGAAGGTTGCATCTTTTTAATCTCGAGCAGTGCCTCTAAGCCGCTAATGCCAGGCATGTTCTCGTCCAAAAAAACCAAGTCAAACTTGCTATCGGCACAAGTTTGTATGGCTTCTTTGCCGTTGTTTACAGCCGTAACCTCGTATCCCTTTCCCTCTAGGAAAAGGATGTGTGGCTTTAACAGCTCAATTTCGTCGTCGGCCCAAAGTATTTTAATGTGATTCATATCACAAAAATACGATATAAACTTACAAGTTGTTTATTGTTTAACGTTTATTGTTTTTTTTGTGCAAAGTAGCAAAATGGAACCCACCATCATAGAGAAGACGTAGTTAAGGCACCATACACTTATAGAAGCTAAAACGGCCCCTACGCCGCCAATAATAAAACCAGCAAAGGCGCCCCTAATTCCTACTTCAGAAAAGGCAATAGAGGGAGTGAACGATACAGCCAGGTAATGAAGCGGAATAAGAATAAGTGCCATGTTAGGCGCTAGTTGAACCCCAAAAAACAGGAGCAACAAATAGAATTGAAGGCAATATACCACGTAGCGCACCATGGACAAAAGCGTTACTTTGATAAGTGTAGAGTAGGGTATGCTCAGTGCGGCTTGTACGTAGGGTGTAATTTTTTTTAGCCAGGTTATGTGTAGCAGGCGTTTTCCCCACAGTGGTAGGGTAAAGTACAAAGAGGCAAACCCTATAAAACAACCAATAATAACTGCCAAGGCTGTATATTGCAATTTATCGGTGTTTAACTCCCATAAAACCGTGCCCATAATGGCGGAAAAACCAAATAGCAGGCTGGTAAAGTTTTGTGCTACGGCACCCACCAACGTAAGGGTCATGCCTTGTATGCGGTTGCCGTCTTGCAGCAGTAGCGCCCTGCCCGCTGTTTCGCCAATGCGATTGGGGGTAAAGAATCCTGTTGTAATACCAATAAATACCGATTTAAGCGACGATAAAAACGATAGGGGTTGTAGTTGTGTAAGCAATGTTTGCCACTTGCAGGTTTCTATTCCCCAATTGGCCAACCAAAGCACGACTGCGGCAGCTAAGTAACCCCATCGATGGGCAGATAGGTGATTCCAAACAGCAGGCAGTTGGTCGTAATGCTTAAATGTAACCAACATGTACACCAGGTAAGAGTATGCGCACAGCATAATCATTACCTTGATAGCTGTAAAGTACTTGTCAAACCATCCTTTTTGCATCGTTTACCTATTTACTGCTTTTAAACGAATAGTATTTTTGCAAAATAAAGCCCAGTAAGGTGGTAATAACCGTGGTAATCATTTTGGCAGGAGTAGGGTAGATACCCGCCATTTCTACCAATAGTTTTAAACTGATGTAGGTAATTAGCCAATTGCAGCACAAAATGGATGCATAGCGCAGTACCTGCCTAGTAGTTTCCAGTTTGGAGTGCTTAAAGGTGATGTATTTAGAAAAGCAGAACCCCACCAAAAATGTAATGGGTGTAACCAAAATAAGGCTGGCAATGTGGGGCGATACCACCATAAAACCTAAATCGATAAATTGTTTTTGAATAATGTAGTTATGGATAATAAAATACATTACCCAATCGCAGCAGGTATTGATGGTGCCACAAGCCAGGTAGTAATACACCTCTTTGCTCATCCAGCGCTTAAACGGAGGGTAAAAAAAATCGAGTATATGGGTTAAAATGCGAAGCATTTCGACTTTTATCATTAACTTTGCGAAGATACAATAAAAAATCTAGACAATGTACGTTAAGCCAAAAAAACAGTTAGGCCAACACTTTCTAACCGACATGGGCATTGCCAAGCGCATTGCCGATACCCTGCCCAACGAAGGCCCTTACAAGGTGCTGGAGATAGGTCCTGGCACAGGGGTGCTCACGCAGTTTTTGTTGGAGCGCAACCCCATCGATTTGCGCGTTATTGAGATAGATACCGAGTCGGTAGCGTATTTGAACCAAAACTTTAAGGCGTTAGCGGGTAACATCATAGCCGACGACTTTTTGCGTTACGATGTGCCCTCTATTTTTGGTGGCGAGCCTTTTGCGCTTATCGGCAACTATCCTTACAACATATCAAGCCAAATCTTTTTCAAGGCATTAGACCACAAAGAGCAAATTCCTTTTATTAGTGGCATGTTGCAAAAAGAAGTGGCAGAGCGTTTGGCTTCTAAACCCGGCAAAAAGGCCTACGGTATTTTAAGCGTGCTACTGCAGGCCTACTACGATATTGAGTACCTATTTACCGTTCCCCCTTCGGTGTTCAATCCACCACCCAAAGTGCAATCGGCGGTTATCAAAATGGTGCGCAACAACGTAACCTCGCTCCCTTGCAACGAGGTGTTGTTCAAGCAAGTGGTAAAAACCACCTTTAACCAACGTCGCAAAACCATTCGCAATTCCATAAAACCCCTATTGGGCGGCGATTTTGACAAAGCAGGAACTCCCTTGCTAGACAAACGCCCCGAACAACTTAGCGTAGCAGAGTTTGTAGAGCTAACCAGTTGGGTAGAGTCACAACAAAAAAAGAGCGGTGCCTAAGCATCGCTCTTTTACGTTATGTATGGTTTGAAAGGTTTAGTTGGCTTTTTCGGAGATAAACTTAATGCGAATTAGTCTTACTTCTTCTTCGGTATAGTCGCCGCCCAGTTCGTTCAATGCCTCGTCAATGTCGTCGGTGGTCGATTCGGCAAAGTACTCCATAATTTCGTCTACTTTATCGGGATCCATTACTTCGTTAATAAAGTAATCGATGTTGATTTTGGTGCCCGAGTAGATGATGGCCTCAATTTCGCTCAACAAGTCTACAAAGTCCAAACCTTTAGAAATAGCCAAATCGTCCAGGCTAATTTTGCGGTCAATGGCCTGAATAATAAATACTTTTAGTTTCGATTTGTTGGCCACGGTGCGCACGCGCATATCTTCGGGGCGTACAATGTCGTTTTCTTGTACGTGTTTTTTAATCAGTTTAATAAACTCTTCGGCGTAGGGTTTGTTGGCTTTGCCCACACCTACACCAGGAATGTTTTGCAACTCTTCTATTGTAATAGGATAGGTGGTAGCCATCGACTCTAACGAGGGGTCTTGAAAAATAATGTAAGGAGGTTCTCCTTCTTGTTTGGCAATTTTTTTGCGCAAATCTTTAAGCATGGCAAACAAGGTTTCGTCTGCTGCACACGAACCTACTTTACGAATTGGAGTTTCGTCTTCCTCTTCTTCAAAGTCGTTGTCTTTGGTAATTTTAAAGGTGGTAGGTTTCTTTAAGAAATCTTTACCTGCCTTGGTTATTTTTAGAACCCCGTAGTTTTCAATTTCTTTGTCGATATAACCACCAATCATGGCTTGTCTAATAACCGTGTGCCATACGGTTGGATCTTCGCCTTTTCCAGTAGCAAATACGTCTAGTTCTTCGTGTTTATAATCAAGTACTTCGGAGGTTTCTTTCCCGATAATAATATCAACAATATGTTCTGCTTTAAACTTCTCTTTTACCGCCAAAATGGTTTCTATGACGGTACACAACATCTCTTGCGCTTCCATTTGTTTTTTAGGATGCAGGCAATTGTCGCAGTTGCCACAGTTTTCGGGCGTATATTCTTCGCCAAAATAGTGAAGTAATAATTTTCGTCTGCATACCGACGATTCGGCGTATGCCGCTGTCTCGTTAAGCAGTTGTTTCCCTATTTCCTGCTCGGCAATGGGCTTGCCTTGCATAAATTTTTCTAGTTTTTGAATGTCTTTGTTGGTGTAAAATGCAATACACTGTCCTTCGCCTCCGTCTCTGCCAGCTCTACCGGTTTCTTGGTAGTAACCTTCTAAACTTTTGGGAATATCGTAATGAATAACGTATCGAACATCGGGTTTATCAATACCCATGCCAAACGCAATGGTAGCCACAATTACTTCTACCTTTTCCATCAAGAAATTATCTTGGTTTTCGCTGCGCACATTCGAATCCATGCCGGCGTGGTAAGCCAAAGCATTGATGCCGTTTACGCGCAAGGTTTCGGCAAGGTCTTCTACCTTTTTACGACTCAAACAATAAATAATACCCGATTTGCCCTCTTGCGAGCGGATAAATTTAATAATGTCTTTGTCTATATTTTGCGTTTTCTTACGAACTTCGTAATATAAATTAGCACGGTTAAACGACGATTTGAACACATGAGCATTGGTCATGCCTAGGTTCTTTTGAATATCGTGTTGAACCTTGGGGGTGGCAGTAGCGGTTAATGCAATAACCGGTGCATTGCCAATTTGGCTAATTATGGGGCGTATTTTACGGTATTCAGGGCGGAAATCGTGTCCCCATTCCGAAATACAGTGTGCCTCGTCTACCGCATAGAACGAAATTTTAACGCCTTGCAAGAACTGAATGTTCTCTTCTTTGGTAAGCGATTCGGGTGCTACGTACAGCAGTTTGGTTTTGCCGCTGGTAACGTCCGATTTTACTTCTTCTATAGCAGCTTTGGTAAGCGACGAGTTGATAAAATGCGCTACCCCAATTTCTTCGCTAAAAGAGCGCATGGCATCTACTTGGTTTTTCATCAAGGCTATCAGTGGCGAAATAACAATGGCTACACCGTCCATCAAAAGCGATGGCAATTGGTAGCACAAAGACTTTCCTCCACCTGTTGGCATCAATACAAACGTATCGTTTCCAGCAAGCAAGTTTTCGATGATTGCTTCCTGGTTTCCTTTAAAAGAATCGAATCCAAAGTATTCTTTTAAGGCCTTGGTGAGTTCCTTGTTTTTTGCCATGGTTTAGCAAATATAGTAAATAGAAATGCGAATGCAAGCATTTTTGCCTAAAAAAATGCTATAACATTCTATTTTTATCCAATTTGCTTGCTACAATATTGCGATTTATCTCTAAACGGTCGGTTTCTTCCGACGGTATGGTGTACATGTAATCCATAATAACCGATTCGGTTAGCGAACGCAATCCACGTGCGCCTAACTTGTATTCTACGGCTTTATCGACAATGTAATCCAATGCCTCGTCTGTAAACGATAGGTCTACTCCGTCCATTGCAAACAGTTTAATGTATTGTTTGATGATGGAGTTTTTAGGCTCTACCAAAATACGACGCAAGGCGGCCCTGTCTAACGGATCCAAGTACGTTAAAATAGGCAATCGACCAATAATCTCTGGAATCAGACCAAACGATTTAAGGTCTTGGGGTGCGATGTATTGCAACAAATTATCGCGGTCTATTTTGTGTACTTCTTTCGATGCCGAGTAACCCACGGTTTTGGTATTCAAACGGCTTGCAATTTTTTTCTCGATGCCGTCAAAAGCACCACCACAAATAAACAAGATGTTTTGGGTGTTTACGGCAATGAGTTTTTGCTCGGGGTGTTTGCGGCCACCTTGTGGGGGAACGTTTACCACCGAACCTTCTAACAATTTTAGCAAACCTTGTTGAACGCCCTCGCCGCTAACGTCGCGTGTAATAGAGGGGTTGTCGCTTTTGCGGGCAATTTTATCAATTTCGTCGATAAACACAATGCCCCTTTCGGCAGCCTCTACATTGTAATCGGCCACTTGCAACAAGCGGGTAAGAATGCTTTCAATGTCTTCGCCCACGTAACCTGCTTCGGTTAGTACGGTAGCATCGACAATGGTAAAGGGAACGTGCAATTTTTTGGCAATGGTACGTGCTAGCAAGGTTTTACCTGTACCCGTAGAACCTACCATAATAACGTTCGATTTTTCAATCTCTACCTCGTCGCCCATGTCTTTTTGCAACAAGCGTTTGTAGTGGTTGTATACCACTACGCTAAGGCTTTTTTTAGCGCTATCTTGGCCAATAACGTATTGGTCTAGGAATTCTTTAATTTCTTTGGGCTTGGGCAAATCTTCCATGCTCAATCCCAAACTGCTTTTGTTTTTTTGCTTCAGGGTTTCGCGTACCATTTCGTGGGCGCTTTCGGCACATTCGTTGCAAATGTTGCCGTTTAGCCCCGTCATCAGCATGGCTACTTCTCTTTCGCTGCGTCCGCAAAAGCTACATCTTTGTTCGTTTTTTGCCATTATTTGTTTGCTTTAATCAACACCTCGTCAATCATGCCGTATGCTTTGGCCTCTTCGGCAGTCATCCAATAGTCGCGGTCTGAGTCTTTCTCGATGCGTTCAAATGGGTTGCCCGAGTGGTCGGCTATAATGGTGTACAATTCTTGTTTTAGTTTTTGAATTTCGCGAGCGGTAATTTCGATGTCCGATGCTTGGCCTTGCACACCACCCAAAGGTTGGTGAATCATCACGCGCGAGTGTTTTAGCGCCGAGCGTTTGCCTTTAGCACCTGCGGTAAGCAATACGGCCGCCATCGATGCTGCCATACCCGTACAAATGGTAGCCACATCGCTGCTAATAAATTGCATGGTATCGTAAATACCCAAGCCTGCATACACGCTGCCGCCAGGGCTGTTGAGGTAAATAGAAATGTCTTTACCTGGGTCGGCGCTGTCTAGGTATAGCAATTGCGCTTGAATAACGTTGGCGGTGTAGTCGTCTACTTGTGTTCCCAAGAAGATGATGCGGTCCATCATCAAACGAGAGAATACATCCATTTGCGCCACGTTTAGTTGGCGTTCTTCAATAATGGTGGGCGAAATGTAGCTGCTGGTAATGTCCATGTATTGGTCTAATGCCAATCCATTCATGCCCAAATGCTTGGTAGCATACTTTCTAAATTCGTTGTTCATATATTTTTTGTTTAATCGTTTAATTGTTTAATCGTTTAATCGATTTGAAAAACTCCTAACTCCTAACTCCTAACTCCTAACTTGTTAAAACTCTTCGCGCATAAATAATCGAGGTAGGTTGCATCCTATAAAGTTGCCTATAATGGCCCAAAGCCATGCCCATAGTAGCATGGGTTCAAATTTGCCGTAAAATAGGGCGGCTGCGTAGTAAAAAGCATCGGCTACGCAGTGAGGCAATCCGCACAAAATAAATACAGGCACACCAAATAATAGGGGCCAGTAATGTTTTTGTTTAGCACCGTATACCGCCAAAGTCATAATCATGCCTGTGCCTACCGATGTCATGAGCAAACCGTGCCACGAGGCAGCCAAGCGTGCATTTAAGATGCCCTGAAGGTTGGTAAAGACGGTTTCGTTGCTTACGTAGTAGGCAATCCATGCCGCAAAGGCGCAACCTACGGCATTGAGCAAAATCATGGGAATAAGTTTCCACATTTCTTTTACGGGTAAAAAACCCGACTTGCCTGTGTACAATTGCGCACCGCACATAACTACGCTTAAAAGCCCAAAGGCAAACAACACAGCGCCAGCAATGCCGCCAACGCGTAGGTAAACAATGCCGCCTATTCCTATTAAAAGCCCGGCAAAGATGGCCATAGAGGTAAATTGTTTGGTCATAATCTTAATTTTTGGCGAAAGTAATGCAAAAAAAAGAAATAACAAATTTTTTACCGACTAATCGGTGAAAGTTTGTGCAAGCCGAGTGCAGAGTCAAACTTGTTTGAACTATGCCGAGGCGCAGCCAAACTTCATGAGGGCGAAGCCCGAGTAATCGGTTAATCGACGAATCGATGTTTTATGGAGTAATTTGAAGATTTAGTGAGTCTTGTATTAAAAGAAGTTAAAATACAGTCGGTTCTCTTGTAACATTCTGCCAAATGTCTTTACCTTTGCAACATCATTACCGACTTACCGATTTGTCGATTAGTCGGAGCTCACGCAGTGAGCGACTTTATAAACATCTTAATTATTAATCCATGAAATCCAGTTACCATTATGTTTGGTTTATCCGAAATTAGTTGGGGCAATTTTTTGCTTGCAACCGCCTTGTTGTGCCTGCTGTTTAATGTAGGCGTTTGGGCGTACTTTTGGTGGGACGCTAAACGCAGCAGCCATCCTTCTGCCCGTCGTAAACAACAAAAGTTCCATCAGTCTTTACCGTTTTAGCCGTCGCAAAGTTGTTTAATCACCTCAACAACTAAACGACTAAACGACTAAACAATTATTCATTCATCTTAATTTCTATTTTATGAAAACTAAACTTCAAAGATGTGCCACGTTGGTGGCAATGAGTGCCGTAGCAACTGCAGCGTGGGCACAAGGCAATGGCGTGGCAGCCATCGAAAAAGCCAATGCCGAAATTCAATCGTACGTAGAACCCATTACCAACCTCTTTTATGTGGTGTGTGCCGTTATTGGTCTTATTGGTGCCGTAAAGGTGTATGGCAAGTGGTCGGCAGGTAGTAGCGATACTACCCGAACGGCCGCATCGTGGTTTGGTGCTTGTGTATTTGCCATTGTAGCAGTAACCGCCATTCGAGCATTTTTTATTGGATAAATGGCTTCGTATCCCATTAACAAAGGAGTGGGACGATCTGTTGAGGTAAAAGGACTGCGTGCCGGATACGTTATTTATGCCGTGGTAGGCACTGTGTTTTCTTTCTTCATTTTATTTTTCTTTATGCTTATCAATAGGGTATTCGCACTGGTGATGGGTACAGTGTTGTTAATAACGGTTTGGTGTAGCAGTTTTTACCTCAACAGAAAATACGGCCAATATGGTTTGTTACACCGTAGGGCAAAGCGAGTCTTGCCCCGTCGGATAGCCGTATCGTGTCCCATCTTTAAATTATTGCATCATGAAAAATCCATTCGGTAAATCCATACAAGCGTGCTTTCCGCTGATGGCGTGGGAGAACAACTGCCTCGTTAGCCAAAGTGCCGATATAACGGTACTTTTTAAGGTGGGTTTGCCCACTCTTTTTGAGCGAAGTGTGGAGCAGTTCGAAAACGACCATGCTACGTGGGTGCGCGCCTTGCGTTTATTGCCCCATTACAGCATCGTGCACAAGCAAGATGTGTACCAGCAAGTACCTTTTAACAAAGAGCCCTGCGAGCAATCGCCCTCGTTTTTGCAAGTGGCTTCGGATGCTCATTTTCTGGGCAGAATGCACTTGCAACATACCTGTTATGTGTATGTTACCTTATCGTCCAAGCAAAACATGCAAACGCAAAGTGTGGCTAACATGCTTTGCCAAAACCGCATCGTGCCCAAAGATATGTTGCAACCCGATCGGATAGCCGATTTTTTAGACAAGGTGGCGCAATTCAAGGCGGTATTAACCGAGGCGGGCTACCGTGTACAACGTTTGGGCGAGGCGGAAGTAGTGGGCAATGATGCCTATTCGGGCCTGTTGGCAGATTATATGCACCTGCATTTCTTGCCCGAAAAAACGTGTTTAGCCGATTTTCAGCTACAAGAGGACGATTTCATGGTGGGCGATAACTACGTTAGCTTGTTTTCGCTCCATCAGTTGGATCAGTTGCCCAACCAGGTACACACGCACCGCATGCATCCGGCCTATACCCAAGTTCAGTTGCCCATTTCGTTTGTATCGGGCATGGGGTTGGATTTGCCTTTTTCGCACATTTACAACCAATATTTCTTTTTAGACAATCCATCCGATTTGTTGCAGAAGATAGAAAAATGTGGCCGCGAGCAGGCTTCCTTATCGGGTATATCGCGCGAAAATGCCATTAACAAAACCTTTAACGATGCCTTTTTGAACGAAGCCATGGCGCAGGGAAGGCAAGCAGTGCGCTGTGCCTTTAACGTAATGGTTTGGGATACCGATTATTATCAACTGCTCAAAAAGAACTCACAGGTATCGGCTGGATTAACACAAATAGATGCGTTTGCCACCAAAACAGAGGGTATCGTGCCCATTTTGTATTGGGCAGGCATACCTGGAGCCGCCTCGCAATACCCTTGCGAAATGACTTTTCTTACCTTTTTGGAGCAAGGCGCTTGTTTTATCAATGGCGAAACCCATGCCAGTAGCAGTGCGCAAGCTTGTAGTGTACGGTTGTGCGATAGGTTATCGGGCATTCCGCTATCGGTCGATTTGTCCGACCTGCCCCTAAAAAAAGGCTACATCAACAACCGTAATAAGTTTATTTTGGGGCCATCAGGTTCGGGTAAATCGTTCTTTACCAATCATTTGGTTCGTCAGTATTACGAGCAGGGTAGTCATGTGGTATTGGTGGATGTGGGCGATAGTTACAAAGGCCTTTGCGACCTTATTGCCGAAACCACCCACGGCGAAGACGGTATTTATTACACCTATACCGACGAGCATCCCATCTCGTTCAATCCTTTTTACGTGGCAGATGGGTATTATTCCATCGAAAAACGCGAACAACTGGCATCGTTGGTGTTTTGTTTGTGGAAAAACGAGAACGAAACCATTACCAAGGCAGAAGAAACCCACATATCGGATGCCTTAAACGGGTACTTGCAAACGGTTATAGAGGGAGAATGTACTCCATCGTTCAATACCTTTTATCGCTATTTAAAAACTACGTTTAAGCAATTGCTCAAGCAGCAAGCCGTGCGCGAGGTGCATTTTGACATCGATAACCTATTGCAAGTATTGCGCCCTTATTACAAAGGGGGCATGTACGACTACCTGCTCAATGCTACCCAAAACATCGACTTGCTAACCAAGCGTTTTATTGTGTTCGAGATTGACAACATCAAAGATCACAAAACCTTGTTTCCCGTGGTAACCTTGGTGTTGATGGATACCTTTATTTCTAAAATGCGCCATCCAGCAGTGGCATCGCAGCGCAAACTCATTCTGATTGAAGAAGCCTGGAAAGCCATTTCTAAGAATGGTACAGCAGAATTCATTAAGTATTTGTTCAAAACGGTGCGCAAACATTTTGGCGAGGCCATTGTGGTTACCCAAGAGGTAGAAGACATTGTAGGCAACGAAATTGTCAAAAACACCATTTTGTCGAATGCCGATTGCAAAATCTTACTGGATCAGCGCAAGTATGCCCACAAGTTTGACGAGATTAAGCAAACCCTTTCGCTTTGCGACCACGAGTGCCAGTTGGCTTTATCGCTCAACCAAGACCTTTGTACCCAAAACAGGAACCCCTACAAAGAGGTATTTATTACGTTCAATGGCAATGCTCCCATGGTGTATGCCCTAGAGGTGTCGCGACAAGAGTACCTGGTGTACACCACCGAAAAGAGCGAAAAGTTGCGCTTGCAAGAGGCGCAGCGGCGATGTGGATCTTTGCAACTTGCCATACAGCAGTTAGTTTCATCTTAATTTACCGATACCATGAAAAAAATCTTACTTCTTATTCTTTTTTTCACGATGCTTGCCCCTGTCCATGCACAGTTTGTGGTGAGCGACCCGACTTCGATTGCTCAACGGCTTAGCTTGTTTGCCGAGGAGTTGTACGAAATCATGACAGACCGTCAAGAATTGATATCACAAACCGCTAATACGGGCGAGATGTTGCAAAAAACCAAAGAGGCCATAGAGAAACTCCAAAAGGTAAGCAATTACGTGCAGGGGGCTAAAATATCGCTCGATATTGTTAAAGAGGGTGTCAATTTATCCAAACAAGTAAACAAATTGCACACCGAATTCTGCAAGTTAACCTACCTGACCGACCAGGAAATTGCCAATGCCATTTGTTTCTCTGCTGAGTTGGGTGACCACATTGCCGAAATGGTTGGCGAAGCCAACGAGATGCTGAATAGCCGAAGAGATAAGGGCGAAATGACCGATTACGAGCGTATACAACTGCTAAAAGATATCCAATTGGAACTTAAAACCTTGCGCGGTTTGCTTTCGCAAGTAGAAAAACGCTTCAAGGACAAAAATTCCATGGCCTTGATGGACGATTACATGCAAGCCATGACTACCGAAGCCATCTTTTTTGGCATGGACCAGGCCTGGGATACCCACATGGCAGACCCTGCATCGGTGGTAGACAGAGTAACCGACAAAAATAAAAAGAAGAGTTCTTCTAAGTCGACCACAAAAAAATAAACCGTATGTTGATAGTAAATTCTTCTATGCAACAGGTGGCGGCGTTATTGGCTGCTCAGTTAGGATCCGTAAAAGACTTGGTACAAGAATATGTAAGTGCTTTGTCAACTCCTGCCCAATTGCTGTGTGGTTTATTTGCCTTTGGGTATATTGGTTTTGGTATTTGGGGCTCATGGGCAAAAGGGCAGAAGATTGATTTTTATGGTCTTTTGCGTCCCTTCTCCACAGGGTTGATTATTCTTTTCTTTTCGGGTTTTGTTTCGCTGTTGCAGTTAACCATATATCCCATCGAGTTGGCCACTTCGTCGCTAAATGCATCGGTACAAGATAGTTATCGGCAAGCACAAGCCGATTATTCTGTTGCGCAAACAAAAATGCGTAATGCTATGGCAGCCTACAACCAGCAGCAAGTAGAAGAAGATAATACCGCTGTGTCTACTCAATTATCTGCTGACGATGAGTCTTCTAATTATTTGCAACTGTTTAAAAATACCTTACATCTATTGGTTTCATTCAGTTCGTTGGCGCTAACAGGCATGGTTTATTTTTTTAGAACGTATGTGGTACTGGCAGGTGTGGTGTTGGTGCTCATTGGTCCTTTTGCTTTTGCCCTGTCGTTGTTGCCTGGTTTTGCTGGCAATATTAAAAATTGGATGATGCATTATATTCGCGTAACCATGTATGTACCCCTTAGTTTGTTGGTCAGTTTTATGGTGGCCGTTTTGTTCTCGGGTTGTGTCTATCCAGTTTTTACCAACATGCTATCGGCATTGCCAACGGCCAATTATACATTTTCCGATTACGCACAGGCCGAAAACCTACAACTTTCCATTCAATTAATAACCCTTTTGTTTAACGGCATCGTCATTGCTTTGTATGCTTGTATTCCTGTTTTCTCTAAATGGATTATTCGCAGCGATTATGTAGCAGCAGTGACAAAGCACAATTAAAAGTTTATGTTCAAATCGTTAAAGAATCTGCAAAATGCATTTGCATTAACACGCATATACCTTGTCCTTATTACGTTGCTAGCGCTGGGAACAATAGGTTATGTGGTGTACGAATCGTATCAGTTTGCCGAGTTGCAACGCAATAAAATTTATGTATTGGATCAAGAGGAATCTTTATTAATGGCCATCTCTCGCGATGTAAATGCGAATCGAAAAGCAGAGGCGAAATCGCATGTAAAGCGTTTTCATGAGTATTTTTTTACGTTATCGCCAGAGAAAGCAGCCATAGAGGGCAATGTGCAACAAGCATTGTACTTGGCCGACAATTCGGCATCGGATGTGTACATACGCATGAAAGAAGAGGGCTTTTACGAGCGTATCATAGCATCTGGCATTGTGTGTGAAATAAAAGTAGATAGTATTGCCATTAACGATGCTGTTTACCCGTTTCAAGTTAAGACGTATGGAGTTACTTCTATTATCAGAAAATCGAACATAACGTATCGCAACCTAGAAACATCATGTACCTTGCTCAATACTACCCGGTCAGAGAACAATCCACATGGATTTTTAATAGAGAATTGGAAAATTATCGATAACAGTGATATGGAAGTAATAGAAAGATAATATGAAAAAACAGCAAAAATTTCTTCACGTTGTTTCGGTCATGGTAACCATTTGCGCCTTGTTACTCTTTTATATACTGGGTGGTGGGAGTTCTGACGATGTTGCATCCCAAGAAGATCCATCCGATGGTATTAACCTTGATATTCCGCAGGCAGTAACCCAAGAACTTTCTGATTCTAGATTAGAGGCGGTAGAGCGCGCAAGCCAGACAGAGGAAGATAACGACCGAATGCAACGTAGGCAACAATCTTCGTCGTTTGAGTGGGTGCAGTCGTCTTCTGATACGTTACCATTAATATCCACTCCTACTTTGACAGAAACTTCAGCAGAGAAACCTCTTGCAAAACGCAGTGTATCAACCGATGCAAAAGAGCAAGAAAAACAGCAATTTATTGCGTCAAAGTACCAAGAATTAGCCCAAAGGTATGGTATAGATATTTCTTCGACAAGCAATGAGACCTCATCAGCAGAAAAGTCGGATGCACCCAATGTGAAGATTACCAATCCATCCACTCCTGGTTTTTACGGATTAGCAACCACGTCGGACATACCAACCGATATTCGAGCAGTGGTGCATGGGGAACACCGCGATTTAGCACATGGAGCAATTGTAAAACTTCGTCTGTTAGACGATATCATAATTAACAAGACCCCTATACCTGCTAATACATTCCTATATGGTCAACTCAGTTTTAGGGAACGAAGAGCGATTATTCGCATTGATAATATTTTGTATCAGCGGATGGTTTTCCCATTTACTGGTAGTATATACGATAAAGATGGTTTTGAGGGTTTGTATGTACCCGATAATCGGATAGACGATGCCACCAAAAAAGCCGGAGCACAGATTTTGGGCAATACCGATTTACGCATTCCATCTGTATCTTTTTTGGGTTCGGCAGCGAATGCGGTAGTGGGAGCCTTTCAATCGGTTGCTCAGCACTCCATCAGTCAGCAGAAAATAAACATATCATCTAATTATTTAGTAACCATTAAACAAACATTCCAATGAAACGTTTTCTTTTTAGTTTAGGTTTTCTGTATATGGTTTTATCACTCCATGCAGACTCTATTTTTTACATCAATCATACCCAACAACTGACTTTGCAATTCCCTTCCGAAATTAAGTATGTAGATGTAGGAAGCCCCCAAATAGAGGTTCGTCAACTATCCGATGCACGTAGTTTAACGGTACGTGCTAAGCATGAAAATACCAATAACAGTACGTTATCGGTAGTAACATCTAATGGGAAATATTATTTATACACACTTGCCTATTGCCATCAACTGCCTTTCTTGGGTTATAGGGTAGAAAAAGGACCGTTGCCATCGTCTATAATAGGTATAGGACAAGAAAAGACAACCCATTTTATGGCCCCTTTTCCTATTGCAGATTGGTCTGTTGGTTCCGATTCGGTAATAGCCGCTTATGCCGATGGCATTCAAAACATGGTGCGAGTAAAAGCATCTCACTCATATCAACAAGAGGGTTCTATTGTATTGGTGGGTCATAATGGCAGTATCCATACGTATCGATTGCAACACAGCGATAGTTTGCCTCAATTGTTAGTACAATTAACCGATTCTGTTTCTTCTCAGGCTTTGTTCTTGTCTAATCCTGTCGATATAAATAGTTTGCAAGAACTGGGTCAGCAAGTATTACAACAACCATACATGATGAACCATTTAGGAGTGGTAGATCATAATATGCAGTTTGCAGTAGTGGGCATATATAGTTACGAAGATTGGTTGCTTTTTAGGTTGCAAATTCATAATCGTAACAACATCGATTACGATATCGACTTTATAAAAGGTTATATTGTAGATAAAAAAGGGAGCAAACATACGGCACTGCAAGAAACCGAGATTACTCCCTTTTATACGTATTGTTCGGATAGTATAGCAAGAACATTGCCTGCTCAGCATTTGCAAGAAAGGGTTTTGTTCTTTCAGCGTTTTACTCTTCCTAAGCAACGGAAGCTTACATTTGAGTTATTTGAGAAAAACGGGGGCAGGCACTTATCTTTCCCTGTTTCAAGCAAAGAACTACTAAAAGCAAAGAAATGGACCCCTTAATGCTTAGTGGCTCAACCATAATTCAGGGTTTTGGAGTTGCTTGTCCTTCCATACCTGAAAGTAGAGTTCTGTTTTGTTCCCGTCGTCGGTATCGGTGTAGATAATACCAATATCTTGTTTGGGTTTTACCTTGTCGCCAGCTTTTACATACACTTTTGTAAGGTTGGCGTACACGGTACGATAGGCTCCATGCTTAATAATAACGGCATTGTTGCTACCAGGTATAGAGAACACTTGTGTTACTTCTCCATCAAATACGGCTCTGGCTTTGGTACCTTTTGGGCATTGTATGTAGACACCTTTGTTATCTACCGATACGTGTTTTAATACGGGGTGAGCTTGTTTGCCAAAACTTCCAGTCAGAATACCTTTTTCTACTGGCCATGGCAAACGACCTTTGTTCTTTTCAAAGTTACCAGAAACCAGTTTCTCTTCTTTGGTTAGTGTGTAAGTATTGTCCTTACCCGCTTTTGATACCGATTTTTTTGCTTCTGCAGCAATTTTATCTTCAATTTGCTTGTTTAACTTATTGGCCAATTGTTGTTGTTTTTTTAATTCTGCCTTTAAACTTTTCTCTTTCTTTTGCAGATCGGCAACCAACTGATCTTGTTTCTTTTGTTGTTCTTTTAGTTTTGTGCGTTCTGATTTTTGCGCCTGCAATGTTTCAAGTCGTTCAAGTCGTTTGTTCTCAACTTGTTGCAGTTTGGCATCTAGTTGTACCTTTGTTTCCTGAATTTCAACGCCTTTTTTCTCGCAATATTGTGAGTATTCTTTTAGGTATCGCCAACGTCTGTATGATTGGGTAAAGTTATCGGCAGACAAAATAAATAACAAATTATCCAATTTGCCTT
Organism: Paludibacteraceae bacterium; assembly: GCA_904502115.1. GTDB lineage: Bacteria > Bacteroidota > Bacteroidia > Bacteroidales > Paludibacteraceae > Enterocola. The sequence goes on along the minus strand of CAJGDW010000002.1, from coordinate 14,766 downwards.
TCTTAAAGTACGAGTGGTACATTAACTTGGCATATTCAGCTTTCAAATCGTCTAAACGTTGCTGTATATGGTTGGTTTCTTCTCGGAGTGTAGTTAGTTCTTTGTCTATGCTTTTTACTTCCGAGTTAATAGTATTGATAAGTTTTTGCTGCTCTTTTATTTGTGCATTTAGAATGTTAAGTTGGTTGAGGTTTGCTGCTTTATTCTTAGAAGTTTCGCTGATAAGGTTATTGGTTATTTCCAATTGTTTCATAGCATTCGCTTTCCGTTTTTTCAACTCAGAAACAGATTGAGAATGTATAGAAAGCAAACCCAAGCATAAGATTATAAATGTCGCAAACAGTTTTTTCATACCTTATAAACTCATTAACTCTTTTTGAAGTTGTTCTACAGTAACCGCTTTATAACCTGCTGGAATCTCAAAATCAATAGCATTTGTTTGGTTAAACTGTAGTTGTTGGAAGGTAACATTTACAGCGTTATTTTGTTTCTTAGATTGGAATAAGAACTGGTATTTGTAGGGGAAGGTGATGCCATTTTGTTCTCTTAGGTCTGTATAAGTTGCCATAAAGAAATCGCCTGTTTTTACAGAACGAATAATGCTACGTTGCAGGTGCTTGCCTGCTTGCAGTAGAAATTCGGTTTGAAAATTTTCGCCGTTGTGTGACATGATCCAATCACCGTTAACAACATCTACAGTAAAATTGGCGTAGTTGTTTTTATCGGGGTCAAATGTACGATTGGTAAATAATCCTTGAACACCATAAAAATCTGTTCCTAGTTCTGGTTCAAGCAATTCAAATGGAACTTCGCAGTACCTGCGTCCCAATTTATCCAAAACTACTGCTCTTGTGGGTGTGCAGTAAACGCGCATTACTTCAATACCAAACAGCGCTTTAATGGAAATCATAAATTCTTTGTCAATAATAGAATAGGCTGTTCCGCTAAATGAAAATAAGTTATAACCTTCTATTTCTAATTTGAATTGTGCGCTAATGCTATTAATGCCTTGTTGCTCCTTTTTTACCATGGAAATGGTATCTTCTTTAACAGGAGTTTCTTCTGTTGTTACCACTTGTTTTTGCACTGTTTTACAACTAAATAGTGCAAACAAACTTATTAGTAGGCTGTAACCAATTGTTTTAAGGATGCTGTGTTTCATTTTTTTCTTTTATTTCTTTTGCCACTTGGAACATTTTTTGAGCTTCTTCTTTCTCGCCCAATTGTTCTAACAGGTTGGCATAATCGTGATAGACTTCGTAATTGGTTTGGTGGTCGTATTCTACGGCTTGATGCATGTAAAATTTAGCATAATCTAGCTTGCCTAATTTCATTAAAATGTATCCGTAGGTATGCAAATAGGCGCTGTTAAGTGGTTCTTTTTGAATCACGTTATAACTAATTTCCGCTGCTTTTTCTAGGTCTTTCCCTAATAATGCCAAATAGTAGGCATGGTTGTTGGCCGTATTGATGTCGTTTGGATCCAAGAGATGTGCCTTTTCGGTATATTTTACCGCTTTCTCAAATTGGTCACTTTCGCCATACAAACTGCTTATCGTAGCATATACATAGGTTGCTATATTGGTTTGAATAGAGTCGTTTGTATTTTCAACGCATTGTTGAGCGTATGTTTCCCACGAAGCGTCTTTTTGTAAGAACCTAAGAACGGCCTTTTTACACAAGAAAAAAGAATGATTAGGAAGTGCTTGAAGGGTTTTATCTAGCAATTGTTCTGTCACTTCGTCACTATTGGTGATTTCGCTGATACTATAGCGTTGAAAGTGGCATGTTTCGCATGTGGGCAGAATATCTATGCATGCATTTGTAACCTCAATTGCTCCTTGCGGGTCATTTATATCAAACAAGAAATCACAGTATTTATTCCATATTTCTTCGTTACCACTATCTGCCATTACCATTTTTTTGAAAATGGTGTCTATGATATCTGTATAATTGACGCGTGTACGGTAATAAGCAATGGCTACTTTTAATAATTCTTTCTTTTCTTCCCATGGGATGCTTTTAGAAGCAAATATTTTAACCATGGTTTCATCTACCTTTGCTTGCTCACCCATTCGATCGTATAGGTCGCAAGCATAACGCAATGCTTCTGCATGATCTGGATTTATGCTCAGGGTCTTTTCAAAGCAAACGATGGATTTTTGCAAATTGTCAAACAGATTGTAGTAAACCGCTCCCTCTCTGTAATACAATTCCTCGTTCATCGGAAACTTTTGATGCAATGCCTTAAATGCTTCTTCTGTTCCTTCTATATCGCCACTCAATGCGATGGCAAAAATTTTCTCAAGGGTAAATTCTGGATTGATACCAATGCGTTTTTCCAACTGATTGTATGCCTGAATACTCTTTTTATAATCCCCCATCATGTAGTAGCATCTGCTAAGCATGTAAAAAGGATAATCCTTATCGGGAAATAAAGAGGTAAGCTTTTTGTAAATTTTTACCGCCTCTTTGTAATTCGACTGGTCGGTATAAATTTCGGCCAAACTGGTTTGGTAGTAATAGTTGTTGGGGTTGAGTTTGGTGGCCTTTTTTAGTTGGTCGATGCTGCGGACGGTATCTTGCTGAAGGGCATAAAGCGACGATAGTTGAAAAGCCACCGCTGCACTTTTGGGTTGTAGTTTGGCACAGGTTTCAAAACGATTTTGTGCCATGTTCAGGCTATCGGCGTGCATGTAGCACAAACCTTCCATAAACAAGCTGTCAAATTCGGTAGTATAAAACAAGCGTTCTGCTGTATGTTTGGCCGCCCAAACAGACGGCATACAACAGCAGAACATAAAAGCGATATATAGTAATTGTTTTTTCACTTTTTACCGGTATGTCCAAAACCCCCTTCGCCGCGTTCTGTTTCAGAAAGAGCATCTACCAAGCACCAAGAAGCGGTAGCATGTTGAGCAATCACCATTTGGCAAATGCGTTCGCCGTTTTCAATAACAAAAGGCTCGTTCGATAGGTTGATTAAAATAACTCCAATTTCGCCTCTGTAATCGGCATCAATGGTACCTGGTGTATTCAACACGGTAATGCCTTTTTTTAGCGCCAAACCGCTGCGTGGACGAATTTGTGCCTCGTAACCAGCGGGCAATTCAATGAACAAACCTGTTGGGATCAGTTTTCTCTCCAAAGGTTTTAACTCTACAGGTTCGCTTAAAAAAGCACGTAAATCCATGCCAGCCGATAGGTCGGTAGCGTATGCAGGCAACTCGTTGTTGCTTTTGTTGATAATAGGAATCTGAATCATGTAATGAAACAATTATACAATAATACTACAAAAATAACTGATATTGCCGATATTTCCTAATGCAAAAAGAATTCTATTTTATAAAAAATCCTAACTCCGCACGACAATCCGCAAAATCGTTGTACCTTTGCATCCGATTAAACGATTCAACCATTCAGCCATGACCTTCTTAACCTCTGGAAATATCCTATTGATTGGGTCTATCCTCATCTTTTGTAGTATTTTGATTACCAAAGCAGGCGGTAGATTTGGTATCCCTGCCTTGTTGCTATTCTTGTTGGCTGGTATGTTGTTTGGAGTAGATGGAGCAGGTATTGTCTTTAATAACATTAGGCAAGCGCAATTTGTGGGTATGATAGCTCTTTGTATTATTTTGTTTACGGGCGGTATCGAAACACAATACAAAGACATTAAACCAATATTGGCTCCAGGGTTGGTGCTTTCTACCTTGGGTGTCGTATTAACTACTGTTTTAACGGGTGGATTTATCTTTTTACTATCAGAATGGAAAACCTTTCCCTTGACATTGCCTTTAGTTAGTTGTTTTTTACTAGCAGCTACTATGTCTTCTACCGACTCGGCATCGGTATTTAATATCCTCAGAACCAAAAATATTCGTTTAAAGAATAACCTACAACCCATGCTCGAGTTGGAGAGTGGTAGTAACGACCCTATGGCCTATATTTTAACCATTGTGTTGATACAATTGGCGGCTACCTTTTTGGGTCAAAATGCAGCCGATATCTCATCGTCCGATATGATAATCAATGCTACGGTTGTTTTGATTCAGCAATTTTCATTGGGCGTACTATTAGGAGCAAGCGTGGGAATAGCTGGCGTTTGGGTATTGAATAAAATAGAACTGAAAAATGTGCCACTTAACTCTATTATGTTGTTAAGTCTGGTATTTTTTACTTTCTCCTTTACCGATATGTTGGGAGGCAATGGTTATTTGGCAGTTTATTTGGCAGGCATCATTATTGGTAACCACAAAATTCCTAATCGCAAGCAAATATCATCTTTCTTTGATAGTTTAACCTGGATTGTGCAAATTGGTATGTTCTTGGTGTTGGGTTTGCTTATTAGTCCGTCATCTATGTTACAGTCTGCGCTTCCTGCAGCGGCCATTGCGTTGTTTATGATTTTTTTAGGCAGACCCTTGTCTGTTTTTGCATCATTACTCCCATTTACCAAAATGGGAAATTCTTCTAAAATGTTTATATCATGGGTAGGATTGCGTGGGGCAGTACCCATCATCTTTGCCATGTATCCAGTGGTAGAAGGCATCCCTGGTTCCGAGCAAATCTTTAACATTGTGTTTTTTATTACTTTGCTATCGCTTATTATTCAAGGAAGCAGCATTGGTTGGGTTGCCAAAAAACTCGATTTGGTATTGCCACCCGAAAAAGAAAAGCAATTTGATCTTGACCTGCCCGAAGAAGCAGGTGAATTGCGCGAGATGACTCTTACTGCCGAAATCTTGGAAGAAAAAGGCAGAACCTTAAAAGACTTCCAAATGCCCAAAGGATTGTTGGTGATGTTCATCAAACGCAACGACCGATTCATTGTTCCCAACGGAACTTTTGAGTTGCGCGAAGGCGACCACATGCTGATTGTAGCCGGCTCCGATTACGACCAATAATGCCACTTTCGTGCTTTGTATGCAAAGAAAGCGCAATTTTCTATCCTATTTTCTTTAATATTTTATAAATTTGCGATTATAAAACGAACAATTATGGTACGCAAGTTTGATTTTATAGTTGTAGGCAGCGGTATTGCAGGCATGAGTTTTGCCTTAAAAGTTGCCAACAAAGGCAAAGTAGCCATTTTGTGCAAAACCAAATTGACCGAAGCCAATACCAATTTAGCACAAGGCGGTATCGCCTCAGTAACCAATGCAGCCACCGATAATTTTGATAAGCACGTAGCCGATACCCTGATAGCAGGCGACGGTATATGCGACGAGGCTGTGGTTCGTAAAGTAGTAGAAGATGCTCCCCGCGAGATTGCCGAGCTGGTAAACTGGGGTGTCGACTTTGACAAAGACGAGCAAGGCAACTTTGACCTACACAAAGAGGGTGGACACTCCGAGTTTCGTATTCTTCACCACAAAGACAGTACAGGAGCAGAAATCCAACGTTCGTTGGTAAAACGCATCCAACAACATCCCAATATCGATGTATTCGAAAACTACTTCGCCATCGAAATCATAACTCAACACCATTTAGGACAATTGGTAAAGCACACCACCCCTAACATTGAATGTTACGGTGTGTATGTGCTAAATCCTCGTACCCGCAGGGTGCATACTTTCCTATCTAAAGTTACCATGATGGCAACCGGTGGTATTGGTCAAATTTACCAAACCACCACCAATCCTAGCATTGCAACAGGCGATGGTATTGCCATGGTGTACCGTGCCAAGGGTAGGGTAAAAGACATGGAATTTGTACAATTTCACCCCACGTCGCTTTACAATCCCAACGAACATCCTTCGTTCTTAATTACCGAAGCGATGCGTGGATACGGAGCTGTATTGCGCACCCAAAAAGGGGTAGAGTTCATGCACAAGTACGATGTCCGTGGTTCGTTGGCTCCCCGTGATATTGTAGCACGCAGCATCGATACCGAAATGAAGCTGGCAGGTAGCGATTACGTTTACCTAGACGTTACCCACAAAGATGCCGAGCAAACCAAAGAGCACTTCCCCATGATTTACGACAAGTGCATGAGTCTTGGCATTGATATTACCAAACAATACATACCAGTAGTGCCCGCTGCTCACTATTTGTGCGGTGGCATTGTGGTAGACATGGATGCACGTACCTCTATCAACCATTTGTATGCAGCAGGCGAGTGTTCGTGTACAGGCTTGCACGGTGCCAACCGTTTGGCATCCAACTCGCTTATCGAAGCCATTGTGTATGCCGATGCTGCCGCAAAGCATGCCCTATCCATTATTGCAGATATTAAGCACAACGACCAAGTGCCTCTTTGGAACGACGAGGGTACTTCGCTCAACGAAGAAATGGTGCTTATTACCCAAAGCAAAAAAGAGGTGGGTCAAATTATGAGTAACTACGTAGGCATTGTGCGTTCTAACTTGCGCTTAAAACGTGCATTTGACCGTTTAGAAATCCTTTATAAAGAAACAGAAGACCTCTTTGATCGTTCGGTGGTAACCAAAGATATTTGCGAGCTACGCAACATCATCAACACCGCCTATTTGGTCATTAAAATGGCCATGGAACGCAAAGAAAGCCGTGGGTTGCATTGCACCATCGACTACCCCGATAAAATCGATTAAACAACCACTTAGGGCAATTACCCGAACTTTCTTCTGAAAGATACCTGAGCCGGTCCCTGAGCTGGTCGAAGGGTGGAACATATATAACAAAAAAACCTCACTTGAAGTGAGGTTTTTTCTTTTTTGCATAATACTATCTACAGAAATGTTTTTGATAACAGAAGCTATAGCCTAACATGATTTCGTGCGTACCGTAGTTTTGGGTAACTAGGTTGTTGAGGTCAAGGCTAAAGGCATAACCCAATTGGAATTGACCAATGCGGAAACCACACATAGGCATCAATACCATGGCTTGAATGTTGTTGGGGTTCCAGCTGTGACGGTACGATGCTTGTACCCAATATCCCCAATCCTTGTCTACATCGTGACCAAATTTAAGGTTCAAGTCCATGTTCAATTCTAGGTGTTGGTTCAATTTTAACATGGCCATGGGTTCTAGGTATTTATCTTTACGAGCACCCAAGTCGAAGGTATAACCACCAAACAAGAAACCAGTAAACGGAGCAGGCATTTCTTTGTCGCCATAAATATCGGCAGCCAATGGAATGATGTTGGTCAACGACAAACCTACAAAACCACCGTACGATTTGTAGTACACACCAAAGTTAGCATTGGGCAAGAAACCATCTGTGTTATTAAAAGCGATATCTTGCGATGCAGATGGGTCGTCTATAAACAAATCGTTATTGATGTAGAAATAAGCAAATTTAAACGATACACCAAACGATAGCTGACGGTCGTATGATACCTTTTTAGAGTATCTTCTGCCACTGGTAAGTGGAATGTGGTAAGCAAAGGTTGCTTGACCACCTGCCTTGTTGGTGTAACCATTGCGGTCGTGGTAAATGTATGCACCAATACCTACGTTTTTCCAAACGCGTGTTTTAAACGATAGCAATTGGGTCATCGGAAAATCTTCCATACCGGTCCATTGCATTTTATTGCTTACCATTAAGTGCGAACATGGTTCTGCGCCCGCCAAAGCAGGATTCACTAAATAGTAGTTAAAATGATACTGATTGTATATCAACTCTTCTTGCGCAGTAGCCTTACCTACTGCCAATAGGGCTAATAAAACGACGCATACGTACTTTTTCATGTTGTAAAGATAGTATTTTATTTAGGTTATTTACAAATTTATACAGCCTGTTGCTGGTTTTTTAACGTTTCAAGATAAAGTGACCCGAGTATTGTTTTCTAATTTCTTCTACGGTAATTAGGTACCAATAATCGTCGCTAGGCATTTGGTGGCCATTGTAATTGCCATCCCATCCTTTCCAAGCGGTAGGGTCGTTGGCGGTTTCGCTGAACGAACCGGTGCGGTATTCGTACAAGCGACGGCCATAACGGTCGTAAATTTCTACAATCCAAGAGGTGTAGGCATCCAACCCTTCAACGGTCCAGTATTCTGTTTCTGGGTCTCCTTCGCCGTTAGGCGAGAAGAATTTTTTAGGAATAACAGGAATAGGACTAATCTCAAATGTGTCGCTGTTTTCGCATCCCCATTCGTTGGTAATGTACAAACGGTGGTAACCAATTGGAATACCCGAAATTACTACTGGCGAATTTTCGTAGATATTGTCAATGTCGTCTACGCGGAATGTTGGCCATTGGGTTTGGTCGTCTGCAACGGCTGTAATTTGGCGTACATCTGTTTCTTCTATCGATACAATAACGGGTTTTGGATGAACCGTTACTTTGGTTTCTTTAGTAGCCGAACATGTTTTTAGTTTGGTTTCAATAAACACACTGTAGGTTATGTCTTGTTTGGGCGATGCCGTAGGTTGTTGAATGGTATTATCGCTTAGTCCATTGTTTGGCGACCATTTATAGGTGTAATCACCATTGGCATCCAATTCCAATTTAACATCTTCTCCTTCGCAAATTTCAAAATCTTGGATAGAAGCAATAATGCCTTCTTCTACCATAATTTCTACGGTTTTAGTAGCGGTACAAAGTGCTACTACCTCTGCTTGATAGGTAAGCTTACCTGTTAGCGTAGGAGAAATTTCTGTGCCAAAAATGGTGTTAGTTCCTTCTACCGACTCGCTAGTATTGCCAGTAACTTCGGCGCCATTTAAGGTCCATTTTTTAGAGGTTACTTCGGCTGCCTTGTCAGAAGGCATAGTAATCAACAAGGTTGTTGGGTTGTCTTGGCAAATGGTGCTTTCGGTTGCACTAACGCTAAATTGAGGTGCTCCTGCTACCCAAAAATCAACAGGTGCTGAGGTTACAGTACAGGTACCATTGGTAACGGTAAGTTGGAATCCGTAGTTACCTGCTTGTTCAAATGTATGTTGTTTAAGACCAGTTGCACTTGTTGTATTGAAGTCGTCGTATGAATTTCGAATGCTGATACCATCTGTATAGGTTGCTTCCCATTCAAATGTTGATGAGCTAGGAATGATTACATCTGGATTGCTATAATCAATTTGAACAGTGCTGGTATCACCGTGGCAGATGTTATCTCTGGTAATAGTCAATATTACATTTGGTTTTTTGTCAACAGTAATGGTAATGGTTCCTTCGCCATCGCAAGCACCATTGGTTACTTCTGCTTTGTAGGTGGTGTTTTCTGTTAGAGCCTCAGTGTCAGAGAATACAGGACCAGTCACGCCAGTTATTTCTGTTCCGTTTTTGTACCACTTGTATGTTTCAGAACTGCTGTTATTTACAGGTCTGTTGGCAGTAATGGTTACTTTGGTGCCTTCGCAAACGGTATTGTTGGTAGCATTAGATGTTAGTGGAACATCCATGCTAGAACCAATGTTAACGGTAGCAGTTGCTGTTTTGCCGCAATTATCAGGGTCGCCAAAGGTAACGGTATAGGTTACCGATGTAGCAGAGCCGTGCGGACCGTTGTCTGTATAGGTGTATTCGGTACCACTAAAGTTTGTTTCGGTTTTTAGTATGGTATTGCCTTTCTTAATAACCAAATCGCCTATACCTTCCATGTTAGTTAGGGTAAGAGTTACAGCAGGAGCTGCTAAACAGACATCAGTTGGTGCCGATAGGGTAAAGTCAGTGTTTTCAGATATTTGGGCAAATATAAATTCATCGGTCTTAGGACACAATGTTGGGCTTTCTGAAACAATGCGCATCCTAAAATTGGTAGGTGCATCAGCTGGAATAATGAATATCATGTCTTCATAATCTCCAGTTGTACCAAGGTTTTCTACCACATTCCCTTCGTCGTCAATAACATACCATGTATATACCATAGTAGGATCTGCTTCTCCACCATCTACAGGGCCAATACTTTGTCTGTATCCAGCAGGAAGTTCGTTTCTACATAGAAAAACAAGTGGGTCATCCACTTCTTCCAATCCAAGAGATTGAGCATATAAGGTAACTTTTACGGCAGTTCTTTCACTTTCGCAGTAGGTTTCAGTATCACCGTCTTGGTCGTAAGAAACGTAGTAAGTTCTAGTTGGGTTTGTTTCGTCGTATTGGCTTACGTCAATATTTTGAGCTTCTGTAGCACTAAGTGGAGTTCCTCCAGTTTCAGTTGTGTACCAGTAATAGGTACCAGTAGTGCTACGGTTGGTAATTAAGGTATTTAAGTCCAATTTGGTGGTACTAGGACAAGCCGCATAGTCGTCTGTTTCTGGCGCAGGCGATGCGGTACATTCGCATTCGTAAGTAATCTTAATGGGATCAGATACGGCTGTTAGTGCTCGGCAACCTGTGCCAGGTTGTCCGCTTGCAGCAGAAGCTTCAACAGCTGCTTGGGTAGCACCTACCCATACACGATAATATAAGCCATTTTGGTATTGTGTTGGGTCTACGTCTATGGTTATAGAATGGTCTGTGCTAGCTGCTGCTGCTACAGGACTCCAAGGACCCGTTTCTGATGTTGATGTTTGGAAGAAATAGTATGGCGTATCAAAAAATTCTGTCAAATCGTAAACAGCTGATGCTTCTAAGAGCACTTTCACATTGCTGCCTTGACCACATACAGTTACAATTGGTTTGTAAGCATTGTCAGAGTAAATCTGAATTTCGGGGCGACATGCGCTAAATACAATATCGTCTACACCAATGTCGTTACCAATAAGATTTCCATCTTGATTTAAGGTTCCTTGGTAATTATTTCGGATGGAAACAACAAATGTAGTATAGTCGCCCGAGTTAAACGAACGTCCGTATTGCCCCCAATCGCTGCCAGGACCTAAATCGCCAGTAGGAATCTTAAAGAATTCGTAATCGGGTTGTCCTGTTTTTTTACCTACTACCGATAGGGTGGCATTAACGGGTGCTTGTCCAGGTGTATTATCTACGTTGCATATAAAAGCAGAAAAGTCGTAAACGGTGTTGGAACATAAAGCGTCGTCATCTACCGTATAAGTAAATATTACTCCTGCTTCCGCGCCGCAATCTGCCAGGTAAAATCCATCTTTCGCAGCATTTTGTCCCATGCCTCCTTGTGATACGGGACGTTGTGTATTACCACCTTTAATATGGCTATTAGTCCAGTGACCTCCTTGCGATGGCACTTTTAGAATGGCATAACTACCATTGGGGAATGTTCCACTTGCGTAACTATATGTAGTAATACCGCTATTTCTAAATTTACCTCTATTTGACCCCATAAGTTGAATAATATTATCATCTTCAAGGTCAAAGCTTTCTGTAAAGATAGGGGTTAAATCGCCTGCTTTTGCACAGCATATAACGGGCGTAATGGCCTGGTGTTGAGTAGTTGATCCTGAAACCAAAGGAGTATAAAGAATTTTAGTTCCTTTTTTTGCACGGTAGAACATTCTGTCTGTTACCAAAACTTGTATGTCTATTGCAGTTTCGTTAGGTATGGTTGTCCATGTTCTACCGTCTTCAGAGCTCTCCCAAACAACAGGTGCCGTAACGTTTTGCCCAATAGCAGATAGGGTGGTAATGTCGCCTGCGCATACTTCGTATCCTAAACTAGAAGCAACCATTTCTTCGCATGGTCCGGCTAAAGACGCCTCGGTAAAGGTAAATGTTTGTGAACCTTTGCCAGCGTGACTGGGGTTGTAGCTGAATGTGGCGCTACCTTGTGTAGAAGTGGCTTTAAAGGTCCATGTGTTGGTGGTTATACTGTTGTTAAATTGTGGCCATTCAGGTCCGGCACCGTTCACGTTGGCAAAACCGCTAAAACCTCTTTTTAACTGAATGTCGTTACCAGAGAATTTACCTTTTAAGGTAAACGTGTAGGTTTGGCCTATAACAAGGTTGTCGAACGTGAAAGTAAGTAGGTTTAGGTCTAAACCATCTTTATAATTATTATCAGGACTATAATAACCAAACTCAGCCACTCCATCTTTGATGTGATATTCTCCTTTTTGACCAGAAACATTACTTGCGCTAAATGCGTATTTTGTAGTAATACTTGTAATAAATGGTGAGGCAGTGGCTGTTTCGTCTAGGGTAAAATAGGTTTCGGTTACGTCCTCATTGGGGGTAAATTTTATGGTGGAAGTCATGTTAACCTGCGCACCCCATGCAGTGGCAACGCCAAAAAACAAGATGAATAAAGTGAAGAGTAAAGATAAGGCTCTTTTTGTCATAATATGTGTTGTTTAAGGTTTACAAATAGATTTCCTTTGGCTACTATAAGCCAATAATCGGGCAAATTTACTACTTTTTTCGTAAATACGAACAATACTAGTACCTTATTAACACAAAATCAGTACAAAATATTGTGTTTGTTGATAAAAACACAGCATAAATAGGCGGCAATACGCCTAAAAATTGTAAATTTGTTACCTTGAATTTGTAAACAAGAAGAATGCTCAGTTAGTCGATTAATCGGTTGGTCGATTAGTCGGAGCAAAGCGACTTAACTATGGCAAAACAGGCAGAAACGCCTATGATGGCGCACTTTTACGAGATGAAAAAGCAACACCCCGATGCGGTGCTGCTGTATCGTTGTGGCGACTTTTACGAAACCTATGGCGAAGATGCCGTGTTGGCCTCTCAGGTGTTGGGCATTTCGCTTACTTACCGCAGCAAAAACTCGCCCAATCCCATTAGCATGGCAGGTTTCCCCTTTCATGCGCTCGATAATTACCTGCCTAAACTGGTGCGTGCAGGGCATCGTGTGGCCATTTGCGACCAGTTGGAAGACCCTAAACTTTGCAAAACTAAGCTGGTAAAACGTGGCATTACCGAGTTGGTAACCCCAGGTATATCGTACAACGATCAGTTGCTCGATAACAAATCCAACAACTTTTTGTGCGCCTTGCACGTGCAAAAAAGTTCGGTGGGAGCGGCCTTTTTAGATATATCGACCGGCGAATTTTTAGTAGCCCAAGGCGGCGAAGCCTATATTGCCAAGCTAATTAGCAGCTTTTCCCCCAAAGAAATTTTGTATGCTCCTGGCAAAGAGGCATGGGTCGATACCATGGCCGATTATAGCATCGCTCGTTTTAAAATGGACGATTGGATTTTTACACCCGATGCAGCCCAAGGCCGTTTGAGCAAGCAATTTGAAGTAAAAAACCTAAAAGGATTTGGTATAGACGGTATGACCGAGGCCATTGTGGCAGCCGGAGCCGTATTGTTCTACCTAGACCAAACCCAACACTTCCAAACGGCACACATTAGCCGCATTGCCCGTGTTGCCGAAAATAATTTTGTATGGCTCGATAAATTTACCATTCGCAACTTAGAACTTTTTGGCAGCAACTACAGCGATGGCAAAAACTTTGTCGATGTGTTAGACCATACCCAAACCCCCATGGGCGCGCGTTTGTTGCGTCGTTGGGTGGCCTTCCCTTTAAAAAACGTGGCAGACATTGTGGCTAGACAAGAAATGGTCGAAGCCTTTTTCCGCGAACCCGAACTAAAAGATGCCTTGTTGCGCCAGTTGCCCCTCATTGGCGATATGGAGCGTTTGGTATCGAAAGTATCGGCAGGACGCATCAACCCACGCGAGGTGGTGCAACTCAAAACCGCCTTGTTTGCCATTGAACACATACAAGCTTTGTGCAGTTCGTCGTCGTGCGATGCTTTGCGCGATATGGGCGATAAACTACACCTATGTGCCGATATTCGCAACCAAATTGACCAATGGGTAGAGCTGGATCCGCCCATGGCTGTAAACAGGGGTGGTGTTATTAAAGCAGGCATCGATGCCGAATTGGACGAGTACCGTCGATTGGCGTATTCGGGCAAAGATTATTTGCTGCAAATGCAACAACGCGAGGCAGAGGCAACGGGTATTAGTAGCCTGAAAATCAGTTACAACAATGTGTTTGGTTACTACATTGAGGTGCGCAATACCCACAAAGAATCAGTTCCCGAAACCTGGATTCGCAAGCAAACCTTGGTTAATGCCGAACGCTACATTACCCCCGAACTCAAAGAGTACGAAGAAAAAATATTGGGTGCCGAAGAGCGCATTCTTATCATCGAAAACCGCTTGTTCCAAGAGCTATTGATGCAGCTGTTGGGTTGCACGCAAGCCTTGCAGGCCGATGCCGAAATCATCGCCCAAATGGATGTGCTGTGCAATTTTGCCGTTATCGCCGTCCAAAATAAATACAACCGACCCGTTATTACCGATTCCGATGTGTTGGAAATTAAAGGCGGTCGTCACCCCGTTATTGAACAGCAATTGCCTGTGGGCGAGCCTTATATCCCCAACGATGTGTACTTGGATAGCTCGTCGCAACAAATCATCATCATAACCGGTCCTAACATGGCGGGTAAATCGGCCTTGCTAAGACAAACCGCCCTTATTACCCTAATGGCGCAGATAGGCAGTTTTGTGCCTGCCGATAGTGCACAAATTGGGGTGGTGGATAAAATCTTTACCCGTGTAGGAGCAGGCGATAACATTTCGATGGGCGAAAGTACCTTTATGGTAGAGATGAACGAGGCATCGAGCATCCTAAACAACCTATCCAATCGTAGTTTGGTCTTGTTCGATGAGTTGGGGCGTGGTACCTCTACTTACGATGGTATTTCGTTGGCGTGGGCCATTGTAGAGTACATACACGAGCACACAGCCCACAAAGCACGTACCTTGTTTGCTACCCACTACCACGAGCTAAACGAAATGGAAAAGAGTTTTGGACGCATCAAAAACTTCCACATTACCGTAAAAGAGGCAGGTGGCAAGGTTATTTTCTTGCGCAAGTTGGCGCCTGGAGGCAGCGAACACAGCTTTGGTATTCACGTGGCCAAGTTGGCGGGCATGCCCAAAAGCGTG
>CAJGDW010000001.1 GCA_904502115.1 Paludibacteraceae bacterium | reverse complement strand
TTTGCTCGTCGAGCGACAACATAGCCGAGGACTACCGCCAAGTGGCGCGTAGCCTCGGCTCTTTGTTAGCCCAAAACGGCCACGAACTGGTATACGGTGGTACGCCTTGCGGGCTAATGGGCGATGTAGCGCAAGCCGCTGACCAACAAAATGGAGAAATTACAGGCATTATTCCCGAAAATTGGAAAGACTCCGAGTGGGTAAACCCCTACAACACCCAAAACATTTTTGTAAAGAACCTAGCAGAGCGCAAAGCCTTAATGGCCAATATGGCCGATGTTTTTGTGGTACTACCAGGCGGTATTGGTACCCTAGACGAAGCCTTTAGCATCATGGCCATGCACCAAATAGGAGAAACCACCAAAAAGGTATATTTTATCAATAGCAACGGCTTTTTTAGTGGCATTGAGCAACAATTAAACCACTGCTTAGAAGAAAACTGCATGACCATGAACAGCATGAGCGCATACAATTTTTTTGAATCTATCGAAAAACTGCCACTATGAATCTAACTAGGAAGATAATTGCCTACCTTCAACTCATTTCTGGCACAGCATTATTTGCATCCCTGCCCATTTACTTCAATACCTTTACACAATGGGCTATGATTCTTTTCATCACCACTTCTATAATGGATTCTCTATTACAAAGAAGATTTTCGGCAAGAGAATTACTTACCATGGAGAAGATTCCATTTTGGGCGTGTATAGGCACGTTTTTACTATTATTTGTTTACTTACCCATTGACCATTACAGAGAGCATTGGAACATTCTAGCAGAAAGTCGACTTGCTTTTCTGCTATTTGGTATCTTAGGATTACTGGGAACGCGGAAAATTCCTACTAAAGTTTTAGCTTACACCAGCATCATTGTTTCCACTTGCCTTATCGGATATCTGCTCTACTTATTTGAACCTCTTTTACCTGGAGCTAAAAACTGGAAAGTAGTACTCAACCTGTGTCGTACAATCAACATTCAAGCACACATGGCATTTAACCTGTACTTAAATATTGCTATTATCTCTTGCTTTTGGTTATTTAAGCAATACGACTCGTGGATAAAACGAGCGCCATTACTTTTCTTTATAGGACTATTCTACACTTGTATCGCCCTGTCAGACGGAAGAATCGGTATTGTTTCTTGCAACATTATAATGGTAATTGGATTCCTATACTTATTGCCTACTACGTACAAAAAGAAAGCACTGTTTATTATGGCACCTATTGCTTTGGCAGTATGTTTTGTACTAATCAATAATCATTTCAAACAAACCTCTGTAAACAATTTTACACACGATTATCGATACGCTATTTGGAAAGAAGGAGCCAAGATTATAGCAGAATCACCCGTTGTAGGAATAGGTGCAGGAACCGCAGCTTACACCCTATCAGAAGCCTTTAAAAATTCAGAACATCTTAGTGCTCATATCTTCTTGATAGAACAGGCTGCCTTATTAAAGAATATTGTAGGCGCGCATCCACACAATCAGTTTATGCAATCGTGGATGGAGCATGGCATTCCTGGTTTACTATGCGCATTTGGTTGGCTAATAGTTCCTCTTATCTGCCTTAAAAGAAATAAAAGCAACGTATTTGTTATTACAATCTGGACGTTAATTATCATCCAAATGCAAACTGACGTTACCAGAGGATCCTTAACTGATTTAGGATTTTGTTTCTATTTGCTTTTGGCCATGAACTATGCCCAGCAAAGTTCCAAAGAAGTAGTAAATAGCAAATAAAGGCTTCTTTAATACCCACGCACAACGAGACATGATAACCGCTTGCCTTAATCGAATATCCAATGCCGAGAAACAGCCACGTCCGTAACGTGCAATGATATATCCTTTTATATCAAAGTCTACCGACTTATGAAATTTAATTCGCTTATCCAAACTACTGGTATTGCTTATAGAAGTATCAGAAATGCGATATACAGCCGTGTGTTCTGGCAAATAATGTAAGTCCCCATTGGCTAACAACGACAACCAAACAGGATAATCGAACGTAGTAAACTGACGCTCTATGTAATCGTCGATGTTGCAATACTGGTTGTACGCACTACGTCTAAAACATACCGTGGGCGAAAAAATAATGTTACGGTACAAGATATGGTCGTAAGGCGTTTTGCCAGGTGTATTAAATAAATAAGAGGCATCAATATTGGGAATAAACTGGCCTCTTTTTAAGTGTAACACACTCGAAAAAGACAAATGACAGGTAGGATGTGCATCCAAGTAATCTACCTGTTTTTGCAATTTTTGCTCATCAATCCAATAATCATCGCTCTCCAAAACTGCCAAATACTCGCCTTTTGCCTGGTTTAGAAGAAATTTATAGTTGTTAAGCAAACCCTGGTTTTGCTCTTGTTTGAACACCTTTACACGTGCATCTTTTGCCGCATACTCCATGGCAATGGCGTAGGTATTATCGGTAGAGCAATCGTCGTTAATCAACAATTCCATTGCGAACGATGTTTGCTGTGCCAAAAAACTTTCTATTGCTTGCGCAATGGTAGTTTCATGGTTGTATGTAGGCATCAATACGCTTACCTTCATTTTAATGTTGCTTTAATTTTTTAAACAAGGTTTCCCACTGATCTATGATTGTATTCACAGCGAACTTTTCTTTTACATACAGTGACGCTTGTTGCGAATATTGCAAGCGCAACGCATCGTTGCTCATTAAGGTTTGTAGCGCATTGGCCAAGGCTGCCACATCGCCTGTTGGCACCAAAAGCCCCGACTTTTGGTGTTCTATAATTTCCGACGGACCCGTTTGACAAGCAAAAGCCACCGCCGGCAAACCACAGGCAGCCGCCTCTATCAACACCAATGGCAATCCTTCAAACCGCGACGAAAGGGCATAAATACTGCACGAAGCAAACAGTTGCTGAATGTTATTGGTAGGGGGCAACAGTTGCACAGAATCGCTTAATTGATGCTGTTGAATATAATCTTGCAAGCGCTTGGTGTGTTTTCCTTTGCCCACAATCAACAATTTCCAATCGCCTTTGTCTTGTACCAAATTCCAGGCCTGCAACAGCCAATCGAAACCCTTTTGGGCTGTATACCTACCCACAGCCACTATCTGGTGGGCGGTAGGCGCTACGTATGCAGGCACCTCGATGGTAATAGGATTATGAATGCATTGTACCTTAGTGGTATTGTATTTTTGTCGATACGATTGAGCGTCCTCTTCTGTAAGGGTTACCACACAATCGCCGTATTTAACCGCCAATTTGCGCGATAATTCATGCATGCGCTTGCTCTTCATTAAGGTATTGAAATGCTCCCAATAAATAGTGGTATAAGGGCGACAAGCAGGAATTTTAAAGGTAGCTCTGGAGGCATCTACCACAACAATTACATCGGGCATAATTTGAGCAAAGCACTTTTTAAGTCGATAATGTCTGCGCAAATCGCGATAAGGGAATATACTATTATCGGAACCCTTATGGATATAATGAAGTTGAACAGCTGGTAAAACAGGGAAAAATGGCTTTTCATTACCTACCAACGACACAATGTGTACATCATGTTTGCGTAAACTAAGTTCATTGGCTATTTGAATGGTCACCCTTTCGGTACCACCAATGTTGTCCAAGGCTTTTATAAGAAACACAAGCTTCATGGTAGTATTACAGCACAGATTTAAACCTTTCTGGTATTTGAATAATCAATTTCCACCCTGCCATAGAAGGTTTATTGAGCGCATAAATAGGCCTACATAGGGTTTGCATCCAACGCCCCCACCTTACGTATTTTTCGGATGTTTTAGGTTTGGCTTTTGATACCATGTATATGGTTTTTGCACGACGTCCGATGTGCTTACCCCAGCCTGCAGACATTCTATCTTTGTCTTGGTAGCGATCTTCTATCATTTTCATATCGAAACTACCAAAATGAAACAGGTACAAATTAGGATCAATGCTAAAGTTATGCCCTTTTACGCGATGAAATCCAGCCCCCCAACGGCAAGGCTTGTTTACTATAACGGGTTTGGTATACCTAGAGCATATATACGCATATGAACGTTGCGCTAAAAAGGGTTTATTCCAATCAATTACAGCTTCTTTGTCTAGGTGCTGACCCACATCAATACCCAAAGCACTTTTACAGCAATTTACTTTTAAATCAGAAAGATACGCACGCAACGACTTGCCTACCTTAGGGTCTACTACCAAAAATTCATCGGCATCACAACCCACCACCATATCGTAGCCACTAGCCAACAATTCAGTAGCACGTTCCGAAAGAAACTGCAAACGACCTTTTTCTGCTTTTACTACCTGTCCACCAATTTTAGGAACTTTGGTAACATTCGATTTGCCTGCTTTGGCAGGAACCGATTGGTCTACCCCGTCTAAGAAAATGTATAAATTTTCTTCGCCAAACTCTTTTCCATAATACGAAACCCACTTATTTAGAAAGTTTTCGTCGTTACGGGCCATGGTAATGATTGCTATTTTTTTCATAATACAGAAGAAAAACGTGAAGGAATACGGATAACCATCTTCCAATAATACATGTACGGACGAATCCACATAAAAGGATGGCGTATTATGGTTTGCAAACATCTAGCAACTGGCAAGTACTTATCGCCATCTAGTGCTTTCTTATCAGTTACCAAACGAATGGTGCGGTAACGTTGGTTCATATGGGTAGTCCATCCCTCGCTAATACGTTCTTGGTCGTTAAATTTGGCTTTATAAATACCATCATCTACCGAACCAAAATGAAACAAATACAGGTTTTTATCGATGCGATAGTTGTGTCCTTTTACCCGATGAAAACCAGCTCCCCAATGCACTGGTTTAGACACCACCACAGGTTTGGTGTATTGAGAATCCATCAATGCATACTTGCGTTGGCTCAAAAAGGGTTTGGAACCGTCTATGGGTTGCTCTTCTTTTAAATGATGGCCCACGTCAACACCCAAACCAGATATACATGGATTGCATTTGGCATGACTCAAATATTCTACCAACGATTCTCCAACTTTTGGATCAACCACCAAAAATTCGTCGGCATCACTACCAATAACCAAATCGTAACGTTGCAACAACAAGTGTGCCTGCTCGTTTAAAAAAGCAATACGGGTACGGTCTGCTACGGTTACCTCTTGCGACACACGCTTACGCACCACAACATTTACCTTTCCAGTATCGTAAGGTAGCGACTGGTCTTCTCCGTCCAAGAATACATACAAGTTCTCTTCGCCCAATTGCTCACTGTAGTACGATATCCATTTTTTTAGAAAAAAGGCATCGTTACGGGCCATGGTTAATGCACAAATACGCTTCATAATGACACAAAGGTAAGTAAATTCTAACATTTTCTATAAATTTTTATTACTTTTGTGCGATTTTGAAAGATGAAACAAACCATAGAACAAATAACAGCACCCATTACTGAGCACATTAATTGCTACAAGGAAACCTATCAGTTAGCACTCAAAAGTGACAATGCGCTAGTACAACAAATGGTGAAACATGTAAATGCCTCATCGGGCAAACAGATGCGTCCCATCATGGTTTTCTTGTGTGCACAGTTGTGTGGGAAAGTTACGATGACTACCATTCATGCAGCCATCGCCATCGAATTGCTACATGTGGCAACACTTATTCATGATGATGTTCTAGATGAATCGGACGAACGCAGGGGGAAACCTTCATTACTTGCAAAATTCAAAAGCAAAGCATCTGTTCTAGGTGGTGATTTCTTCTTATCGGCTGCCTTATCCGAAGCAGTAGAAACACAACATATAGGCATTATCGAACTCATTGCCAATATGGGTAAAACACTTGTAGATGGAGAGTTATTACAACTTTCTGGAAGCAAAGAAGCCATCTACCGCGAAGATTATTACATGGCAGTAATTAAAGCCAAAACAGCCTCTCTTTTTCATACTTGTGCCAAATTAGGCGTTCTTTCGGCAGGCAAAGGAAATGACGTAAAAGCACAACGCATCATTGAAATGGGCGAAAACATTGGTATTTGTTTTCAATTAAAAGACGATATGTTCGACTATCAAGATGGAGAACAAATTGGAAAACCCATTGGAAATGACATTAAAGAAGGAAAGATGACCTTGCCTCTTTTGTATGTCTACGAAAATGCTACCGATAAAGAAAAAGAAGAAATTCTAGAAGCTTTTACCAATCAAGACTACGCCTACATCAACCAAATTGTTGTGGAAAAAGGAGGCATGGCATACACCCAGCAAAAAATTACATACTACAAAGAAAAAGCCTTGCAATGCTTGCAAGACTTTGAAGACACACCAACACGTAGAGCACTGGAACAATACATTACGTTGGTGGCAGATCGTAAAAAATAATTCTTACCTATTTAGCACAAATTTTTCAATGGCAAGTGCCACGGCGTCTTCGTCGTTGGTATAGGGCGATACATAGTTAGCTGCCGCTTTTACCACCTCTTGTGCATTCTGCATGGCAACACCCATACCCGCATACTGAATCATTGACAAATCGTTAAAACCATCGCCACACGATAGCAAGTTTTGGGCAGTCAAACCTTGTTGCTCCAATAAGATTCCTAACGAAAAGGCTTTGTCAATTCCCTGGGGCATGATTTCCAAAAAGTAAGGTTCGGAACGATAAATGCTCAAATTAGGAAATTTCTCTTTCATCAGCGCCTCTACTTTTACCAATTTTTCGGGGTCGTCTACCAACAAACATTTGGGGGTTTGAAAGGTAGTGGATTGGGCCAAATTAGACACTTCTACCACAGGCATTTTATTGATGGTGGCTTCTTTTTGAACGTAAATGCTTTGCGCAGATGTTGTATAAAGCGCCTCGTTGCTATAGGTAATGGCGGGTACATCCAACAAGGCTGCTTGCTCGCAAATAGCTGCCACTTCTTGGGCACTTAGGACATTTTGATACAATACCTCTTGGGTGACATAGTTGATGATTTTAGCGCCATTAAACGATAAAATATAACCGCCTATTTTGTCCATACCCAAGGTTTTTGCGGTGGGCTCTATGCCAAAGGTAGGGCGTCCCGATACCAGTGCTATCTGCGCACCTTGGCGAACTGCCTCGGCAAGGGTATCAATGTTCTTTTGCGATATTTCTTTTTGGCTGTTCGCCAAGGTGCCATCAATGTCGAGGGCAATGATTTTGTACTGCATAAACTAAGTGTGTTGTAAAACCTCCATTCGGTTGGCATCCAAACGAATAAACGTAAAGAGCATAATGGTAAAGCCCCACAGCGACGACCCACCATAACTAATGAACGGAAGCGGAATGCCAATTACAGGAGTTATACCCGTTACCATCCCTAAATTGATAAAAAAGTGAAACAAGAAAATGCTAACCAATCCGTATCCATAAATTCTAGTAAAGGCAGATCGCTGTCGTTCTGCTAAGAAAATAAGGCGTATCATAAAGAAAGCATACACGGCAATAAAGAGCACTGAACCTAAAAAGCCACGTTCCTCGCCAATGGTGCAAAATACAAAGTCGGTATCCTGCTCAGGCACATAACTCAGTTTGGTTTGTGTACCGTTTAAGTATCCCTTACCCAGTACTCCGCCCGATCCAATGGCAATTTGCGATTGACGAACATTGTACCCTGCTCCCTGCGGATCTTCTTCCAAACCCAACACTATTTTGATACGAACCTGTTGGTGAGGGGCCAAAACGTTGTTAAAGACATAGTCGGCAGTTAAAGCTAACCCGATGGTACCCATCAAAAACAAGGCTACCAAGAAATAGGTTTTACGTCTTATCATGTACATGCGGGCAAACAACAGAACAATGGTGATACCCATAGTAGCAAATGCAATATGAGTGTACAAAATAGAAGGGTAAAAATAATGCAAGGCAACTCCAGAAAGTAAACACAAGGCATATACCCCTAGCATCATTCGCACACACAATTTATCGCGCGTATATAGATGAACAAAAACAATGGCTACAACTAATGCAATTATGAATGTAATAATAAAACCATAAATCTCTGGCGATTCTGCCGCTCCTGGTAAATTATTATAGCGCAATACCAAGATAAAAAAGAGAACTACCAGTACACCTAAAACCAGAAAAATACCATTCATTCCTTCTCTAAATAGCACCAAAAGTAACGATACAAATACCAATGCCGAACCCGTTTCGGATTGAGCAATAATAATAAGAGCCGGTAAAAAGATAATGCCTAACGAAATAAGAAAATTGCGCTTGTTGTCTAACGAGAACTGATACGAACTCATAAACTTTGCCAAGCACAGCAACGTGGCATATTTAGCAAATTCTGCAGGTTGAATTTGGAAAGAACCTATACGCAACCACGAGTGAGATCCTTTAATGTCTGGTGCTATAAAAATAGTCAGCACCAGTAACAGCATCATCAGGGCATAAAAGACGTACGCCACATTGTTGTAGAACTTACTGTCTACCATCATGACTACCAACGCCACAACAAATGCACAAGCAATCCAAATTAACTGCTTGCCGTGGTTGGTCGAGAAATCTAAATACTGCGTATCCTCAAAGTTATAGCTGGCTGCATAAATGGTAATCCATCCAAATACAACCAGGAATAAATACAAACCAATGGTCAGCCAGTCAATCTTTTGCAATATATTTACATTTCTTGGCATCGTTCTACTAATAAAAAGATTTTTCCATCATATTCTTTTCTATTTGCAAACGCGACGGATCTATCTCGCGATTCAAATATTTTTCTATCATCAAACTAGCGATAGGAACGGCCCAAGTAGCCCCAAAACCCGAATTTTCTACATAAACAGAAATGGCAATCTTTGGATTATCCTTTGGTGCAAATGCCATAAAAATGGAGTGATCTTCGCCATGAGGGTTTTGCGCTGTACCTGTTTTTCCACAGAATTCAATGCCAGGGATTTTGCCGTAACGTGCGGTACCTTTTTTTACCACTCGATGCATGCCTTCAATGGCCACATCAAAATATTTTTCGTCGATATCTACTTTATGAGGCGTACGATAAGTTTTATCAACCAAATCATCGCCTACTTTTTTTACCAAATGGGGAGTATAATAATAGCCCTTGTTGGCAATAAGTGCCGCTAAGTTGGCTATCTGCAAAGGAGTCGACAAAAGTTCACCTTGCCCAATGGCAATAGAAATAATGGTAGCCGATTTCCAACCTCTTTTGCCATAAATTTTATCGTACGTTTGGCTTCGGTACACAACCCCACCTTTTTCACCAGGATAATCAATGCCCAATTCATCGCCAAATCCCATATCAAACACATAATCACGCCAAACATTGTAGGCACCCTGAATAGAACCGTATTTGTCCAAACGCTCATCAAACATGCGACGCAATCCGTAACAATAGTAAGCATTGCAAGAAGTCTCAATAGAGGTAGGCAAATCAATGGGCGACTTATGATGATGGCAACCTAACTTACGAGTTTTTGTGTAGTAATACCCATTTTTACAAGGGAACAATGTGTTTCTATCAAAAATATTCTCTTGTTGCATAATAAGCGCTTGCACCAACTTAAAGGTAGAACCCGGAGGGTATTGTGCCATTACAGGCCTATTAAACAAAGGTTTTGTGGTATCCGCTGCCAACGTAGCATAATTGGCCGATCGCTGCCTACCCACCAATAATTCAGGGTCAAAAGAAGGAGCAGATACCATGGCCAAAATTTCGCCCGTTTCGGGTTCGATGGCAACAATACTTCCCATCTTTCCTTGCATCAACTTTTCGCCATACGCCTGCAGTTCCATATCCAAACTTAGGGTAAGGTTCTTACCTGGAATAGGGGCTACATCATTGGCACCATCATTGTATTTTCCCTTGATTCTTCCATGCACATCGCGCATTAAGATTTCTTCTCCCTTGGTTCCCCTCAAATAATTTTCATATTGTTTTTCGAGTCCAGATTGACCAATATGGTCGCCACGTTTGTAGTAAGCATCAGCATCTATTTGCTTTTGCGACGCCTCGCCCAACGAACCTATCTGCAAGGCTCCACATGGCAATGTGTACTTCCTAGCTACCCTTTGTTGCACCAAAACTCCCGGAAAACGAAACAATTTTTCTTGCAACTCACCGTACTCTTCATAAGTGATTTGAGAGGCAAATACTTGCGGTGTATAGCGCGAATATCCCGGATTTTTACGACGGTTTTTGATCTCGTCCAAGCGCACGTCAAATTCCGCACGTGTTATGTTCATGGCATTACAAAAAGCCAAGGTATCAAAGTCAACCATCTCACGCATCACTAGCATGACGTCATAAATAGGCTGATTGGAAACCATTAGGTTCCCGTATCGATCGTAGATAAGACCTCTAGAAGGATAAAGTGTTTTTTTGATGAAGGCATTACTATCTGCACTCTCTTTGAAACTATCATCTAGTACTTGTAAAGTAAACAAACGCACCACAAACAACAATGCCACCAATAGTACAAGCAATACCATAACAATTTGGCGCGATTGGGAGTCTTGATGTTTACGTTTGTACTGCATTACCTAGAACGAATAAATTCGTAACAAAGAATCAAGAGCATAGTAGATACCGTGTTGATAACGATACGGAGAAAGACAACACCAAACGCATAAAAGGAGAACGCCTCTAGCATATACAATGCCGTATGGTGCAATAAGATTAGAACAAATATATATTTTATATAATCAATCCAACCAACACGCTGCAACGTAAGCTTATCTTGTTGAACATTCAAACTAGAAAACAGCATACGTATCCAAGCGTTGCGAACAAAACACAAGAGCACACAAGCAAAAGTATGCACACCCATGGTATTTGCAAATATATCAACAATAAAACCCATTAAAAACCCCAAAAGCATGCTTTTCGAGGTTTTATATGAAATGGGTAAATCCAAAAAGAAGATGAGGTAAATGTACGGATTTACATATCCCAAAAAATCAATGTTATTGAACAATAGTACCTGTAACAACAACAAAGTAACAAAGCGTAATATGTAAGGCAATACTTCTCGCATTTTATTGCAATGCTTTAAATTCTTCCATACCAGCAAAATGGATGACATTCACATCCGATAGTTTGCCAAAATCTACTGATAATTCAACTTTTATCGCTAAGGTTTGATCCTTTTCATTTACCACCACATCCACCACTTCGCCAACAAGAATACCTCTGGGGAAAATGGCAGAAAATCCACTGGTTACTACCTTTTCGCCTTTGGAAACCTTAACATAACTAGGTACTTCGTTCAATACTGCGTAACGATAATCAGTTCCGTCCCATTGTAACGACCCAAAGTTCTGACAAGACTCCAATCGACAACTTATACGAGATTGCACATTGATAATGGGCATAACCATAGCATAATGTTGTGAGACGGATTTAACTATACCCACAACTCCGTTTGCTGCCACCACACCCATATCTTGAAAAACACCATCATCGGTGCCCTTGTTCAATGTAATGTAATTCTGAGATTTGTTGATAGAATGCTGTACGATATGCGCAGAAAGATACTGATAAGGCAACCAATAAGAAGAATCCGATAAACTCACCAACACAGAATCGGGACCAAAAACAGCAGGTTCTTGTTGCGCTCTTAAGTGTTCAATTTCATTCTTTAACGCCGCATTCTCTGCCGATAAATCCTGGTTTTTTTCGTGTAAATCAAAATAGTCGCTAACAGCATCCACCCCTTCAAATAAAAAACCAGAAACCCAATTGGCAGAACTTAACACAACAGACCGTTGATACCCATTGAACTGTATCAACATGATTATTGCTACCGCTTCTAAGAATAGAAACTGTAGCAATAAACTAAATCTTTTAAGAAACTGCAAAAGGGTTTTCATGCGTTGGTTGCCTACAAAACATTAACGCATCAAGAACGAATATTTGTCAATGTTTTTCAACGCCAAACCAGTACCACGTGCTACGGCATGCAATGGGTCGTCAGCAACAATGAATTTAATGTTCATTTTCTCGTTCAAACGTTGCGCCAATCCACGAAGCAAAGCACCACCACCGGTTAGGTGAATACCATTGCGCACAATGTCCGCATACAACTCAGGAGGAGTAGCTTCTAATGCCGAAAGAATAGCAGCTTCAATCTTAGAAATTGATTTATCTAGGCAGTGAGCCACCTCTTGATACGAAATTGGAATAGATAGTGGCAAAGAGGTCATACGGTTAGGACCAACAACCACAAAATCTTCTGGAACTTGATCTTCTGGCAATTCGGTAAGAGCCGAACCTACGTTGATTTTGATCAATTCTGCAGTAGGATCATCTACTTTAATGTTGTGCATACGACCCATGTATTCGCGAATGTCGCTAGTAAAATCGTCACCTGCAATACGAATAGAACGGTTGCAAACCAAACCACCCAACGAAATAACAGCAATCTCGGTTGTACCACCACCTATATCTACAATCATGTGACCTACGGGCGCTTCAACGTCTAAACCAATACCCATGGCTGCTGCCATTGGTTCAAAAATCATGTAAACGTCACGACCACCTGCGTGTTCCGAAGAGTCGCGCACCGCACGAATTTCTACCTCGGTACTACCCGATGGAATACATACAACCATACGCAACGATGGAGCAAACAAGCTGCTACGTGACGAGATCTTTTTGATAAAACCACGAATCATCATTTCGGCAGCGTCGAAGTCTGCAATCACACCGTCACGCAAAGGACGTACGGTACGAATATTGGGGTTGGCCTTACCGTGCATCATCGATGCTTTTAGACCAACAGCTTTCAAGTTACCAGACGAATCAAGTGCCACAATAGATGGCTCGTCCAATACAATTTTATCGTTTTGAATGATAATGGTGTTGGCTGTACCCAAGTCGATAGCCAACTCTTGTGTGAATGAAAATAAACCCATTATATGTTGTCTTTTAGTGTTTAAAGTGACGAATACCGGTAGTTACCATGGCAATACCGTTTTCGTTACAATAGTCGATTGATAAATTATCTTTGATAGAACCACCAGGTTGTACCACTGCATTAACACCTGCTTTTGATGCAATTTCTACGCAATCAGGGAAGGGGAAGAATGCATCAGATGCCATAACTGCACCGTTCAAATCAAAGTTGAAAGTACCTGCTTTTTCGATGGCTTGACGAAGTGCATCAACGCGCGAGGTTTGACCTACACCGCTAGCACACAATTGTTTGTTTTTAGCCAATACAATAGCGTTCGATTTGGTGTGTTTTACAATTTTGTTAGCAAAAATCATGTCTTCGATTTGTGCTGCAGTAGGTTCGGTAACCGTAACGGTTTTCATTTGCTCTTCTCCTTCTGTGCTGTTGTCGCGATCTTGTACCAATACGCCGTTCAAAAGCGAACGGAATTGTTTTTCGGGACGTGCAAATGGTTTTTGAATCAAGATGATGCGGTTTTTCTTTTGCGACAAAATTTCTAGCGCATCCATGTCGTAATCGGGAGCAATGATTACTTCAAAGAAAATTTTGTTGATTTCTTCGGCAGTTGCTTTATCGATAGGAGCATTGGCAATCAATACACCACCAAAAGCAGAAACAGGGTCGCCAGCCAAAGCATCGTTCCAAGCTTCTAACAAAGTAGGACGCGAAGCCAAACCGCAAGCGTTGTTGTGTTTTAGGATGGCAAAAGTAATGTCATCGAATTCCGAAATTAGGTTGATAGCCGAGTCGATATCTAGCAAATTGTTGTAAGAAATTTCTTTTCCTTGCAATTGTTCGAACATTTCGTCAAAGTTGCCGTAGAAATAACCTTTTTGGTGTGGGTTTTCGCCGTAACGCAAGGTTTTAGCATCGTCTTTTGCATAACGGAAAGCACTGCTATTGCCACCATCAAAGTAGTTGAAAATAGCTGAATCGTACAACGACGATACAGCAAATGCTTCTTTCGCAAAGAATTTACGTTGTTCCAAAGTACTTTGTGCGCCGTTTTCTTCTAGCATGTCCATCAATGGAGCATATTGAGCTTGCGATGCCACAATCACCACATCGGCAAAGTTTTTAGCAGCAGCACGGATGAGTGAAATGCCACCTATGTCAATTTTTTCGATGATGTCTTGTTCAGGAGCACCCGATGCAACGGTTTTTTCGAAAGGATACAAATCGACAATTACCAAGTCAATTTCTGGAATCTCGTATTGAGCAATTTGTGCTTGGTCGGTTTCGTTATCGCGACGGCACAAAATACCACCAAATACTTTGGGGTGAAGGGTCTTTACACGACCTCCTAAAATAGAAGGATACGAAGTTAGGTCCTCTACAGCATCGCAAGGAACGCCCAACGATTCAACAAAGCTTTGAGTACCGCCTGTTGACAAGATGCGAACACCTTCGGCATGTAGTTTTAATACAATTTTGTCTAGGTTTTCTTTGTGAAAAACCGAAATTAACGCAGTTTTAATCTTTTTGTTGTCCATAACTATTTTGTGTGTGTTTATACAAAAATGCTTATGGGTACAAAACTACAAAAAAACTACTAAATGGCAGTGTGTCTGTTATCTATGAAATAGATAAATTTACAGATTGTTAATAACTATTTGCTTCTTTGGTAGGTAATAAAAGCAAAATCGTGCGCATGTCGTTCATCGGCTGTATGCTTCTCTTCGTTTACCGATGTCCAAATGGCCGTATCAATGACAGGAAAGAAGGCGTCTGCATCGAAGCGAGCGGCTATTTGGGTGATTTCAAGCACATCGGCATTCGCAATGGTCTGTTTGTAGATGTTTTCGCCACCAATTACAAAAACCTCATCCTCCGATTCACAAGCAGCGAATGCAGTATCTATAGAATTAAACACCTCGCAATTCGCCAATGTTAAATTCGCTTGCCTTGAAATCACAATATTTCGACGTTTAGGCAAGGCACCTCCAGGCAACGAATCGAAAGTTTTACGGCCCATAATAACCGTTTTTCCTTGCGTTAATTGCTTAAAATGCTTCAAATCGGCGGGCAAATGACACAACAATTGGTTGTCCTTGCCAATGGCGCCGTTAAGGTCTATTGCTGCTATAAGGATGATTTTCATGACTAATCGACTAACTGGTTAATCGGTGAATCGAAATAGATATTTTCACAATTTAATCGATTAGTCGATTAGCCGATTAATCGATTTGTCGGAGCGAAGCGACATTATTATACCGATACTACACCTTTAATATGTGGGTGTGCTTCGTAGCCTACCAATTCAAAATCGTCGTAAGTAAAATCAAAAATCGATTTTACATTAGGATTGATTTTCATTTGAGGCAAGGGTTTAGGATCGCGCGACAGCTGTTCTTTTACTTGCTCCAAGTGGTTTAGGTATACGTGAGCATCGCCCAAAGTATGTACAAAATCGCCCTCTTGCAAACCACATACTTGTGCCATCATTTTAAGCAACAAAGCATACGATGCAATGTTGAAAGGAACACCCAAAAAGGTATCGGCGCTGCGTTGGTACAATTGCAAACTTAGCTTGCCATCGGCCACATAAAATTGGAAGAAAGCATGGCAAGGAGCTAGGTTCATGTTGTCCAAATCGGCCACGTTCCAAGCGCTAACAATGATGCGGCGCGAATCGGGATTGTTTTTAATGGTATCGACCGCTTGTTGAATTTGATCTACAAAACCACCCTTGTAATCGGGCCAAGAACGCCATTGATAGCCGTAAATATGACCCAAATCGCCATTTTCATCGGCCCACTCGTTCCAAATACGTACCCCATTATCTTGTAGGTATTTTACATTGGTGTCACCTTTTAAGAACCACAACAGCTCGTGAATAATGGACTTTAAGTGCAGTTTTTTGGTGGTTACCAAGGGGAAACCATCGGCCATGTTAAATCGCATTTGATGTCCAAATACACTAATGGTACCCGTACCCGTGCGGTCTTCCTTTTGGGTACCTTCAGTCATAATTCTGTCTAGTAGATCAAGGTATTGTTTCATAATATTTATTTTGACTAATCGCTTAATCGACTAATCGGTTATTTGATTCTTGTAGATAAATAAAATGTTGTAATTCAAGGCTTGCGCTGCCTGAATTTAAAATAATTTATACGTGGTTTTAAGCACCTTAAACTCGGTACGACGATTAATTTGGTTGGCAATCTCTTGCTGTTCGCTGTTCAGCTTAGCAATAAACGCTTCGTCTAATGGCACTTTGTAACGCAAGAAACGGTACTTGGTAGCCAACTCTTTGTCGGGCACTACAGGAACGGATTTTCCGTACCCTTTGGCAGTTAGACGTTCTTTTTCAATGCCTTTGGCTGTTAAATAGTTTACCACCGATTGCGCACGTTCTTCCGATAGCTTGATATTGGCCTCTTCGGTACCTACGTAGTCGGTATGGGCGCCAATTTCGATGGTAATGTTGGGGTTATCGTTCAACAATGTAACCAACGCATCCAGCCCTGCCGACGATTCGGGTGTCAACTCTGCCGACCCAAATTTATAAAAAATATTTTCCATTTTAACCGGTTTGTTTACCGAAGTTAATTTAAAATCAACGGAAAATTCTTTATTCTCTTCTATATCAGGAACTTCTACGGTTGCTTTTTGATTCAAGAATCCACGGCAAGCACCCATCATCACATATTTGGTGCCACGTTTCAAATGGTAAGAGAACGTGCCGTTTTTCTTGGGTTGAATGGTTTCGATGGTACCATCGTTGCCCACTAGCTTGATGCGAGCATCGCCCAAACCTTCGCCGTTAGCATCGGTAATAGTACCTGTCATTAAGTACACCAACTCGGGTTGATAGAAACTAAATATATGATCGTAGAACTTTTTATCGTTTCGATTCGACGAAAAGAACCCACGGTTTTCGTTTCCGGCAAAGGTAATGCCAAAATCGTCTGCCGACGAGTTAATAGGAGCAGGCAATAACACCACATCCCATTTATCTGGCTCGGCGCTGAGTGTTTTAGGTAGGAGGCTGGCTTCAAAAATATCCAACCCGCCCATGCCTCCATGGCCATCGGACGAGAAATACAACCTTCCATCGGGACGGAAAGAAGGGAACATTTCATCGGCCTCTGTATTGATGGTTTTTCCTAAATTTTCGGGTTCACCCCACTCTTCGCCCAGCTTTTCGCTGCGCCAAATATCCTTGCCGCCCTTACCGCCAGGCATATCCGATACATAGTACAAATACCTGCCATCGGGCGATGGAGCTGGATGCGCCACACTCAACGTAGAGTCTTTTAACAGCTTAAGCGGTTTGGGTTCGCTCCATGCACCCCCGCTGCGTTGCGAGGTATAGATAGCCGTACCCAAGGTTTCGCCTTTCACTTGCTTGCTCACAGTAAAATACAAGGTTTCGCCATCGGACGATAAGGCACAAGCCCCCTCGTCAAAGGCAGAATTAATACCCTCGTCTTCTAGCAATTCGGGGGCTTCCCACTCGCCTTTCACATTGATGCGCGAAAAGAAAATATCGTTGTTGCGCTGACCAGTAATGTTGCTTGTTTTTACTTTTTTGCCCCCTCTGGTAGAGTTAAAATACAACAAATCGTAATCGTCATTCGCAAAAACGGGACAAAAATCGGCGTATTTCGACTTCAACACCTTGGGTTGCTCCACTACATAACGCGACAGTTTCTTGCTTTTGGCTAACATCGAGTCGCAAGAAATTAAACCGCGCAAGGCAACTTCGCTTTTAGGATAAGATTGTAGGTAAAGTTCGTAATTTTTACGGGCCAACTCGTACTTGCCGTTGCCACGTAAAACCTCGGCATAGTAGTAGTAAACTATGCTGTCTTTATAAGCATACCGAATGGCATTTTTCAATGCCCCTTCGGCTCGCTTATTGCTTTCTATTAGCCGATACGAGTTGCCCATTTTAAAGGCAACCTCGGCTTTTTGTTTCTTATTTTTGCGCGCATTGATGCTAGGATAAATGCCACGATACATCTCTCCCGCCCTATGGTACTCACCCAACTCAAACTTTTTATCTGCTTTGGCGATGCGTGCATTGATGCTACACGACATCAATGCTACCGATAGGCATAACCCTATGGCTATGCGCTTAATCATTGGAATGTTCAGGTACAATCAATTTGTAACCTTTGCCGTGAATATTGATAATTTGTACGGCAGGATAATCGTCTTTCAACAATTTACGCAACTTGGTAATGTAAACATCCATGCTACGTGCGTTAAAATAGTTATCGTCAATCCAAATGGTTTTCAAAGTATAGTTACGTTCCAAAATATCGTTGGCATTGGCGCACAATAGCGACAACAATTCCGATTCTTTGGTGGTCAATTTGGTCGATTTATCGCCAATAGAAAGTTGTTGTTTTTGCGAATCGAAAACAAATTTACCCAAACGATAAACTACTTTATCCTTCATTTTACGGCTTTTTACACGACGCAAAATAGCTTCGATACGGAACAACAATTCTTCCATGCTGAAAGGTTTGGTGATGTAGTCGTCACCGCCTATTTTGAAACCTTCAATGATATCTTCTTTTAGGGTTTTAGCGGTTAAGAACAAAATAGGTACTTCTGTATTGATAGCTCTAATTTCTTGCGCTAGTGCAAAACCGTCTTTTTTAGGCATCATTACGTCAAATACACATACATCGTATGTATTTTTAATGAAAGCCTTATAACCAGCATCGCCGTCAGACATTAAGTCTGTATCATAACCTTTTACTAGTAGGTATTCACGTAGTAACATACCTAGGTTTTCGTCATCCTCACACAAAAGGATTTTTACTTTTTCGTCGTTCATAAACTTATTTTTTTTAAGGTTGGAATTACAATAGTAAATACAGTACCTACACCCAATTCACTCTCTGCTTTAATGCTTCCGTTATGTTTTGCTACCATCTTTTTGACGTATGCCAAACCCAAGCCAAAACCTTTTACGTTGTGCACGTTTCCGGTAGGTACACGATGAAATTTATCAAAAATATTCTTCAAATGTTCTTTGGATATCCCAATTCCGTTGTCTTCTATTTTTATAATTAACTGAGATAAATCGTCATTATTGCTTGTACGCACTACTAAATGCAAAGGCTCTTCGTGTTTCGCATATTTTACTGCATTGTCCAATAAGTTAAAAATCACATTGGTAAAATGCAACTCATCAACCGTCGCCAAACTTTCGGTTGCTTTTAAGTCAGCCTTTATGCTTCCGCCCTTACTTTTTACCTTAATCTTGAAGTTATCCACTACATCTTCAACTATGGTATTTATATCGGCTTCCTTAAATTTCATAATGGCTTTTTCGTTCTCAAGCAACGAAATTTGCAACACTTTTTCTACTTGAAAACTAAGGCGCTTGGTTTCATCGCCAATGGTACGCGATATGCGTTTCATCAATTCGGGCGACTTGGTAATGTTTTCGTCGTTCAACATTTGCGACGCCAACGAGATACTGGAAATAGGTGTTTTGAACTCGTGGGTCATGTTGTTCATAAAGTCGGTTTTTATTTCGGCTACTCTGTGTTGACGAATCAGTAGGTAAATAGTAAAAACAAAGGTTAGAAATAACACCACACTCATAATAATAGAGGTAAGTGCCGACTGAAACATGGTATGAAATATATAACTATCGCGTTCAGGAAAATAAACGCGTAAAAAATTCATTTTAGGATTATAATCGTTGGGGAACAAGATTTGTGAATAATAATCTTCTTCTTCAAAAAGAGATGAATCAAAGTCCGTCGATTTATGAACATAATTTCCCTTATAATCTACCAAAGTAATGTAGAATGGAGTTTCTATACCCATGCTAGAGAGTTCTTTTCTCAATAAATCCGCTAAATGGTCTGTATTGATACGCTCGTTAATGGGTTTTTCTGGAGCCTCTTTTAACCAACGCATCGCTACGTCGGTCATCATTACTTTTTGTCTGATGTAGTTTTTCTTTAGTCTATTATGAAGGTCTTCTACAATATTATTATTGCTTTTTGAACGATCCGAAAGATTGATGGTTGAATGAAAAGGAAGTATACCTTCATTTTTCAATTCCTGTTGTAAATCTTTACCCTCCGATTTCAGTGCCATATTGAGGTAGTTAACGGTTTCTTCCTCTTCCAAGATACGGCTTGTTTGATAAAGACTTTGCTTTACCGCCTTATCGAAATGAGCTCGGCGCATTTCCATAAGGGTATTAAAGTAGTTAAATTGAACCAAGACCAACCCTAAAAAGGTGATGACCATGGCAATAGCCAACAATATGATGGTTTGTTTTCGCATATTGATTCATTAACGAAAACAAATGTAGTATTTTAACATTTGAGTTGGTACTTTTCTTACCAACATTTAACATTTCATTTTAACATTTCGATTTAACATTTCGAAATGTTAAAAAATCAGGGTTTTAGTTTAACCCCTACGGGGTGACTTCGACTTTGGACCGCGGACGCACGAACCGTGCGTCCCTACTACTTTTGACTTAAACTCCTTGTGCTTGCCAGCGAAAAGGGTGTACTTGCGGTACTCGCAAGGAAGGCTACCGTTAATAAGGTGGATTTTGGCATCGGGTTTCAAACCTATTTTATCGAAACCTTCGCGACTAGAGCTAATGATCCAAGCGGTAGAGCCCGAGAATTTGTGTTTTAAAGTAGCGCCCATCATGCTGTATAGCGATTCTACTTCGCCCCTGTTAAGGCGCTCGCCGTAGGGAGGGTTGGTTACCATAAACAAGGGTTTGCTGGGTTCGGGCACATCGGCAAACGAACAGGTAGAAAGCTGAATGTACTTGCTTAACCCTGCATTTTTGATGTTGCTTTCTGCAATCGCAATGGCCTTGCGAGCAATATCAGAAGCAAAAATGGTGTGTTTGAACGCACGTTCGTGGCTATCGTCGTTGTAAATGGCATCGAACAAATCGGCATCAAAGTCTTTCCAATTTTCAAAAGCAAACGACGAGCGGAAAATACCAGGAGGTATGTTTAGCGCAATCAAGGCTGCCTCAATGGCAATGGTACCCGAACCGCACATGGGATCCATAAAATCGCATTGACCCTTCCAACCTGCCAACAACAACATACCAGCGGCCAACACCTCGTTAATGGGTGCCTCGGTTTGTGCCACACGGTAACCGCGTTTAAACAAGGGTTCGCCCGAACTGTCGAGCGACAAGGTACAAGTGGTATCGGAAATGTGCAAATTCAGGTAAATATCGGGCTTGGTAACGCTGATAGATGGGCGTTTGCCGTATTTTTCATTGAAGAAATCGGCTATGGCATCTTTTACTTTATAGGTAGCATAGCGCGAGTTGGTAATAATGGGCGAATAAAGGGTGGTTTCAATCAAGAAACTTTGGCTAACATCCATGTATTTTTCCCAATCTATGGCCTTGGCTTGTGCGTACAACTCGTCGGTATTGCGTGCCGTAAAAGTAGCGATGGGACGCAAAATGCGCAAAGCGGTGCGCAAGTGCACATTGGCTTTGTACAAGGTTTCTAAACTTCCCTGAAAGGTAACAGCACGACGGCCTGTGGTAATGTTTTGGGCACCTATTTGTTTTAGTTCTTCGGCCAATACTTCTT
Source organism: Paludibacteraceae bacterium (assembly GCA_904502115.1). GTDB lineage: Bacteria > Bacteroidota > Bacteroidia > Bacteroidales > Paludibacteraceae > Enterocola. The sequence continues at coordinate 20,513 of CAJGDW010000001.1, read as the reverse complement.
CTAGGCCTTGCAAGGTTTTTGCTACAAAAGTTTCCATGGTATGCATATTAGTCGATGGCGGGTTCTTTGCGACGTTCCGAAATAATCATCAAGGCTTGCTCTTTGATAGAGGGTGGCAAGGGAACGTGGCGCAATTGCAAACTTTTTAACCACTCTACCAATTCGTTTTCGCGCAAGGTAAAGAACACTTCTTCAAATTGTTCTATTTCTTGGTCGGTATAGGTTTCAGGGTCGCGATCTTTGAAATCATCTAACTCCTCATCGGCAAAATAAATAATTTTGGTATTCGATGCTAATAGACTTTCGTTTTCGCATACCTCGTGCGCACCACAACAACCATCGGGACGTTCGTAAACTTCCTCACCTTCGGTCACTGAGCTTTTCGACGTGTTGTTGACCGATAGGGAAAAAGTGCCCGACACTCCTGTCTCAGAAGCCTTTTTTTGAGGATCCGAGTTAGTTGGTTTTTGTGTTTTAGGACGTGCGTACTTGTTCAATAAAAGCGTAATCACACCCAATAAAACAAAGGCTATAAGTAGTATAATCGATCTCATGGTACGTATTACTAAATTGGTAAATGCTGGGCAAAATTACGCAAAAAATTTGCATTTTAAGAAAAACTCTGTACTTTTGCGGAACATTAACCCAATCTTAGTTCTGTTATGAGGAAAAAAATTTTTACTTCATGCGTGCTATTTGCATTGTGCATAGCACCACTTTGGGCGGTATCTCCGCTTAACTTACTTCACATTAAAGGTACTCATGCTGTAGGATTTCGAACTGGCACAGGCTGGGGCGATACTTTTGATGTTGGTCTTTCTTACCATTATTATTTTCACAGGCGATGGTCGGTAATGGGAAACATCGACTACGAAAAAGGATTTTTTGATAAATCCGGATTTTGGTGTGTCAATTTTATGCCCGGCATAGAGGCTGCCTTGTGGCAACCTACCAGATGGCTGTATTTGCACGGGACTGCCAATGCCATAGTAGGATACGACCGATGGGATAACCTCGATATGCAAAAAAGCAGCGATGGAGTCAGCCTGGGGGTGGCATTGGGATTTAACCTTGAATTTTATGCCCTACCGCAACTCTCATTTACCTTGGCGGCGCAGCAAGGTTGGAAATACAGCTTCTTAAACACCAAAGATACCCATTATTTTTGTCCACTATTTACAGCAGGTTTGCGGTACAACATTCAATAATTTTTAATCTCTTAATTTATTCTTATGAAAAAAACAATTATGTTATGGCTCATGCTGCTTTTAGGCATGGGGCAATGCTTTGCTACCGATTATTTAATCGAAGAAGATGGTTACTTTCTTAAATACTTCCAAAAAAGTGGAACCCCATCGGAAGTTTACCTGAATTGTGAACAAGAAATTGTCACCACAAAAAGCGAAAAAAAACTAACCTTTACGTATGGCGGAAACCTTACTTGGTACAACATGCAGGTAAAAGTGCTAAACTGTTGGTACGTGTGGTCGTTTGGCAAATTTGACATCAACTACAAACTGTACTACAAAGAAGCAACAAAAGATACTTATACTTTGGCGACAGAGGGAACGCATTTCTACATTGACGAAGATATCGCCCAACACGAAGCGCCCATAATTGATTACGAACGGAACATTAGTGTTATTGACAAAAAACCGTTTGAATACAACATTACTTGGCAGCTTCCCAGCGGATTAAAAGAAGGAACCTACGATTTTAAAATAGAGTTATCGGTTAGACCCAACGATGTAGCTCCTACCAACACTCCTACCGTAGGCAAACACTACGAAAATGGTGCCGATAATATTTTTTGCAAATACGAAAGTGCTTTAAAATACATCAACGGCGATACACCCATTGTACTAACTGCCTCTTCCGATAAAAACCGATCGGGTGGTAAAACAAAAATAGAATACGTAAATAGCCATAAATCGGTGATACATGGCAACTCTACTGCCAACCCCCTAAACGATGAAGGTTACCGATTGGTATACAACCACCCCGATGCTGTTTTCAACATCAGCCTGTCTACCGACAACACCCCCGTTGATACCATCATCGACAATCAAAAATACGATGGGTACAGTACTTTTATTTGTGGTGTAGGTGAAAGTTACCAGATTCCGACTGCTACAACGGTGAAACAAGAACTAAGCGATTGCCTCAGTGGCAAAACGCAACCATCATCCACTACTTTACGCTACCTTGATTTTGTAAAAACCACCAACCCTACGGTTTTTCAGTTCATCGAGAAAAAATACAACAACAAGGAATACATTCATGGAATTTCTCAATTGTATGCAGATGGGGCGTATGGTATTACTCGCATGCGACCTATTCTATTGCAAACCATTAACCAACAAGGCACACTTTTTAACGAAAATGCCATTAGCAAACTCAGTGATTTTGAAAAGATGGGTGGTAGATGGTTTAGTAGAACTTACCACGTACGCGATTTGTGGCAAGCCAAACTGCCATCTGGTAACCTAGATGATCACTTGGTGTTTAAGGTGTGGAACAAAATGCATTACACCTATAATGCTGTGCACGATGTTACTAATGCTATGGGATGTACTTTTTATGGACCAGCATCGGAAGTTATCAGCACGTATGCAAGTAAAAAAGAAAATTATCCCTTTTTGTATTTGGGCGAAAATTGCTTAATGTTCAAGTTAGTTCCTCAGGTTAGTTTCCCTACATTAAGTGCTGACGAACAAGCAGAAGTACGCATTTGTGCTACGAACGATACCGCAAACATCATTCATTTGGTAGGAAAATCGATTGTATGTAACAACACATCGCCTACTATTTACTGCCCTCACTACATTTGGCAAGTATCAACCAATGCTGTTACATGGAAAAACATTGCCGATAACGACATTAACCGCATTAACAATTTTGATGTCAACAGTCAAATAGTGGTAGATAGCAAGGATATATTACTCAAATCGTCTATTTTGAGCAATGGGAAACCCCTCTATTTTCGCCAATTGTGCGTGCTAAAAGCATTCGCATCGACAGAAGAAAGCGACCTGTACAATTATCCCATCGAAATCAACGGAAAAACCTACTACTACATCAGTGTTGTATCGCACGATTATTATACGTACCGAGCCTTGAGCAAACCTTTGGCACAAAATTTTGGATTTACCCATTACAATTGGCCAGAAGATACTTACTTGTGCAACAACGAACCACTAACGGAAAGAAACATTCGTTTTGACATTGTTGGTAGCAATAATTTATCGAACAACGAAGCGACACTACTACGCAACAATGCCCACTACCGCGTTTACCAACTCCAAGCCGATGGTAGTAAAAAATTGGTGGCAGCACAAAACCATTACTACATTCCAGCTTTACCACAAGACAGTGTTACTTACCAATGCGTCATCGCCTTGTGCAACGATAGTTTGAGCAAAAGTTTTACCATTCATCGATTGCCCAAAGACAATATTTTGATGCAGCAAATCAAATCGACTGCTGCCATTGCCAAAGCAGATAGCATCAATGGGTACTTGCAATTGATGTGCCTAGAAAATTCGTCACCCAGCATTACCATTCAAAACAATCAGGTAGGCGATGCGTACGAATACAGAGCCGTAGTGGCTAAAAAACAACCGCGTTTACTGCAGTACGATTGGAATGCATTGAGTAGAAACGAGTGCTACCAGATTATTTTACAAGAAGGGTGGGATTTTGAAGGCGATACTGGATTTAGCCTGGACGATGCTACCCACAAGCAAATCAAAGAATACGGCGCGCTCCGACAAGATTGGCACAATCAGCAACAAGAACAATGGGTGGTGCAAGACTCTATTCAGCAAAACCAATGGTTGCCTTTTATGCAGAACATAGAAGGAACTACCCAACTTACTTACCACAACGAAAGACCCAATCCGTCGTTTTACATCCGCAAAACAAATGCCTTTGGATGTGTCTCGGATAGCATTAAAATTGAACTAAAATACGTACCTGCCATTACTGGCAATCGCATTGAATTTAAGCATACGGCATCGGATACGGTTTTTGTTCCATCGGGCGATAGTAACCCTTATGTTGTTGGATCGTATCCTGTATTGGGTGGTTATGGCGAAGTAAATCAGGCAGAAGGAATCAGTTTTACCTACCAATGGATGCGCAAATCTAGCAACGATGAATGGGAACCCATTGTTATCAACTCTAGGTACTATGCGCAAGTAACCGATAGTGGTACCAAAAAAATAAACTCGAGCACTAAATATGTTTCGTTGCCCGACGAAACCCTAAAAGACTTGCAAGAAAATTGGGAAATTGCTCGTTTTGTGTTCTCGCGCAAAAACAACGACGAGGCCAGCCAAATTGTATCGGTATCGAATAGTTTGTGGATGCTGAGTTCGGCACTACTGAGCGAAGAAAATATACAGGTTTTCAATGCCGAATGCCCCAACGAAAAAGTAAGCGTTGTGGTGAACGAACCCGACGAACTCATCAATAAAAATACCCGATACATTTGGAGTGCATCCGACCCATCGTTGGTACTCTCTACCATCAGTACCCAATACAGCAACACCGATAACAAATGCATCATTAACAAGGCAACAACCGATTTTACCCTTAGTGTGTACCGTTACGACACAAAAACAGGTGTACGCAGCAATACCGTTACGATTCCTATCAGCATCGATGCTTTTAATACCGGATTTTCTATTGTGTACAACAATTACGAATACGATTTGAAAACCAAACTAGTGGTACCACCTGGTAGTAAAATTCAACTCATTAACCAAACGGTCAATGCAGAAGAACACCTGAACCAATGGGTATTGCAACTACAAGAAAACTACATGGGCGATGGGCGAACCGTAGAAGGAACTACCTCTAATTTGGTTCATCCTGCCTGCTATTTGTACAACTTGGGACAACACAAAATTAAGCTAACTACTACCTCTAAAAATGGGTGCAACGAAACAGTATTGGCCGAAAATATTTTTGTAGAAGGTGCAGAAGGCAGAAACATGCAATCATACTTTGAAACCGAAGACAGCTACCCAATGGGCCATTTGTGGATACAAGAAGTGAGTCCTACCCTATTGAATGCACAAAATGGATATACGCTTTTCATTCATACCAACAAACCAACCTACTCCATTGCTTTGTACAATATAATGGGTCAAACCCTGATAGCACCCACTACAGTTAGTGGTAATTACGAATTACCATTGCACCATTTAGAACAAGGATTTTACCTTTTACAAGTGGACGGTAAAAACTACAAAATTTGCAAACAATAAAAACCATTCTTATGAAAAAACTACTTTTTAGCATACTGACAGGCTGTTTATTGCTTTTATGTGCCTGCGAAAACCGAAGCGATGTATTCAAAGACAACAATGCCGCACCCATTATTTTATTGGCGGATAACGAACACATGGATTTGGCAAATGATACCTTTTACGTAAACATGCGATACGGTGAAAAACGCACGCTGTATTACCAATACAACGACGATTACCAAGTAAAAGACTCTTTGCTTTTTGGCATTATCACACACGAGGGAAAATTACACGCCTTGAACGCCAGAAAGGTGGCCAACACCAATAAAATTTTAATTGAAAGTTTGCTTCCTACTACCACATTGACCGATACTATTACCAAAGCTACCATTCAAGTAGGCCTGGAAGATTATTACCAAACCCAGGGAAGTGCATGGATCAAGGTAAGTGTAAGTGCCAATCAACCTCCTACTCCATCGTTCAGCATTACACAAAAAGAAAATAGGGAGTACCGCATTGATGCTAGCCGTACCATCGACCCAGAAAACGACAGTGTGGTTGCCTACGAATTTTTGATTGGTTCACAAGATGGGAGCGAATTGGTATTTAACGAAATGGGCTACGAAACCGACGATTTTAATCCGTACGTACCCAATGCCAATGCCGGAAGGGCTGCCAAAGGGGGAACTTACATTGTAGGAAGTCCTATTTATTCGGTTTACCACATTTTTCAAGCGCCTGGCACTTACAGCGTAAGTGTTCGCGCAAAAGATGCCTTGGGTTTATGGAGTAAATGGAGCACCACACAATTAGAAGTAGAGTAAAAAAAGGCAGGGGCTTTACAAGGCCCCTGCTTCATACAATAGAATAACGCGTTCTATTATTTTATCTTGTTCTTTTTCGGATATGTCGTAATCGTCTTTTAAGTCAGCTCCTAACATTTTAGCAAACACTTGCCACCACCAGGCCACAAAACCGCCCCTAAATTCTTTAATTAGATCGTATGAACTTTTTTCGCATTCCCTATCAATAAGTTTAATCATCATTTTTCCTTGCGAAAGAGTAAAGGTTTTCATGATGGGTTTGTACTTTTTTAAAAGCTCCTTTTCGTACTTTTTTAAGTAACGCTTTTTTTCTTTTTTATCGGATATGGTATCGCACATAGCATCTATTCTGCGGTACTCCTCACCCACAAACTTAACGTAGGGATAAACTTTTTTGACATCGCGAACAGTTCTCCAATAAAATTTTTCTGTCTTTTTATCCTTAAACTTCGGTTTTGGAAAAACAGGAAATTCTCTCAACCTAATATGAGGAATTGTATCGCCATTGTACGTGACTGCTGGCAACAAATACCCTTGCAATTGCTCGCTGTAATAAGGCGACGACCAAACCACTAAACTCATTGAGCTTAGCACCAAAAATAGTATGAAACGTTTTGCACTTATCATCCTTACAAAAATAATTTATTTTTTTTACTTATCGCCCATCTTTGCCATGCAATATGGACACGATCATCATCCCATTTCTATGGCTATGGGAAATGCCACTACGTGTATTTCATCGCCCTATTTAGGAACGGATATCGCTTCTATGGCATTGCATACTGCCTCATCACTGCAAGTATATGCACAAAACAAAGCCACACTGCCTCAACTTGGACTGTACAACATCGCCATGGTTTATTCCAATAAATACGTTAATGTAGGTATAAAAGGTTTTTTTCATGGATTTGGTGCTTATAACGAGTTTTCGGTTCAGGCATCGTTTGGGCACTTTTTTAAACCCTACATAGCCATTGCCCTGCAAGCAGAATACAACGGATTGTATCAATCGCCCAAAGAAGGATACCTGCACAGCGGGTGCGTAAGTTTAGGCATGCAAGTATTTCCTTTTAAAAACATGCGGGTAGGATTTTCGGTATGCAACGTTAGTTTTTCTGCCTTTACTACCGAAACAGCAAACATACGTCTGCCAGTAATTTTTCGTTTGGGCATGGGGTACCATATTGCTCAAAAAGTATTGCTTACAGCCGAGGTACACAAAGCCATCGACCAACCTTTTGCTTACAGTGTAGGCATCGATTACCAAGTGATCAAATTACTAGCTATTCGTACTGGACTGTACATTTGCGAAGACCTTACCCCATCGTTGGGCATAGGATTCACCTTTCATCGTTTTTGTTTGGATGTGGGTGTTCAATACCATTTTTCTACTGGTTTGAATACTGCTATTGGACTCATTTACCAATGGAACGAGTAATTATTTTCATTGTAGGATGGTTTTTAAGTGGGTTTGTTATGGCTACTACCCTACCATCGGCCGTCGAAACATGGTTGGTTTCTTATACTGATAATAACGAACTAGCAGAAAACATTGTTTTCTTGTTACAAGATAAACTGGAGCATCCCATCAATTTAAATGATGTAACCCGCGAAACATTGGAACAATTTCCTTTTCTGTCCGAAAGACAAATAGAAAATTTATTGGAATACCGCCACGATAGGGATTTTTTTGCGACTCCATACGAACTTAGCCTAATAGAAGGATTTGACGAACAAACATTGTCCCTACTTATGCCTTTTGTCATTGCACAACCCTGCCAACAACGCACTCCTTTTTCGTTTAAAAACAGTTTTCAATATGCCAAACAGCAAATCACTACCCGATTGGATTATACAATACAAGAAAAAAGAGGGTATCTAAATGGAAATTATTTGGGTCTACCTTGGGCAGGTTACATCAATTACCAACTAAATCAAGAACAATTTTCGTTAAGTGCCACCTTAGAACAGGATGCTGGCGAACCCTTTACTCCACCCTATAACATTGGATTTGATTTTTACGGTGGTCATTTGCAGTGGAAAAATATAGGTGTACTAAAAAACTTGGTAATTGGCGATTACAATGCTCAATTTGGGCAAGGGTTGGTAATGGGAAATGGAAATTCATTTGGAAACTGGTCTAATTTAAGTTCGATGGTAAAACGACAAGACAAATTAACAGGCAAAAAGAAAGGATCAGAAACCTATTATTTACGGGGAACAGGATTGTCTTTACAAACCAAACATTGGCAGTTTACGGCATTTGGATCCATTAATTATACCGATTTAGCCAATGGTATTCATCGAACTTTGTCCGATTGGGAAAAGAAAAAAAGTGGCTATCAATGGTTAGTTGGGGCTAACATTCATGCTCGATACCCTCATTTTAAAATAGGAACTACCTGTATATACGATGCGTTTACCCACCTGGCATTTATGGGATTGGATTATAGAACGTACTATAAAAATTTTCAGTTTTCGGGCGAAATTGCCGTCAATCATCTAGGCAAAATAGCCACATTACAAAACATGCAGGTGCAATTACACAGCAGTTTGTTGTATGCATTGCAAATTCGCTATTACGATAATGGATACAACAATGCATCGGGTTATAATAGCATAGAAAGTAGCTATAAAAACGGAGAAATGGGTGTTTTTAGCGGTTTAGAATGGCAAATAAGTAGCAAAATAAAACTAAATGCCTGTGCCGATGTGTATCAATCCTTGCAACAAGTCTATCGGGTAAGTAAACCAGCCATACATTACAAAACGCATTTATCATTGGCTTATACACCGAATCAAAACCAACAATTATTGGCAAAATGGAAATGGACATTGGGCGAAAGAAATGCTTCTAATAGCAACGAAAGCATTTTGCCTACGCATCGATACACTAAAAATCAATTGCAAATGCTATACCAAGGTACTTTTAATAACGGATGTGTAGTAAAATCGGGTTGGATAGCGCATTTTTTTCAATATAATACTACCGATTTATGCCTTGGAAATGTAGTTTTTCAGGATATCGGATGGAAAAACAATTGCTTATCTGTTATAGGACGATTGGCATTTTTTGATGTTCCCGATTATGACAACAAAATAACCGTGTACGAAAACGATGTTTTGTATGCATTTTCGAACACGGCTTATTATGGTAAAGGAGTAAAAACCTACCTCAATATAGGGTATAAACCTTATAAAGGATGGGGATTGTACCTAAAATTTTCGCATACCTGGTACTGGAATCAAAACAGCATCGGATCGGGAAATGAAACCATAGAAGGACCCTACCAAACCTATCTGCATTTTTTATTGCAGTACAAGTGGTAACTATTTAGACAAATCCAACATGCGCACAATGGGTTTAACCGCTTTTTGTGCCAATTCTTCGTCTATAATAATTTGAGGCGATTCGTTTAACAAGCAATTGTATACTTTTTCTAGGGTATTCAAGCGCATGTAATTGCACTCATTGCAAGCTGCACCTTCTACCGATGGCGCAATAAAGGTTTTGGTAGGATATGCTTGCCTCATTTTGTGCAAAATACCGCTTTCTGTTACGACAATAAAGGTAGAAGCATCCGATTTACCTGCATAATTCAAAATAGCTTGAGTAGATCCTACATAATCGGAAATTTCTACTATTTCTTGCTTGCACTCTGGGTGGGTTAATACTGGTGCATCTGGATATTGTTCTTTTAATGCTTTAATTCTATCAACCGTAAATTTTTCGTGAACATGGCAAGCACCTTTCCACAATACCATTTTTCTGCCGGTTACACTATTGATATAGTTACCTAAATTATAGTCTGGACCAAAAATGATGGGTGCATCTTTTGGGAAAGTATCTACAATGGCTTTTGCATTGGTCGATGTTACCACCACATCGGTTAATGCTTTGACAGCTGCTGTGGTATTTACATACGATATAACGGTATGGTTAGGATGTTGTTTGATAAACGATGCAAATTCATCGGCTGGACAACTATCGGCCAACGAACAACCAGCTGCTGTATCGGGTACCAATACCTTTTTACTGGGCGATAAAATTTTTGCCGTTTCTCCCATAAAATGCACACCACACATCACAATGATATCTGCATCGGTTTTTGCAGCCCATTGTGCCAACGCCAAACTATCGCCTACATAATCGGCTATATCTTGTATGGCTGCATCTTGGTAATAGTGCGCCATAATGATGGCATTCTTTTGCTTCTTTAACTCTGCTATCTTTTTAACCCAATCCATTTTATTTTTTATTTAAATTAAAAACATTAAAAAAAGAAATTAAAAAGGAAGAATAAGGTGTTGTTAATTAGTTGATAAAAAAAGTGCTGTTTATTTGCTTTTTACGTTATTATCAAAAAAATAAAGGTTATCAACCAGTTATTAACATACTAACTTCCTTATAATTTGTAGGTTGTATTAGTTATTAACACAGTGTTTATAACTGCAAATGTAAGAAACTTTTTACTGCTAACCATAAAAAATGCGTTAATAAGCGTGTTTATTTTTTTGGTGTAAGAAATAACAAATTTATTTGGAAGTAAAAAGAAAAGATACATGCAATACCAATTATCAAAAATCCAAATTTATTTTTTCCTTATTTCCGACAAGTTATGAACAAAGTTTTGAACGGTTTGTAATAGCTTATTAACAACATTGTAAACCGATTGTAATAAAAGAACCCTATTTGATTGCTTTTTGGTGAAATTATTTTTCAAGTCCTTGTTGGTCAATAAAAATCATCTACATTTGCATTGTGATTTTTTCATAGTATTTGATTTTAAGGTTAGCAAATAGGTGGTCAGGCGTGACTACCTTTTGTTTTTTTATAGGGTCTATTATTTTAGTTTATACCGATTGCCAGGTAAACATACTACTATATTCTGAAATTCTAATAACAACAACATCGGCAATAAATCTTCTACCTGTATTTGTGTTTTATTCGATAAATCATCGATGTGTAGGATTTTTTCTTCAAAAATACACGACACTATTTTTTGGTCGATAGGGTTCAGTTCTTGAAAAAAAGCAGGCAATTGGGCACTTGGAGTAGAAGAGGGACGTGTTGCTTGGCTATCCCAACCCATATAATACATTAAATCGGCTGCATTTTCTATTAAAGCCGCTTTATTGTGCTTAATGAGAGCATTGCATCCTGCCGAAACCGTATCGTTGCACCTGCCAGGAAAAACAAAAACATCTTTGTTATAGGTACCCGCAATACTGGCAGTTACCAATGCACCGCCTTTTGCAGCGCTTTCTACCACCACCAATGCATCGCACATTCCGGCTATAATCCTGTTTCGTTTTATAAAATTTGGTTTTAAGGCTTCGTCATAGTAAAGTTGTTCGGTAATAATGCCTCCTTGCTGCAGCATTTCCATAGCAATGGGAATATGAGCCGTAGGATAAATGCGATGAAAACCACTGGCCATCACACCAATGGTAGGAACATTGCATTGCAAAGCCGCTTTGTGTGCTGCAATATCAATACCGTATGCTAACCCACTTACTATTACCAAATTAGGAATAGTTTTTGCTAAATCGGTTACCAATTGCAAACACTGTTCTTTGCCATAATTGGTAGCTTGTCGAGTGCCTACTATCGACACAAATTTAGCGTTATTAAAATCTACGTGTCCTTTGCTAAATAAAAAAAGAGGCGCATCTATGCATTCATGCAGGCGTTTGGGAAAAGCTGCATCGGTATAAAATAGGGGAGTAATGTTTTTTTCTTGGCAAAGTAAAATCTCTTTTTCGGCTTTTTTAAGAACCGCAGAATATTGATTTGTAATGGAAGAAATAGCAGCAGAAGAAAGTCCACTCAAGTGGGCAATTTCTTGTTTTGTAAGCGTAAAAAGATGCTTTGCGTTACCTAAACAATTTACTAAATTTTTTGCATTGACAGGGCCAACACCTTTGAGGAGGGTCAATGCCAGCTGGTACATTTTTTCGTTTTCGTACATAAAAATAAGACATTATAAAGATGAGAATTAAGGAAATGCTAATACCCGCTGTATTGGCTACAATATCCATTACATTTAGCGATCGATGAGGGGTTAAACCTTGTAATAATTCAATGATTATCCCCAACGATGATGCATAAATGAATAGGATGTTATATTGTTTTTTTCTGTGTTTTTTGGGAATTTCCATCCACATTAAAAACACCAAAATAGCGTATAAAAAACAGTGTTCGTATTTATCTACATTTTGGGTAACGCTAATGCTAACAATGGAATTTTCGATGGTAGGATGAATGGGTACGACGTCTACCCACAGCATGTTCAAAATATCGTCTACAGAAGGAAATTTAATCAACGATACAATCAACAATAATATGCTGAATAGAATGGTTTTTTTGTATGTTAGAATAAACTTCATACCATCAAATCGCAAATAATGCCATCGGATATAAAAATGCCTTTTGGGGTTAATTGACACCAACCATCTTGTAATAAAAGCATGCCTTTGTCTAGGTATTTTTTACTTTGCCTAGCAAAATGCTGTTGGTATTGGGGTGGAATTAGCGCCGTATTAACGCCTTCTTTTGTACGTAACGATGTTAATAGTAACTCGTTGTATAAATCGTCGTTATCAAGCAATTCCTCTTCAAAATTAGCATTATTTTGAGTAATTCCAACAATGTATTTTGTTAAATCTGCCACATTCCACCTTCTTTTATTAATTCCGTTGTACGAATGAGCCGCTGCGCCAATGCCCAAATAGGGTTTGTTTTGCCAATAACGACTGTTGTGATTGGATCGATAACCTGGGTAGGCAAAATTGGATATTTCGTAGGCTTCCATGCCAGCTTGCTGGGTACGTTGGTGCAAGGTTTCAAACATCAAGCAGCTATCTTCTTCGCTCACTGCCTGTTGCTGATACCCAAACATTTTAGTTCCTTTTTCGTAGGTAAGATGGTAAGCAGATAGGTGTTTAATGGGCAATGATAAAGCCGTTTTTAGATTCAAATCCCATGTTTCTACACTTTGCTGTGGCAATCCGTATATCAAATCGATGCTGCAATTGCTATACCCAGCATTTACGATATCATGAACGGCTTGTATGGCTTGTTTGGCCGTATGTCGTCGGTTCATCAAGGTTAATTCATCATCGTTAAACGATTGTATTCCCATGCTGATTCGGTTAATGGGAAAGGATTTTAAATCCGATAAATACACACTGTTTATATCGTCTGGATTGCACTCAATGGTACATTCTTGCAGTTGAGAAAGGTTATAATGAGCCCCCAGCATGGTAAAAATACGGTCTAATTGCTTTGGGGTAAGCACAGAAGGAGTGCCTCCGCCCAAGTAAACGGTTTGAATGGGAGTAGTGGGCAGCTCGTTTTTGCGTTGAACAAGTTCATGGCAAAGTGCGTTGACGTATTCGTCGCGCGATGCGAGTTGTGTGGTGGAATAAAAATCGCAGTATGAGCATCTACATTGGCAAAAAGGAATATGAATGTATATGCTACTCATGCTGTTTAGTTAAGAGCAAAGCCGGTTGTTCCAATTAAGTTTCCATCGGCAAAAATACCAATGTGATAGGTGCCTTTTTCCAATGCATTTTCAATGTCGTAGTAGATGCATACATCGGTGTTTTCGCCCGTATATGCAATGTTTTTCTTAGCCGAGTAGGCTATTTCATTCTCTTCGAAAGTAAACAATTGGTCGGGCGATAAGGTCATAACTTCTCCGCTTGGAGCGTTAATACAGATGTAGATGGTTTTTTCGCCTCTTTCGGCGGTTATGTTGCGTAAAATGGTAAAGCAAAATTCAAATTTGGTAATGCGTTTCAATCTTTTGGTATCGTTACCCTTATTATTTAGGGTTCTTACCTGAATATTTTGAGCTTCTAAAACGGCTGCCATATCAATTAGTTTACCCAATTCGGCATTTTTTTCTTCCATTTCTTTTACCGTTTTGGTAGCCGATTCGTATTGTTTGCGTACTTTGACGTTTTCTTGGGTTAACTTGATGTTTTCGTGGTTAAGTGAGTCAACCTGAGCGATGTATTGTTTTAATACACCCCTAACAGTTCCCAACTCTTTTTGTAATTCCCTAATACGTTTAGCATTGGTTGCTTTTACGGTTTTTAGTTCTTGTAGAAGGTCCTTTACTTTTTGTTTTTCTTCGTTAATAAGTTGAAGCAAGGAGTCGTTATTGATTTCAATGTAAAACTCTTCGTATTCTTGTGAAAGTTTTTCAAATTCTTCGATAGAAACTTGTTTTTCAAACTCCATTACCTTTTCTATTTCTTTTATTTCGCTTTCTGTTTGGTTCAAATTAGAATACGTATTTACTAGCAATACAGTCAACGCAGCAATAATGAGCGTGCCAATTATTGCCATGATAGAAATAATTATTTTGGTCTTTTTGTTCATCGAATAGAATTTATTGGGCAAAAATAGGTAATTTTTTACTACTTTTGCGCTCAAATTCAATTAATTTATGTTATGGCATTACAATGTGGCATTGTAGGGCTTCCAAATGTAGGAAAATCGACCCTTTTCAACTGTTTATCGAACGCTAAGGCACAAGCTGCCAATTTCCCTTTTTGTACCATCGAACCCAACGTAGGTGTTATTACTGTTCCCGACGAACGTCTTAACGAGTTGGCTAAGTTAATCAATCCGCAACGCATTGTACCTACTACCGTAGAAATTGTAGACATTGCAGGTTTGGTAAAGGGTGCTAGCAAAGGCGAAGGCTTGGGCAATAAATTCTTGGCAAACATCCGCGAAACCGATGCAATTTTGCACGTGTTGCGTTGTTTCGATAACGAAAATGTTACCCACGTAGATGGTAGTGTAGACCCTGTTCGTGACAAAGAAATCATCGACATGGAGTTGCAATTAAAAGACCTTGAAACCATCGACAGCCGCATTCAAAAAGTTTACAAACAAGCCAATGCAGGCGACAAAAACGCCAAAGCGCTTTATACCATTTATGCCATGTATAAAGAGGCATTGGAACAAGGTAAATCGGCTCGTACCGTAGAACTAGACAAAGAACAACGCAAATTGGTACGCGATCTTTGCTTGCTAACCGACAAACCTGTTATGTATGTTTGCAACGTAGACGAAGCCAGTGCAGTAAACGGTAATGCTTACGTGGACGCGGTACGCGAAGCAGTAAAAGACGAAAACGCCGAAATTTTAATTGTTGCTGCTGCTACCGAAGCCGATATTGCCGAGTTAGAAACCTACGAAGAACGCCAAATGTTCCTAGAAGAAGTAGGTTTGAAAGAGTCGGGTGTTGCCCGCCTTATCAAAGCAGCTTATAAATTGCTAGATTTGCAAACCTATATCACGGCAGGTGTGCAAGAAGTACGTGCATGGACTTTCCACAGAGGTTGGAAAGCACCTCAATGTGCTGGTGTTATTCACACCGACTTTGAAAAAGGTTTTATTCGTGCCGAAGTTATCAAATACGAAGATTTCATTGCTTTGGGCTCTGAAGCTGCTTGTAAAGAAGCGGGCAAAATGAGCGTAGAGGGTAAAGAATACGTGGTGCAGGATGGTGATATAATGCACTTCCGTTTTAATGTTTAGTATGGACGCCTTGAAATTCCTCCTTTAAAAGTAAGTTTATAACTTTTGACTAAAAATTAAGGCTCTCATGAGAGCCTTAATTTTTAAAAGTATTGTATCTCTTCTTTTTCAATTTCGGTAAGCAGGTTGTTGGCCAATTTGCTGGCGCCAATGCGCAAGTAATCGGGCGTTAGCCATTCTTCGTCCAATAGTTCGCTTACAATGCAATAGTAAAGCAAGGCATCTTGTTTGGTGGTTACGCCACCTGCCACTTTAATACCCGCTCTTTTTTGGGTTTGTTTGTAGTAAGCATCCATGGCTTTGCACATGGCATATACATGGTACAGGTTGGTGGGTTGGTCTTTACCAGTTGATGTTTTGATAAAGTCAGCACCTGCTTCCATGGCCAAAATAGCGGCTTTGTGGATGTTTTCAATACTGCCCAATGCGCCTGTTTCCAAAATCACTTTTAATTTGGCACCACGACAACAGTCTTTAATCTCCGAAATTTCGTCAAATACTTCGTCGTAGTTGCCTTGTAAGAATTTTCCTACAGGAAGTACCATATCAATCTCGTCAGCGCCGTACGAGAGCGCTAAAGCGGTTTCTGCCACTTTTACTTCCAAATAGGTTTGCGACGATGGGAAACCAATTACGGTTACTATTTTTACGTCTTCGGTAAGGCTGTTTTTTACCGTTTCTACCAACGATGGATACACGCAAATGCCCATGGGTTTGCTCAACTCTGGGAAATGTTCGTCCATATCGTTTACCTTTTCTACCAATGCCTTTACGGTATCCTCGTTATCGGTTACTTTTAGGGTGGTAAGTTCTAGGTGTGCAAACAATTCTTTGCAAGTGCTCAAACGGTCTACTTGTTCAAAACGTTTGTCGATGATATTTTTTACATCCGCTTTAATTTGTTCTTCGGTAGCGGGTAGGGGATAGCTTTCAAATAATTCTTTAAAGTCTTTCATTTATTCTTTGTTTTTAGAATCGATACAGATGGTAACAGGTCCGTCGTTTAAGAGCGACACTTTCATATCAGCTCCAAAAATACCTTTTTTTATTTCTTTATTCAAGTTATTTTTTAATTTGTTGCAAAATTCGTGGTACAGCGGTTCTGCCACTTCGCCTTTGGCCGCTTTAATGTACGATGGGCGATTGCCTTTTTTGGTAAGGGCATGCAAGGTAAATTGGCTGATGCATAAAATGTCGCCGCCCGCATCGATGATGGATTTGTTCATCACCCCTTGCTCGTCGTCAAAAATTCGAAGCGATGTAATTTTGCCTGCCATCCAAGTTAAATCTTCGTTGGTGTCTTCGTTTTCAAAGCCCACCAAAATCATCATGCCATTTTCAATTTCGCCCACTACTTTTTTATCTACCTCTACTTTGGCAAAAGTAACACGTTGTATAACTACCCTCATTTTTCTGTTTTTTATGCTGATTTTTACGACTCGCTATACGGTCGATGCTCAAATTTTTAATTCTGAGACACTTAATTAACCGTGAAAATAATCGTAAATTATTGATGCTCTGTATTTTCCGATGCAATTTTCTAGGTTTTCGAGTGTTGCTTCTTTGATGCGTTTTACGCTTTTAAATGTTAATAAAAGTTTATTTTTGGTTTCTTCGCCAATTCCTTTGATTTCGTCCAGCTCCGAGGCCGTTTGTTTCTTGCTTCGCTTGTCTCGATGAAATTCGATGGCGTATCGATGCACTTCTTCTTGCATGCCTGCCAAAAATTTAAAGCAAGCGTCGGTTGCTTTCAGCCCGATGCTTTGTGGTGGAAATCCAAAAAGCAATTCGCGCGTTTGGTGCTTGTCGTTTTTTGCCAACCCGGCAATGGGAATGTTCAGCTGCAATTCGTCTTCTATTACCTGGCGAATCGATTCCATTTGGCCAATCCCCCCATCGGCTACAATTAAATCGGGTAGGGGAGTTTGTTCCTCCAGCATGCGTTTATAACGGCGGAACACTACCTCTCGCATCGAGGCATAATCGTCCGGACCTTGCACTGTTTTTATGGTGTATTTTCGGTAATCTTGTTTGGAAGGTTTGGCTTTTTTGTACACCACGCAAGCTGCTACTGCGCTATCGCCCGATATATTTGAGTTGTCAAAACACTCAATATGCATGGGCAACTTCTCTAATTTTAGGTGCTCTTTTAGCGCATTCAGTACCTGTGTTTGGCGTTGTTCGGGGTTTAATTTTTCGCTTATCTTGTACTTGTCAACCTTGTACTGTTTTACGTTTTGTGCCGATAAATCCAGCAGTTTTTTCTTGTCGCCCCGTTGTGGAATGCTTAGGGTTACGCCGTCCAGTTCAATGGATGGAATAAATGGAACCAGCACCGTTTTAGCCTTGCTGCCAAGCCTGTCGCGCAATTCTAACATGCCCATGGCTAGTACCTCTTCGGGTGCTTCGTCCATGAGTTTGTTGTATTCAATGGTGAGACCTTTTACAATAGACCCCTCTACTATGTGTAGCATGTTGATGTAAACAGCGTTTCCATCTTCTTCGTAGCTCATTACATCCATGTTTTCGGTAGCGGTGGTAGTAATAACGGTTTTGTTGCGATATTGCAGCAGTGCGTCGTATTTGGCCTTTACAGCCGCCGCTTCTTCAAATCGATATTCGGCGGCCAATTGCTTCATTTCATTTTGCAGCATGCTTGTAATTACCGAGCTATTGCCCTTGGCAATTTCCCTGATTTCGGTAATCATTTTTTGGTACGCTTCTTTGCTTTGTTTTCCCTCGCAAGGACCCATGCAATTTTTAATATGATACTCCAAGCACAGCTTGTATTTGCCCGCCTCAATTTTATCGGTAAAAAGGGGCATTTTGCACGTTCTTACCGGGTAGATGCTACGTATTAAATCCAGTAGGGTATCCAGTACCCAAACCGAGCTGTAGGGTCCAAAATATTCAGCACCGCGCATTACCTGACGCGTTTTAAATATGCGCGGATATTCTTCTTTTGTAATACACAACCAAGGGTATGTTTTGCCATCTTTTAGCAAAATGTTGTAGTGTGGTTGGTATTGTTTGATCAGGTTATTTTCCAACAACAAGGCATCGGTTTCGCTCTCCACTACGATGTATTTTAGATCGTATATGTGTTTTACCAATGCCGTTACTTTGGCGCTTTGTTGCGATTTGTTGAAATACGACGATACGCGTCGCTTCAAGTTTTTTGCCTTGCCCACATAAATAATCTTACCTTCTTGGTTAAAATATTGGTATACCCCCGGCGTGTTAGGCAGGGCAGCTACCAATTGTTTTATGTGGTCGGTGTAGGGCATTAAAAATGGAATAGAGCAGTGGTTTCTATTTCAGGGTCGATGCATTTTCTTCCTTCTAGGAAGTCAATTTCGCCAATAAAGTTGATGTAAATCTTTTTTACGCCAATTTTACGAAGCATGTTGCAGGCTGCTTGAATGGTGCCGCCTGTTGCCAAAATATCGTCGTGTAGCAAAACTACATCGTCCTCGGTTACGCTATCTTTTAGCATTTCGATGGTGTCCTCGCCGTATTCTTTTTGGTAGGTTTCTTGAATGGTTTCGGGAGGTAATTTTCCTTTTTTACGAATGGGTGCCATGCCTGCTTTGATATCGGCAGCTAGGATAGAACTAAAAAAGTAACCACGCGATTCAACGGCTACAATTTTGGTGATTCCCTTGTCTTGGTACAACGATTTTAGTTCGTTACGAACGCAATCTACAAATTCAACGTTTTGCAAAGGTTGAACCAAATCGATAAAACCGATTCCTTTTTTAGGAAAGTCTTGTACGGTGCGAATAATTTTTTGTGCTTCTTGTAAGGTCATATAATTATGTTGTTTGTCGATTGTCACTTGTCGCTTGTTCCACGTGGAACATTTGGTGTTGTTTATTGGTATTATTGTATTATGTTCCACGTGGAACAAAGCTCATTTCTCCTTTATTCCCTTACGGTCATCAATACGTCTCCTTTCTCCACTCTTTATCGATTCACCGATTCACCGATTCACCGATTCACCGGCGCGCAGCGCCTTAATTACCTTCCCATCATTACTAGCAAGATGTTTACGTCGCTAGGCGATACGCCTGGAATACGGCTTGCTTGTGCAATGGTTTCTGGGTCAGTTTTAATGAGTTTTTGACGTGCTTCGGTCGATATAGCGGTAATGGAAGCGTAGTCAAATTTGCCTTTAATTTTAATGTGTTCTAGGCGGTGTAATTTCTCGGCAATTTGTTTTTCGCGATCAATATAGCCAGCATATTTAAAGGTAATTTCTACCTCTTCCATGATTTCTTCTTTACGGTTGGGTAGGGCATCAACCGCTTTTTGAAGCACGGGAACACGTGCTGCCAAGAACGCCAAATCGACGCCAGGACGAAGCAATAATTCGTTCAATCTATGGCGGTGTTTTATTTCAGAACTACCCAATGCACGCAAGCCTTCGTTTACTTGCTCGGGGGTAGCCGATTCGGCACGAAGCAATTCGCTCAATGCTTCGCAGTGTTGTTTCTTTTCTTGTAGCAGGTTCCAACGTCTGTCGTCGGCCAAGCCAATTTGTCTAGATTTGGGAGTTAAGCGAGCATCGGCATCGTCTTGACGCAACAGGATGCGGTATTCCGCGCGCGAGGTAAACATTCTATAGGGTTCGTCAACGCCTTTGGTTACCAAATCGTCTATCAGTACGCCAATGTAGGCTTCGTCTCTGCCCAAGCTAAAACGGTCTGTTCCTTGGGTAGCCAGGTGGGCGTTGATACCTGCAATTAAGCCCTGTCCGCCTGCTTCCTCGTAACCCGTAGTTCCATTGATTTGACCGGCAAAAAATAGGTTTTTAACCAGCTTGGTTTCGAGACTATGCAGCAGTTGAGTTGGATCAAAAAAGTCGTA